>DATDCV010000025.1:0-13716 GCA_036524155.1 Verrucomicrobiia bacterium
TAAGTCGGTGGAGGAGCGCGAAGTTGCCGTAATAAAAGAGCAGCTTCTTGCTGGGGGCAAGAAACCGGATCAAATCGAAAAGATTCTTCCCGGAAAACTGAAGAAGTTTCATTCAGAAGTATGCCTGCTGAGTCAGGCTTATTACAGGGATGAAAAAAAGACGATCGAAGACCTCATAAAAGAGACCATAGCTAAATTTGGCGAGAACATCACCGTGGGACGGTTTTCGCGATATCAGGTAGGCTGAAATGGCCGGGTTCCCGTATACGCGGATATTGCTTAAATAACCCTCTGACCTATGCCCATCGTCAGCCTGTCACAGGTCACCGAAATGGTGGCCCGCCATTGCCCGGTTGAGAACTACCGCGACAAGCGGGTCCTGGTGATCATCCCCGACGGCACGCGTACCGCCCCTCTGGGCATGGTGTTTGGAGCGTTGTTCCGTCAAATCGGCAATGTCACGAGGAGCCTCGATATTCTGGTCGCGCTCGGCACCCATCAGCCGATGAGCGACGTCGCGATTTGCCGGCGCCTCGAAATAACGCCTGAGCAGCGGCGTGACATTTACGGCCGTGTTCGTTTCTTTAACCACGCCTGGAACGATCCCGCAGCCCTGAAACAGATAGGAGTGTTCTCGCCAGACGATATCGGCGAGCTCAGCGGCGGGCTGTTCAAAATGCAGGTTCCGGTCGAAGTCAACCGTATGCTGTTTGACTACGACGACGTCATCATCATCGGCCCCGTTTTCCCGCACGAGGTGGTCGGCTTTTCCGGCGGGAACAAATACCTTTTCCCGGGTGTCGCCGGCCCCCAAATTCTAAATTTCTTCCACTGGCTGGGCGCGGTCGTCACCAACCCGAAGATCATCGGCAACAAATGGACGCCGGTGAGGAAAGTCGTCGACCGGGCCGGCGCGATGGTCAAAGTGAACAAACTCTGCTTTTGCCTGGTGGTGGACCCTAAAGGAAGCCTCGCGGGCCTGTTCGCCGGCAGTCCCGAAGACGCGTGGGACAAGGCGAGCGATCTCTCCCGGCAAATCCACATCGTGTACAAGGACCGGCCGTTCCAAACCATTATCTCCTGCGCACCGGCGATGTACGATGAGCTTTGGACGGCGGGCAAGTGCATGTACAAACTCGAACCCGTGTTGGCGGATGGGGGTGAACTGGTCATTTATGCGCCGCACCTCCGCGAGATCTCCGTCAGCCACGGAAAGCACATCGAAGCCGTCGGGTACCACTGTCGGGATTATTTCCTGAAGCAGTGGAACAAGTTCAAACACTTCCCCTGGGGTGTCCTGGCACACTCGACCCACGTTCGCGGCATCGGCACTTTCGAAAGCGGCGTGGAGCGTTGCCGCGCCACAGTGACGCTGGCGACGCAACTCCCGCGCGGCCTCTGCGAACGCATCAACCTCGGCTACCGCGACCCGGCGACCGTGAATGCAGCCGAGTACGCCAACCGTGAAGCCGAGGGAATTCTGATGGTGCCCAAAGGTGGGGAGATGCTTTTCCAACTGCGCCAGCGGCCAGAGTGGGCCTGAGCGGGTGCCAGCACGTGGGCGAGCGCGTTCGCCTGTCTAAAAACTTCTTTATCCCGGCTGGATTTCACGGCAACATGCGCGTTCATTTCCGGGGTCGGCTCTCGCAGGCTAAGAGGGTGCGCCCCCGGGGTTGACACGACATGAAACGAACGCATCACTGCAACGAGTTGCGCCCGGCGCAGATCGGGGAAACGGTCACTCTGGCGGGCTGGGTCCATTCGCGCCGCGACCTGGGCGGCGTCATCTTCATTGATGTCCGTGACAGGGAAGGCCGGACACAGACGGTGTTTGATCCGTCAGACTTGCCCAAGGAGGTGTTCGAACAAGCGGCGGCCTTGCGAAGCGAATGTGTCATCCGCGTGACAGGAAAAGTGAGGCAGCGACCGGCCGGGACCACGAATCCGAAGATCGCAACGGGAGAGGTTGAGGTTGCCGCCAGCCGGTTGGAGCTATTGAATTATGCGGAGGTGCTGCCGTTCCCGGTAGACGACCCGGAGGTGGCCAGCAAGGTCAACGAGGAGCTGCGCCTGAAATTCCGGTACTTGGATCTACGGCGTCCGGAAATGACCCGCAACCTGCGGCTGCGCAGCAAAATCGCCACCGCCACCCGGCTTTTCATGGACGAACAGGGCTTCCTCGAAGTAGAGACCCCAACGCTGTTCAAGTCGACACCGGAAGGCGCAAGGGAATTTCTCGTCCCGAGCCGGCTGTCGCCGGGCCAGTTTTATGCTCTGCCGCAATCCCCGCAGCAGTTCAAACAAATCCTCATGGTGGCAGGCGTGGAAAAATACTTTCAACTGGCCCGGTGTTACCGCGACGAGGATTTGCGGGCCGACCGGCAGCCCGAGTTCACTCAGATCGATGTCGAGATGTCGTTCATCGACCGGGAAGATATTTACACCTTGATCGAGGGGCTGCTCAAACGGGTGTGGAAGACGGCGCTAAACCTCGACATTCCAACGCCCTTCAAGCGCATCTCGTTCCAGGAAGCGATCGACCGTTACGGCATTGACAAGCCGGACACGCGTTTCGGGATGGAACTGACGGATTTCACAGAAGAGTTCCGCGGCAGCGGCTTCAAGGTGTTCAGCGGCGCGATCGCGAACCACGGGGTCGTTAAGGCGCTCAACGCCAAAGGCATGGCGGGCGCCACGCAGGGACAACTCGACACGATGACCGAGACCGCGAAGAGTTTCGGCGCCAAAGGCCTGGCCTTCATCAAGGTGGAGGGCGGCGAATGGAAGTCGCCCATCGTAAAATTTTTCTCGGAGGCGGAAAAAGCCGCGCTAGCGAAGAAACTGGCGATCGAGGAAGGCGATTTGATCCTGTTCGCCGCGGACCAGTGGCTGACCGCATGCGAGATCCTCGGCAAGATTCGCCTGTATTGCGCCGAAATCCTGAGAAGCCAGGGCAAGCTGCAGATCCCCGCGGACCGGTTCGATTTCCTCTGGGTCGTTGATTTCCCGCTGCTGAGTTTCGATAAGGAGCAGAACCGCTGGTATTCCACGCATCATCCCTTTACCGCGCCCATGGCAGAGGATATCCCGCTGCTGAGGAGCGAGCCCCGGAAGGTGCGCGGCCAGCACTACGACGTCGTGGTCAACGGTGTCGAGTTGGGCGGCGGGTCGATCCGTATTCACCAGCCGGAGGTGCAGAAGACGGTGTTTGAGGAGGTGCTGCAAATTCCGCCGGAGGAGACCAAGCTGCGCTTTGGCTACATGCTCGAAGCGTTCAGGTACGGCGCTCCGCCCCACGGCGGGATCGCGCTAGGCTTTGACCGCCTGGTGGCAATCCTGTGCGGGACACCGAGTATTCGCGACGTGATCGCTTTTCCCAAGACCGCCAAAGGCACGTGTCTCATGACGGATTCGCCCTCGGCGGCGGCGCCACGTCAGCTACGAGACCTGCACATTGAGGTAAAGGCAGCCAAACGCGAGTAGGCAACGCCGCCGAAGTGCAGAGACGAAGCGCTTGCAGTCCGGGGTGCTTTCGCCTGCTTATGAACTGTGCGCAGGAACCGACAAAGGGACCCTCCGGATGAACCAGCTCAACAAATTCCCCCTCACCCCTGCCCCTCTCCCCGAGGAGAGGGGAACCTGCGAGCGCTTGCGCTGCAACGGGTTCGGAGGTGCGATGCGCGAGCATGTCCGGGGAATTCTCTCCCCTGCCCTCTCCTCCTCATGGGGAGAGGGAGAAGGCAGCCGGGGCACCATAAGTTGTGACGGCCATGCCGGATCCCCCTCTCCGCCTCTGGGGGAGAGGGGATAGGGGAGAGGGGGCACTTGCTTTGTGGAAGAATCATGGGCCCAATGCATGCGCGAACGCGAAAGGAAGCTTTCCACAAACCTCGCTGCCGGTGGTAACAGGGCCTCCTCTCCCCAACCCTCTCCTCCAGAGGAGGAGAGGGAGGCATCGCCGCCCGGTTCATTGCCTTCATGTCGCTCGTCGCGAGGCCCGGATTGTACCTACGCCGCCGCCTGAGCCGACTGGAAAATATTCGCGCTAAAACGAACCGTCCTTCCTAGAGACCGAGCTTTTTGAACCGGTTTTTCACTTCTTTGAAGTGAAATTCAAGCGAGCAGAGCTTCTCGAGCTCGCCGGTTTTGAAATGCTTCGCCACTTCCGGGTCGCTTTTGAGCTGCGCCAGGAAATCGGCGTCGTCGGAGCCGGCGTGCTTCACTTCCCAGGTCTTCATGGCGTTCCGCTGCACGAGGTCGTAGGCCTGCTCCCGGGTCAGGCCCTTTCTAATCAGGGCCAGCAGCACTGTCTGCGAGTTCCACATCCCGAGCGACAGTTTCAGATTGCGCTTCATATTCTCGGGATAGATCACGAGGCCTTCGGTCAGCTTCGTGAGCGTGACGAGCATATAATCGAGCAGCGTGCAGGAGTCGGGGAAGATGACCCGCTCGACGGAGCTATGGCTGATGTCGCGCTCGTGCCAGAGGGCGACGTTCTCCAGGGCGGCGATTGAGTTGCCGCGGAGCACCCGGGCAAGGCCGCTCAGTCGCTCGCCGGTAATGGGGTTGCGTTTGTGCGGCATCGCGCTCGAACCTTTCTGACCTTTGGTGAAAAGTTCCTCGGCTTCGAGCACCTCGGTGCGCTGCAAATGCCGAAACTCCGTCGCCCACCTTTCAATACTGGCGGCCACCAGCGCAAGGGTGGTGATAAACTCCGCATGAATGTCGCGCTGGATCACTTGCGTCGCGATCGGTGCAGCCCGCAGCCCCAGTTTCCGGCACACCTTCGCTTCAATCACCGGGCTGAGGTGAGCGCTCGTACCCACGGCACCGGAGAGCTTGCCGACGGCGGCGGTTTCCCGGGCGGTGCGCAAGCGGTCGAGAGCACGCCCGAACTCGTCGTGCATTAACGCCATCTTCAACCCGAAGGTGGTCGGCTCGGCGTGGATGCCGTGGCTGCGGCCGATCATGGGTGTGAACTGATATTTTCTGGCTTTGAGAGCGATCACCTTGCGCAGCTCGGTGACATCCTGAATGAGTATGTCGGCCGATTGAACCATCTGCACGGCAAATGCCGTGTCGATGATGTCGCTGCTGGTGAGGCCGAAATGGAGCCAGCGGCTGGCAGGTTCGCCGATGTTTTCGGCGACATTGGTAGTGAACGCAATGACGTCATGGTTGATGACGCGTTCCAGCTCCTTGCACCGCTCGAGGTTGAAAGCCGCCCGGGCTTTCATTTGGGCGAGGTCTTTTTTGGGCACGAGGCCTTGGTCACACAAGGCTTCACTGGCGAGCAATTCAATTTGGAGCCAGATCTCGAGCTTGCGTTGTTCGCTCCAGATTTCCCGCATGACAGGACGCGAGTAGCGTTGGATCATGCGTTGACAGTAAAAAGGAAACCGAAGGATGTCGAGCGCGGCGCTAGTGTTTCGCCATTTTCTGTCGGGCGGCTTCGAGAATTCGTCGTTCGCGCGCGGTCAGGCTCTGGATTCCCTGAGCGGAGATTTTATCGAGGATGGGGTCCACTTCACGGCTGAGGAATTCCTCGGGTGGCAGGTCTTCGTCAGCCGCGGTGCGTGTCTTGCCCCACAAACCGCCGGTGATTGAGGTGACCTTGACCAGCCGGCGCGAAGGAGTGCGGCGGCGCTGCCAGCGGGGCCAATGCCAATCCCAGTGGCTGGCGTAGCGGGTGAAGCCGAGCCCGGTCAGGATGCCGCCCAGGTGGGCGGCATGGGCAACGCCATCTCCCGGACGCAAGGTTCCGAGCAGGGCCAGCACCACCGCGCCAACCAGGAGGTATTTCGCCCGGACCGGCAGCACGAAGAAGAGCAGGATGATGCGGTCGGGGAACAACATTGCAAAGGCGGCGCAAAGGCCGAAGGCGGCGGCGGAGGCACCGACCACCGAGGCGGCGAAGAGACCGCCCAAAAGCAGCCCTGCCAGAATTTGCACCAGCCCGCCGATGACGCCGCTCAACAGATAGAGCGCCACGAACGAATTCCGGCCAAGCGCCTCTTCGACATCCCGGCCAAAGAGATAGATTGCCCAGCAATTGAAAAAGATGTGCACCACGCCCGCATGCATGAACTGGTACGTCAACAACTGCCAGAGGTAGCCGTGCGTCAGGCCCTCGAGGCTCAGCGCGCAGTAATACTCGGTCGGAAAGGTCGTGAATTGGGTGAGCCCGATTTGGAGGAAAAAAACCGCCACGTTCACCAGCACGAGCGTAAGGGTCACAGACCGCCTCGGGCTAAACGGCGTCCTTCTCATGTAGGAGCGGTCCTCTAACATATTCTGACCTGAACCTAGCTCGGATGGCTGATTTTTCAAACGGGCAGTTTCCCGGGGTTTGTCTGCGATCAACAAGGGCCGGAGCCTCCCACCCAATTGATGGAAACGGGCAAGATGCCTGTCCTACACCGCGGGCGCCGTCCCGATCACGTTCTCGTCAAACGTGGCGATCACTTTCTCCGCCGGGCGGACGATGAGGAAGTCCGCGTTCGGCCAATCGCCGTCGAGCAGTTTGTGGAAGAGGCGCATGTCGCCTGGGAGCTGATCGTACTGCCACCCTTTATCGGCGCAGATTTGTTGCACGTGCTTGGGGAGATCCAGGCCCTTTAGGAAATCGAAGTCGATTAACGTGCCATGCGTATAGTGATCGGTCCAGCGGCTCATCTCCTCGAGGAGGTATTTGGCCTGCTCTTCGCCGTACTTCTGCACCCAAACATCATAAGCGGCCTTGAAATTCAGGTTGGCATTGGCGGGGACGGAGGCGCCCCCCCACAGGGTGCCCTGGTTCCCGCGCCGCCTGGCGTATTCCAGCCAACCCGAGCTGAAGTAATAGGTGCCCGGCCGCTCGGCGAAGCACTGCTGGTACCGCTCCTTGCTGCCGAGGAAAAACGTGATGCAATCATGGGCGCGCGGAATCACCAGTTGGGTGTGCCGCGCGGTGATGCCTGTCAGGATGCTGCTGCAGAGCGCGTAGCCCAGGAGGATGGCGTCGTATTTTCCCGCCGGCACAGCGTCGATCCGCTTTTGAAGTTCCGTCCGACCGGCATTCGGCGTGTCATGGTAACCTTGAGTCAGGAACTCCAGGTCCACCAGATTCCGCGACCGGGCGGCGGCGTAATACAGCTCACGGACAGCGATCTCGCAGGCAATAACCTTTAAAAACATAGCGCCTAAAGATCAGGGGGTTGCTGGAACACCTAGAGGGGTTCCGGGATGAGACTTTCGCCGGGAGCCGTGTCAACTGTTCACCGCGGGAGGGCGCTCAGTCCTTCTTCGCCGTCCAACGGATGGCCTGCCGCAGGAGCTGGCGATAGCTCGGGTTCTCGTAGGCAAAATGGTCATGACCGCCCTGAAAATAGACTACTCTGGCCAGGCCGTAGGCTTTCGCCCAGCCGATCACTTTGTGGCTTTTGGGCTCGTCCGCCATGAGGAGCGGATGCGTTTCCGGGAAAACGTCGTACAGATTGTAGGTTTCATCGTGAACCTCGAAATCCTTTACGCCGCGCGTAACCGGGTGGTTCTGGTCCGCGACATGCACTTTGAAATTCACTCCGTGTTCGTAGATGGACCGCGCTTTCTCAACACCGTCCACGACGGTTTTTTCGAGATAATATCTGGCGCCGATGATCTTTGAGTATTCGGGCCATTTTTGGTAGCTGGCGATGGCATGGTGCAGCACGACCAGGCCTTTGCCCTCTTTGAGCCGGTCCAGGAAATCGGCCTTGGCCTCCGGTGAAATCTCCTGGTACATGTCATACAGCACAAGCACATCGTACTTGGCCGCGGCATCCGCTTTGAGCAACGCCTGGGCGTTGGGGTGCTCCGCAGCCTGGTAGCTGATGTCGGGGTTGTCCTTGAACATCTGGAAAAACGGGTCCTTCTCAAAGTCGTGCCCGCCTGTCACCACGAGCACACGTATCTTGCCGGCAGACTCGGCCGCCGTTAGAGACAGGCAAACTAACCCGCATGATATTAAGGCCCACAGCAGTTTCATGCGCCTTTATTAGCAGGATCACAGACCCTGCTAAAGCACTTTTTCTGCGCGCCTGATCTGAGCAGTGCCGCTCACGCCAGCGGCGACCACGAAGAATTCGCGGCTTCACTTTGGGCACGCGCACGTTCTTCGGGAGGTGTCCCGCCGCGATGCACCCACAGCCGGAACCGCAGCGCCAAGGGCTTGCCTGGCCGGATTTCATACCGGGTCCCGGCGGCCGGGAAAGTGGGCTGCAGCCAATTCAATTCCGGGTAATCAATCCAATCGCCCGGGTAATCGGGGTTGGAGGCAAGCTGGATGATGGTGACGCCGGCCGCCACGCTGCCACCGGCGAATAAGCCTGAGAGGTCCGCCCAGGACACGCGCGAGCGATTTGCGGCTGGCGCCACGTGTTTGATGATCCGCTGGTCTTTGACCGCGCTCAGCCGCACGTTAAGCCCCCCATAATGGCTAGTGCCTCGGCGCGCGAGGAGAACGGGGTCATCCACCGCTTCGAAATGAAACTCGAGGTCCACGATCCGTCCACCGGCATTGGCCGCGTAAGCGCGAATCGTGGCGCGCTCGCGCACAATGAGCTCGCGATCCTCCCACAGCCACGCATTTTCAGCCATCACCTGGGCGAAAACCGGGCCGCTGACGGTCTCGCACCGGCCGCTCGGGCGCGCAAACACTCTCTGCAGCGCATGGAGATCGCCACGCTGGCCGCGCCAATCCACCTCCGGCCACGCCCAATAAATCCCGCGATGATGCGGATGGTCCAGCGACCAATCCTTGGTCAAAATTTCACCCTGAGGCCCGTAAAGCGGGTGAATATAATCGCTGCGCGCGACAGCATATTTGCGATTGTCCTCTGAGATGGAGTTGCGCAAGTCGCCGGGCTCTACCTGGCGGTAATTGTAGCGGAGGACCCGCTGGCCTTGCGCTGAGATCTCATATTGTCCCTCCGTTTGGCCGACAACCATGAGCGGAGAGAATGGCGCACCCACACCCAATGTGAAAACCCGCCGGCCTGCCGGTCCCGGAGGCATCAGCCAGCACAGCCGCGTTTCCCCGTCGACCGGCGGGCCCAGGCACTGAGCGGGTATGACCGGTTCCTGACGGGCGGATTCGAGCTTCTCGTGAAGAACGAGCCGCCCCTCGGCCGCCGCACGGCGGAGGCGGTCAGGCAGCATCACACCACCGCAGACCGGCGCGCGGGCGTTCTCGAGTGCGCCGTCTGTATCCTCGATGGCGATGTCCCAGCCGCCCATGGCCGCACCGCCTCGGGGTGTTCCCTGGAGCAAAGTTAAAGCGGGTGGCGCCGCCGAAAACAGCGCGCCAGTGACGGCGGTTTGAATAAACTTCCGTCGGTGCATGGGTGAGGTATTCACGGGACCTAGCAGCTCAACGCGATTAATCGATATGGAACACTTCCTCCATGTCCGGCCAAACCGCCTCGTGCAGCCGCTGATACTCCTCGACCTTCCCGGGGAGCAACTCCGTCGTCATTCCGTAACGTTTCATAATCCTCTCTTCATGGCCCCAACTCGCGAGGGCGATTATGGCAACTGTGCGCGAGCTTTCAAGGCGCTGGCGCAAAGTCTGATTCAGCCTGCGCTTCGCGGCGGTGGAGGTTACGACGCCCTGAAGTCCGGGAGCGTCCGGACTGGGAACGAGGGGGCAGCGCCCGCCATGACCTACCGCGAATGGCGGCCTTCATTCGCGACCATAATAAGTTGGCCAAGGACACGCGTTACCCGATACTGCGGCGCATGCGATTCGCCGTACAGATACTTGTGACCGCCGCAATCGTCGGCAGCAGTGGACCGTCGCTTGGCGCCGAGCCTGACCAGCTAATTGCGGATTTCGAGAGAGCGAATTATGGAGACTGGAAGGTCTCCGGCACCGCATTCGGACCAGGCCCTGCGGAAGGCACGCTCCCTTCGCAGATGCCGGTCACCGGATTTCTGGGACGCCGCCTGGTGAACAGCTACTTTGGCGGCGACAATTCGACAGGCAAGCTCACCTCTCCGGAGTTTGCGATTATCCGCCGATATATCTCGTTCTTGATCGGGGGTGGCGGCTGGGAAGGAAAGACCTGCATGAACCTTGTCTTGGATGGAAAGGTCGTCTGTACGGCCACAGGACCGAATACGAGCCCCGGAGGCAGTGAAGAACTTGCACCGGCCGCGTGGGATGTGAGCGGATGGATGGGAAAGCGCGCGCGCATCGAAATCGTGGATGAGGCGACGGGCGGCTGGGGCCACATCAATGTGGATCAAATCGCTCAAACCGATCAGAGACCTCCCCAGGTGCTCATAGACGCAAAACGCGAACTCCTGGCCAGCAGGCGATACCTGAACTTGCCGGTAAAAAACGGGGCGCAAATGCGCCGAGTGAGCCTGCTCACAAACGGGCGCGCCGTCCGCGAGTTCGACATCGAGTTGGCCGACACCGCGCCCGACTGGTGGGCTTTCCTGGACCTCGCGCCGTTTCAAGGCCGGACGGTGACAATCCAAGTGAACAAGCTCCGCGAAGACTCCTCCGCCCTGCAACTGATTGAGCAGACCGACGAAATCAAAAATGCCGCCAACCTTTACCGGGAGGCGCTGCGGCCGCAATTTCATTTTTCCTCAAGGCGCGGCTGGAACAATGACCCCAACGGGCTGGTCTACTACAAAGGAGAATACCACCTTTTCTATCAACACAATCCTTACGGCTGGAATTGGGGGAACATGCATTGGGGCCACGCGGTCAGCCCGGACCTTGTCCACTGGAAGGAACTGGCGGAGGCGCTCTATCCCGACCAGCACGGGACAATGTTCTCGGGGTCGGCGGTTGTTGACTGGAACAACACGACGGGTTTTGAGACCGGGAAGGAGAAGCCGATCGTGTGCATGTTCACCGCGGCCGGCAAGCCTTTCACTCAGGGCCTGGCCTATAGCAACGACCGCGGGCGAACCTGGACCAAGTATGAACACAACCCGGTGCTGCCCCACATAATCGCCGAGAACCGTGACCCTAAAGTCATTTGGTACGCCCCGGCAAAGAAATGGGTGATGGCGCTTTACCTGGACAAGAGCGATTACGCGCTGTTCGGTTCCCCCGATCTGAAGAGCTGGAACCGGCTCTGTAACGTCACCATTCCCGGTACTTCCGAGTGCCCGGAGTTTTTCGAAATCCCGGTCAACGACAAAGGCCGTGAGACCCGCTGGGTCTTTTACGGCGGCAACGGCCGCTACCTGGTTGGGGGCTTTGACGGCACCTCTTTCACGTCCGAGTCGGGCTCGCACGACCTTAACCTTGGAGACTGTTTCTACGCGTCCCAAACCTTCAACGACATCCCGGCCAACGATGGCCGCCGCATCCTTATACCGTGGGGCCAGATGGCAACGCCGGGCATGCCCTTCAACCAGATGATGGGCCTGCCGGTGGAACTTACCCTCCGACCGACTGAGGAAGGTCTGCGCCTGTTTGCGAACCCAGTGCGCGAACTCGAACGCCTCCGAGCCAAACACCACAGGCTGAAGCCCCAATCGCTCACCCCAGACGCAAACCTGCTCGCATCAGTCAGGGGCGAACTGCTGGAGTTAAGCGCGGACCTCGAGGTCGGGCAGGCGGTCGAGATTACCCTGGACCTGCGTGGGATACCCGTGACCTATGATGCCGGAAGACATGAACTTTCCTGCAAGCAGAAGAAAGCCCTCCTTCATCCGCGAAACGGGCGCATTCAACTCCGGGTTTTCGTGGACCGAACGTCGCTGGACATCTTCGGGAATGAGGGCCGAGCTTACATGCCGATGGGCGTAACCGTTCCCCCGGAGAATAAGACGATTGCGATTTCGACCAAAGGCGGCACGGCGAAGATCCGCTCGTTGAATATATTTGAACTCACTTCCGCGTGGAGGTGATCCAGTTTTGCGTATTTTGCACGACCGGGCAGGCTTTGGGGCTAGCTGCGGGTGCCCGGTTTTGTTGAAACGAAGGACCGAGTGAGACGAGGCGGAAGGCACAGGTGGAAGACCATGCCGCAGCCACTCCGGATCCGCCGAACCTCAACTCAGCCATGTCTCCTTAAGGCGCCCGAGGACATCCGCGAACCTCGAGCCTGAGGCAGGTTTCGCCACGTAGTCTTTGGCCCCCAACTCTTTCGCCCGGACGTTGTCTTCGGGCCTGGTCGACGACGAAAACACCACAACGGGCAACGCCGCGAGGTCCTCCCGGGTTTTCATCCACTCGAGCACCTTGAAGCCCGAAACCAGCGGCAGATTCAAGTCCAACAGAACAAGGGAAGGCACCGGATAATGCCCGCGGTCTGCATAGGCGCCGTTGCCATTCAGATAATCTATGGCTTCCTGCCCATTACCGACCGATCGGAGTTCATCTCCAAGCCCCGCCTGCCTGAATGCTCTCTGCATAAAGAGCAAGTCGCACTCGTCGTCTTCCACGTACAACACAGTCGAACCCGTTTGGCCCTCGCTTATACGCACCCTCCTATTGTAGTGATCCTCGAGGATAAGTAAAGCAGCAATTGACAGCATACAGCCGCTCAGAGCTCATCTCGCGTAAGCAGCTCGGGTATCACCTGATTTCAAATCGAGCCAAAACCGGCTCCCCCGCCCTTCCTGGGATTCCACTCCGACCTTGCCCCCCATGCGGTCCATCACTTTGCGAACCAGCGCCAGCCCAATTCCCGTGCCTTCGTAGCTCTGGTGCCCTCGCGAGAACATGTCAAAAATCCGGGGGTTCATGGACTGGGGGATGCCGATACCGTCGTCCTCGATCCAAATGCGCACCCACTGACCACGCGTTTCTCCCCAGATGCGGATTTGGGGCGAATTTCCCGGCTTAACGAATTTCACCGCGTTGTTCAGGAGGTTGGAGAAGCACTGCGTAAGCCCCGCTTCATTCCCCATCACGAGAGGAATGTCACCCTTGATCTCGACCCGTGCCTTGGAGGGCTGCAATTCCGGGTATGAATCCAGCATGCCGCGGAGCAGGGCGCCTGCATCGACGGGCAATAACGTGAGTTCCTGCCGGACCGTACGGCTGTAGTTGAGGGCATCAGTAATAAGCGAGTCCATGCGGGAGGCCGAGGTCCTGATTCGGCGCAGGAAACCTTTGGGTTCCTGCTCAGAGCAGGAGCCGCACGTCTCGCTCATGAGGTCGGCGAAGCCTTGCATCGCCCGAAGTGGCGCCCGCATGTCGTGGGTAATGGTGTAGGAAAAGTGCTCCAACTCAGTAACCAATTCCTGGAGCTTGGCCGTGCGCTCCGCCACCAGCCGTTCCAACTCGGCCTGGAACTGTTTGCGCTCGGTGATGTCCTGGACTGTGCCAACCAGGCTGGTGGGGCGCCGGTCGTCTCCTTTGCCCTCAAAGGTGGCGATCCCACGGGCCTCCACCCAGCGCACCGAGCGGTCGTCGCGAAGGATGCGGAATTCGGCGAAGAAGGGTTTGGGGTCGACAGGATTGAGGGCCGCCTCGATGGCGACCCGGACGGGCGGCACATCGTCGGGATGCAAGCGCGTCAGAATCTCTTCAATGGGACGCTGGCGATCCAGAACGCCGAAGATCTCCCGGTACCGCTCGTCCCAGGTTACGAGCTTGCTTGCCGGATCGTAATGCCACCATCCCAGGCGGGCGGCGTCGAGCGCGAGCTGGCGTTGAGCCGCAAGCCGCTGCTGCTCCTGTTCCGCTTGCTTGCGCTTGGTAATGTCGACGTTCACGCCGGC
>DATDCV010000026.1:0-16166 GCA_036524155.1 Verrucomicrobiia bacterium
GACGTCATGAATGTTTGCGCCGCGTGAGGGCACGCGGCCTACAGTCCCTTGAAGGCCGCGTGCCCTCACGCGGCGCGACTTATGTCGGGGCGTATAGTGAGGCGCAGCCTCGGACCAATCAATTCAAAGGCGACCGCAACCACGGAATACACGGAAACGGAAAAGCCTGCCTGCGCCTGGTTTGGCGATTGGCGCTGAAATTCAGATCACAAACCTTTCGTGTTCCACGCCGGGGTAATGGCTGAAGTTGATGAGCAGCCCGACCTTCAGGCCGGTGGCGCGGAGGTAGTTCATCAACTGTGCGCGATGCTCATCGGTCAGGGCGCTGACCGCCTTGATTTCGACGATCACCTTGCCGAAACAGATGAAATCCGCCCGGTAGGTCTGCCGGAGCGGCACTCCCTTATAGCTAAGCCCCATCTCCTGCTGGGCCAGGAATTCAATGCTCTGCCTGGCCAACTCCAGTTCCAGGCACTCCTGATACACTGGCTCGACAAACCCGCAGCCTTTCTCCTTATAGACCTCAAAACAGGCCCCAAGAATTCGATGTGTCTCCTGCTCCAGGATCAATTTACTCATGGTCCTTTCCTCTTTCCGTGTATTCTGTGTATTCCGTGGTTTGTCCCATCTCGTCAGGATTCTTGTCTGAAACTCGACCTGCTTACAACGAGTTTTGAAGTTCAAGGACTTCGGTGCGTCTCCTGCTCCAGGATCAGTTTACTCATGGTCCTTCCCACTTTCCGTGTATTCTGTGTATTCCGTGGTTTGTCCCATCTCGTCAGGATTCTTGTCTGAAACTCGACCTGCTTACAACGAGTTTTGAAGTTCAAGGAGAGCGGGGGAATCAGTCCTTTTCTTCTGTGGATTTCACCGCCCAATCGGGGTACGGCGCATCGGGACCCTTCATGGCGCGCCAGAGGATCCGGTTGAAAACGTCCTCGGGGCAGCGATCCACCTCGTCCAGGGGCAAGCGGCTGGACGCGAGGGCATCACGGCGGAGCACCGGGTGAGCGATTTTCTTCGGGTCCGGGTTCATTTGGTCGAGTGCAACCCGGTTGGGGACACTGGTGAAAGGCGTCAAGTCAGGGGAATCTGTGAAACAGTCAAACATGGGTGTAGCGGTCGCATCCAACTGGTTCATTGGGGGCAAGCCGAGGATTAGTTCGATGGTGCGCACCAGGCTTGTCTGGTTGTACTGCGTGCTGATGGTCTGCCCTCGCTTGGTATAGGGACTCACGGCGTAACACGTCGTCCGGTAGCCGCTCACGTGGTCCCAGCCGGCCTGCGGATCGTCCTCGATCGCAAACAGGACCGTATCGGGCCAGAACCGGCTATGGCTGAGCGCGTCAACTATGCGGCCCAGGGCGAGGTCGTTGTCCGCGATTTGGGCGCCGGGGGTCGGATACCCGAGGCTGGTGCCGGCGCTGTGGTCGTTCGGCAGAAACAGAATCGTGAGTTCGGGAAATCCACCGTTGGTCTCGAACTGGCGCAGCTCTCTGATAAACTCGGCGGCTCGCATCACATCCGGAACTTTCAAGTCCCAGCCGACGGTGTTGGTATTGCTGTAGAGCCGCAACGTTTCGATCCCAGGCCGGGAGCCGAGCCGGGTGGCGCACGCACCGGTCTGGAAATCCTCCCAGTAGTCGCTCCATTTAATACCCCCCTTGCGTGTCCGATCTTTCCAGCCGGCCTCCGACAGCATCCATTCCCCGTAGTTGCGGAAGCTTTTTCCGTGCAACAGGGCGTTGTCCCAGATGAACCCGGAGGAGGCCCAGCCCAGCGCATCGACATTGTCCTCGGTTTTCCCGCCGGGGTAACTGCGCGGCGTGCCGGAAGTGAGCTGGCGTTCGACGTACTCGTTCGCGATGGCGCTGTCGGTCCACTGATGGCCGTCGGCACTCTGCACACCCGAGCAGTAGGTGTTGTCAAGTAGGACGAATTCGCGGGCGAGCTTGTGCTGGTTGGGGGTGAATTTCTCTCCAAAAATGCAAAGCCCGGGATCGCCGCGGCCCTCGGGCATGTCGCCGAGTATCTGGTCGTACGAGCGATTCTCCTTAATCACGTAAACGACATGCTTCAGCAGGCTTGGCTCGCCGACACGTTCGGGCACGGGCCGGGCCGGCTGGCCGGGACGAGGCGGCAGCAACGCCTCGGCGAGTTTCGGATAGCGCATATTTCGCAGGGCGGCTTTTGTCAGATCGTCCAGGCGCTTGTCGTTCGGGACCGTCACCAATGAGACCGTGCCGTAGAAATCCTTGGTGTTGAGTTTCACCGGCTCGCGTGGCTTGAACGGTTTTGCGGCGCCAATGCCTTTAATGTTGGCCACGCAAAGCGTCTTGCGGCGAGTATCATATTGGACCGCGCCGGGGAACCACCCAACCGGGATGAGGCCCACAACTCTTGAAGCATTGTCTTCGGGCTCGAACTGAATCACCGCCACGGCGTTTTGGGTGCCGTTGCAGACGTAGAGCCTGCGGCCGGAGGGATCAAAAGCGAGCGCATTCGGCTGGGCGCCGAAAAGATCGGCCGGAGTCTGACGAGCCCAGATTTTTTCAATGATCCGGTCCGTTCGCGTGTCGATCACACTGAGCGTGTCGCTGCCCGTGTTAGCCACGACCACGTAGTTCCCGCCCGGGGACACGGCCAGCGCGGAGGCATGCAACTCGACACCGAGTTCGGCTTTTACCTTGCCGGTGGCTAAGTCTACGACAGTAACCGAGCCTTCGATCGAGATGTGCCGCACCGGGTCCACCCGCACAACGGTTCCCTTTCCGGCGGGCGCCGTCAGATCGTCGGCCGCGGGACGCCGTCCGCCCCGGTTGCTGACGTAAGCCTTGGCGCCAGCGAGCACGACCTCAAACGGAGCGACGCCGGTGTCCCACGAGCGCAGCACCTTGCCCGTGCGCGCTTCCAGTTCATGCAACCGGTTACCCAGGTTGCCGACGACGTACAGCCTCTGGCCGTCGGATGAGATAGCCAATCCAGCCGGGATCTCTTTATTCCGCTGAGGTGCGCCGGCGTCGGGCACGGGGAGGATCTCCGGGCGGCCTACCCGGGCAGTGGGTGTCGAATCGTACGCGCCGCCAACCGCTGGCTGGCTGACCGGGAACGCCCAGACCGTTCCGCCAGCGTCCGACAGGTAGATGCGGTCGCCGGCGGGAGAAAAGATGAGGCCCGTGAAACTCATAGCCGCCGTGATGGTGTTGGGGGCGCCGGTGGATAGGCGAACGGTTTGCACGACGTGACCATTGGACGGATCGATAAGCACCAGGAAATTGAGTTTGCCGGCGGCAGCCAACAACGAGCCGTCGGGGCTCAGGGCCAGCGCCTGAGGACGCATGCCCGGCAGTTCAACCTGGAGACCGGCCGGCGTCAGCACCTGTCCGGTAGGCGTTTGATACCGGTTCTCGCCCACACGTCCGACAGCGTGGGCCGGACTTCGCGGGATTTCTCCTCTCGACCTCCGCTGCTCAGGCGCCCGTTTGGCATCGCCTGCGCAGCCCGCCAACATGGCGGCCAGCAGTACAAGTAATGGGCGCGAAAAGTGAACGACTGCCGATTTGCACATCTTTAGCAGGCTACCCGTTCGCGACGCGGAGCGTCAATCATTGTTGACTGGCGGCAGCACGAGGTCCGAAACCCGAAATCCGAAATCGTAAGTCTGAAATCAGGAGCCAAATCCAACCGCGTCGTTGCAGGCGGGAACAGAACGTCGGCCGGGCGTGGTTCCGTACTGTTGGTAGAAACGCGCGCGCCCCAATTACCCCCTTTTCTTCAGCAGCGCCGCCAGGGGTTTAACGCAAAGACGCCAAGACGCAGAGACGCAAGCGGATTTTTTTCAATGTCTTCTTGCGCCTCTGCGTCTCTGCGTCTTTGCGTTGAATCGAAAAACAAATAAAGGGGGTCTGGTGGGCGCTGCGTTTCTACCAACAGTACTGACACATGGTCGTCCAGCGTCTTTCTTCGCGCGCCAGTACCGTGAGTCTTCCCTGTTTCGGGCGCGAATGGCATCCCTCTTCTGCCGCGCTGGTGATTCCCCAATCCCAATGGCCCGGTTCTGTGCCGTTGGTAGAAACGTCTGTCGGGCCTGGTTCCGTACTGTTGGTAGAAACGCCCACGCCCCAATCACCCCCTTTTTCAGCGGCGCCGCCAGGGGTCTAACGCAAAGACGCCAAGACGCAGAGACGCAAGCGGAATTTTTTCAATTTCTTCTTGCGCCTCTGCGCCTCTGCGCTGAATTGAAAAACAAATAAAGGGGGCCTAGTGGGCGCTGCGTTTCTACCAACAGTACTGACACATGGTCGTCCAGCGTTTTTCTTCGCGCGCCAATGCCGTGAGTCTTGCCTGCTTCGGGCTCGAATGGCATCCCTCTTCTGCCGCGCTGATGATTCCCCAATTCCAATGGCCCGGTTCTATGCCGGTGGTAGAAACGTCGGTCGGGCGTGGTTCCGTACTGTTGGTAGAAACGCCCACGCGCCAATTACCCCCTTTTTTCAGCGGCGCCGCCAGGGGGGTTTAACGCAAAGACGCCAAGACGCAGAGACGCAAGCGGAATTTTTTCAATGTCTTCTTGCGCCTCTGCGTCTCTGCGTCTTTGCGTTGAATTGAAAAACAAATAAAGGGGGCCTGGTGGGCGCTGCGTTTCTACCAACAGTACTAACACATGGTCGTCCAGCGTTTGGAGTGCGTGCAGCTTGCTGCCGCTTTCGGTTCGCTAAACAGACAGGAGGATCGCGCACTGAGTGATCAGCCAGGGCCGCAGGGATCGTAGCTTCCCTCGCAAACATGGTCTCTCATGCCTGTGGTCCGGCCTTCGGGTCTCGGACTTCGGATTTCTTTCGGATTTCGGATCTCGGATCTCGGATTTAAATTGTGCGCGCCGGCTCCTTGGCCCATAACCGGGTGATCACACGGACGAGCACGATTCCACTGGCGACCAACACGGCGAAGAGCAACGCGGCCATGGAGAGCCGGCCATAGAGGATACTGCCGACGGTGAAGAGAGAGGACCAAATCACGGCGCAGCCGGCGCTCCAGCCCAAAAGGGCCAGCGGAATATTCTCGTGGGTCGCCTCCGCTTCCGCCTTCGAGATGCCTGCTTCCTCGCGAATGCGCCGCCAGCCGGGTCCAAACGGACGGACCTTCCGATAGAATTCGATCAAGGTGCGGCGCTCGGTTTGTGGCCCGAAGAAGGCCGTCAACATCCAACAGACCGTGGTGACGGCGATGGTGATCAGGAGGGCATGATGGGTGCTGAAGGCAACGCCGCTGTGTTTTTTGAGCACCAACAGCAGGAGGGAGATCGAAAACGAACTGACCATGGCGACCACCTCGCACCAGGCAGTGATACGCCACCAGAACCAGCGCAGCAGATACAGCAAGCCGGTTCCGGCGCCCACCTGCAGGATGATGTCAAAGTTGTCTTTGGCAGATTCCATGAGGTAAACCATTCCGGCCGAAACGAAAAAGAGGCCAACAGTGGCGAGGCGGCCGGCAAGGACACACTGTTTTTCGGTGGCATCCTTGCGGATGAACCGACGGAAGAAGTCATGCACGAGGTAGGACGATCCCCAATTCAGGTGCGTAAGGATAGTGGACGAGTTGGCGGCAATCAAGCCGCCCACCATGAGCCCCACAAAGCCCGCAGGCAGGAACTTAAGCATGGCGGGATAAGCGATGTCATGACCCAGCAGTTTCGGGTCGAGGTTGGGGAACGCCTTTTGGATGTCGGACAACTGCGGGTAGACGATGAGCGAGCACAGGCCGACAAGGATCCACGGCCAGGGCCGCAGCACATAGTGCGCGACATTGAAAAACAGGACGGCGCCAAGTGAATCGCGCTCCGATTTCGAAGCGAGCATGCGTTGGGCGATGTAGCTGCCGCCGCCCGGTTCGGCGCCGGGATACCACGTAGCCCACCACTGCACGGCGATGGGCATGATGAAAATGGCCACGGCGATGTCCCAGTTGTTCGTGAAATCCGGCAGGAAATTAAGATAATGCAGCGCGGCGGTGCCGTCGGGGCTGGGCAGAGGGGCAGAGAGCTTCTCCACGAGCACTCCGAGGCCGCCCACGCCCTGGACCGCAAAATACGCGGCGGCGATGACGGCGGTCATCTTGATAAAAAACTGGACCATGTCGATTACGAGCACCCCCCAAAGGCCCGAGTGAGCGGCGAACACCACGTTCAATAACCCCACCGCCAGCAACGTCTGCCAGCGGGGCAGGCCGAAGAGGACGTTCGCGATCTTGCAGGCCGCGAGATTCACCGACGCCATGATGACGCAGTTGAAAAAGAGACCAAGATACACGGAACGGAACCCGCGCACCACGCTCGCCGCCTTCCCGGAATACCGGATCTCATAAAACTCGAGGTCCGTCATCACCCCGGAGCGGCGCCACAGCCGGGCATAAAAGAACACCGTCGCAACTCCGGTCAGAACAAAGGCCCACCACACCCAATTACCCGCCACGCCTCGCTGGCGGACAATATCCGTAACCAGATTTGGTGTGTCGCTGCTGAAAGTTGTCGCCACCATTGAGAGTCCCGCCAGCCACCAGGGCACCGCCCGGCCGGATACGAAGAACTCGGAGGTGTTTTTGCCGGCGCGCTTGCCGAAGAAGAGCGCGGGAACGAAGCAAATGAGGAGGGAGACACCGACAATCAACCAATCGATGAGTTGCAGTTTCATTGCGTTGCTGGCCGCGAGATTCCGCTGCTATGCTGACCAGTACGCCCCGAATTGCGCAAGGTTGTCTTCATTCAAAGAATCGGGCACGGAGGCGTCCGGGTTTCCCAACGCGGCCTGCGCTTTCCGCCACAAGGCGCTGCGCACGTAGCGCTGATGCTCCCGTTGCCATTCGGTTTCGGAGAGCAGCCGGATCGCTTCGGACGGTTGGCCGGTGCTCAAGGCCAGGTCTGCGCGACGCTCCGTAATTCGTGGATGAGGCGCAGCCCGCTGCAGCAGTTCGGCCCGGCGGCGGGTCGCACCGAGCTCCGCATACAATTCATCAAGCTCGACCACCGCGATCGGATCTTCCAGCGGGCCGGCCTCCAAGTGCGCGACGGCTCCAGCCGGCTCATTGAGTCCTTTCCAAGAAATAAGCCCCGCGATCCGTCGCGCCGTCGCGTTGCCTTTCACAACCAGGGGCAGCGCCTCGGCGGGCCGCCCGTGGAAGGCGAGCCACAGAGCCAGCGGCTCGGCCGCATTGGGGCTCCCTGACTCCAACTCCCGCCGCAAGGCGGCCTCCAATGGGATACCGGTGACGACGACGGATTTCGGCAGATGCCCCTCCCCTGCCCTGAAGCTCTCCCATTCGCGCTGCCAACCGGAATGCTCCCAGCCAAGCCAGCCGTCCACAAAAGGTGGCAGCGTGATGTTTGGCCAAGTCACGTGGTCGCAGGCTTCGCGCGAGTGGGCCGGGATCCAAAACTCCTCGTAATGGCACTCGGTTTCCGCGAGAAAAAGCGGTTTTTCGCTTTGATCCAACAGAGGGCCGCTTTCAATTTCCGCGTAGGAGAGATCCCCTTCGGTGGTCGCCCGGCCCCAATCGCGGTGGCGGCCGTGGCCATAGGTCCAAACCTTCTTGCCCGGCACTTGCCGGGGGTCCGCGAGATGCATCAGGCCAAAACCGAGGTCGTGATGGAAGACTCCGAACTGGGGAGCGCTACCGGGCTTCCAGAACAACGCGGTCATCTGCTGCATGTTCCGGTCCCAATTCAGCCCCGGGCCGGGCCATTCCATCTGCCTCACCCGGTCGTCATGGACCAGCACGCGATGGGGCGGATGCACGAACTCCGTTCCAGCCGTCGATCGCACCGCCGCGATGGTCCATGACATCCACGGATGGGGGGCATTGGTGGGGTTGCGGAATTTGGTGCGTTGCACCAGCGCAGAACATCCCTCGGCCAGACCGAGTTCCACCACCCATTCCATGCCGGTGCGCGCCTCCCGCTCCCCCACTCGAATGAAACTGTAGTCGCCCGTTGAACCCGTCACGCAGCCCACTTCGGCAATCGAGCTAGGAGAATGCGCAATCGGAAAGTTGAACTCCATCCCGCCGGAGATAAAAGCCCAGACCGGCAGGATTCGCACCGGCTTTACGACCGGATTGCTGAACAGGATTTCACGGTCGATCCGCTTGTCAAAAAGGCTGTAGATGCGTCCGCCGAGCTCCGGGGCGACCTCGATCCGCAGAAAATCGTTTTCGACCACTACCATCCGAAACGCGCGCGGGACGGCGACCGATGCGGTGCCGCCATAGCTGGTGTAAGGGAACAAATGCTCGCGGTGGTAAAGCAACGGCAGCGAGGTGAGCGGCACCGCCGGGAAGCAAGGCAGGTTCCGCGTCGTGTCGTAAATTCGCAACACGGCGGGTTTTGGCTCAGCCGAAGCAAACCACGCGCCCGCCTTCAAGCGTGATGATGACCTTGCCTTCGCGGTTGACCGCGAGGCCCCACGGCACCGGCGCAGCCCCCAGAGGCCGCCGCCACAGCACGCGACCATCCTGGAGGCTCAGGGCAGTAACCTCAGTCGGTGTGACAATTACTACGGCGTTGGGGCACACGGCCACGGCGACGCTCTTCGGGCAGGTGAATTCCCAGGCCGGCTTGGCGTCCTTCGACTGCGTCTTGCCCCAAAGCGCTCTCTGAAAGTCGGCGCGGTTTCCGGGGAGGCCGGCAAAACACATCAGCTTGGCGTTGTTCGCCCAGGCGAGATCGTAGTTACCCGTGGTGGCGAATAGCGTCTTGTTCAACACTGAGGCATCGAACACCGGATACTTCGGATGGGAGTAATAAGGTTTTCCGGCGGCCCGGATATCGTTGCCGACAACGTAAAGTTCCCACCCGCGCGGGCGGACCGACCCAATCGAAAAACCCCGGCCCTGGCTCTGGGCGACCGCTTGCGAGTTGAGGCATTCTCCGCTGGCAAGGTCATACTCGGCGGGCGACACGGCGTTGCCACCAGCCAGGAACAATTTGCCGTTATGGATCAGCATGTGGCCTTGAACGCCTACGCCGGTGTGCGAGGCGGCGTCAAGATGCCCGGACCGGTTGTTCTGCCAGCGGATTTTGCCGGTCTCAGCGTCCAGCGCGTAAACGTGAGTACCGTCGTAATTCGCCAGGCCAGCCGCCACATACGCGACGCCGTTGTCCGCGACGACGCCGCTCGCGGCCGGCCAGGTTGACTGGAGTGTCCCGTAGATAGGAATGCGTCTTTCCATCGGAGCCGCGCGGAAGCGCCAGATTTGCCTGCCGCTTCCCGCGTCGAGCGCGTAAACCCAGCCGTCTCCTGAGCCGGCCAGGGCACGCCCTTTGGAAATCGTCGGCGGCAAACGCACGTCGCCGCCCGTGAACGCGAGCCAGGCTTCCTTGCCGGTTTCGGTGTCTAGCGCGCGGATGACGCCATCAGACCCGCTCACAAAAGCGAGTTTGCCGCCGGCGGTTGGCGCCGAAGGTGTGTAGGCGGCCTTTGGGGCATATTCCCACAGGAGTTTCCCCTCGGTGCGCAACGGCACGGAAGCGGTCGCCGTGGCCTGGTTGTTGGCGCGGAAGGTGGGCCAATCCGCGGCATCGACGGGTAAGGATGCGCTTGTGACCCCGCTTTGCCCGGTCTCGAGGCGCGCACTCCCGGTCGCTTCCTGGTCGAAATCAAAACCTGCCGCGGGTCCCAGGCACGTAATCCCGTAGAGGCTCAGGTTGCAGTCGCACACGGACGGCCACCAGTAGAGCAGACCGTTGGCGACGGTCACACCGTCGTGACAGTTCGGGCGCATCGGCGAGACCAGTTGTGATTCGGCTTTCCCGAGATCCAAACGCACCGAACCTTCGTCAGCCCGGAAGAAGATGGCGTCACAAGAGGCGGTGGGGCGGGTGCAAGCCCGGCGGTTGATCTTGAGTTCAGCGAGAACTTCGCCGGTCATCGGGTTGAATTTGCGGCTGACCTCGTTGTCGATTTGTCCGCTGATGCCGTAGAGACTGTCGCCCTGGAGGATGAGTTGGTAATTGCTGTAGGGATGGGACCACAGGACTTTGCCATCGCTGGCGGCGACGGCCACGAGGCGCTGCATTGCCGGGCCGGCGAAGTAGAGAGCCTGGTCGCTACAGCGTAAAAGGGCGGTGGTGCGCCAGTTCGAGCGCCAATCCTGGCGGGTTTGGTATTCGCCGAGCGTGTCGAAGAGTTGCGGCGCGCTCTCTTTGGTGTGGCGGTAGAACTGGCTGCCGGTTTTCGCCTCGAGGCAGGTAAGGTAATTGTCGAAGCTGAAAGCATATAAGCGCCCATTCTTCATGCAGACTGCGCGGGCGTCCATGGGCTTTTCCTCATGGTAACTCCACAGGATGCGTTGGCTCGAAAGGTCGATTGCCACCAGGGTCTTACCGTAACCCCACGGCTGTTCGGCCCGGTTGAACCCGGGTGAAAGCGGATCCCAGGGCCAGCCGTGGTTTTCCATGCGGGCACGGATGGTGGGATCGCGGAATTCCTTGTCGCCGATCAGCGCATAAAGCACGTTCCCGTCCAGGGCCATCCATTTCCAGAAAGTGCCGCCGGTTTTGTCGGCGGGTGGGGCTATTTCTTTCTTCAACTGGCCGGTCGCGGCATCGAACACTTTGCAGGACTGGTCGTCGGCGAAGTAGACATTCGTGGAAGTGGCGATGAGGGTGTTGCGGTGCACCATCAGGGCCGGCGCGATTTCGCGACGCCACAAGAGCGTGCCGTTGTAGCCGTTGAATGCCGCCAGCGTGTTCAACCACGGCTCTTCGCGTTCCTTGAACGCGATGTGGCCAAAAGCCTTGAAGACTCGACCGGCAGAGGCCACGGCCACCTGGGGCAACGGGGCATAACGCGGGTCCGCCAGAAACTGCGTCAGGTATGGACCACGAGCGACGGAGTCGCTGGATACCGGGTTGTTGTCCGGAGCGTGATAGGGATGGCTCCACTCGTCGATGCCTGCCGGGAACGGCTTCACTTGAAGGTTTGCGCCCAGCAACGCCTTTCCTTGCGGGCGCACGACCCGGAGAGCTTCTCCGACGGGCATCTTTTCGGCCGTGCCAGTCGCGACCAACGCGTCGACGACGTTGTCGGCCAGGTGCAGATGATCCACGGGGCCTTGCTCAACAAAAATGCGCGTGCCGTAAAAGCCGGCGTCGTAAGCCCGCCGACGCGCCTCCGCGACAGCCACCGCACTATCCAGTTGCACGTAGAGCAGCAACTCACTTTCTCGGGCCAGAGCCAGCGCTAACCTGCAACCGGAGTCGCCGGGCAGGGCGCAGATGCCTTTAGTGACTCCGACTTGCTCGAGCAAGGTCGTGGCGCCAGGGGCATCGGCTGGCTTCGCCACCAAGGGCAGCCAGCAAATCAGCGAGGCGACGGCAAGTGGGGTGAATCGGAACCAGGTGGATGAGCGGAACGATGTCCGGATGGAGCATTCGGGTCTCATATGCCTAAGGTGAACCTCAACGCCCCCGGATGACAACCTGAAAAATGCCGATCGTCGTATCCGCTCAGTCTTGGGTCGGAGCGCCGAGTTCCACTCGGCTTAGAAGTGACAGTTGGCGCGCGTAAGCCGATTAGAAATCGGCGCTCCGACCCAAGACTGAGCGGACACCGATTGTTTATGAACGGCAGAAGAACAGCGAAAGCCCGGTCCCGATGACGACCACCCAAAAGATATTCGCGCGGAGCCTCAACGCGACGAACGCAGCCACTGCGAGCAGGAGTCGCGGCGTGTCCCACCTGACGCTGTGGGCAAAATGGGCTGTGACCACCAACAACAGGCCCGGGAAAGAACAAAGTGCGCCGCCTATCAGCCTTACAAAAACCGGCGAAGTCCGGAGGCGGTCGAAATACGGCGCCGCCGCGACGACGATGACGAACGAGGGAAGGAAGACTCCAAAAGTCGCCACAACGGCACCGATCGGCCCGTAGAGCAAGAAGCCTACGAAGGTTGCCGTAATCACGATGGGACCGGGCGTGACCTGGCCCAGGACGATGCCGTCCAGCAAGGTGGGGGCATTCAGCCAATGGCGCACGCTGACGACCTCGTTAAAGAGCAGCGGCACCGAGGCAAACCCGCCCCCAAAGGCAAACAGGTCGATGCGAAGCATCAGGGCCGCCAATTCAAAGAACTTTCTATCCCACACGAACAAGGCGGCCAGGAGCGCGGCAGCCGCACCGAGGATAATCAGCACGGGACTCGTTGTATGCGGCAGGGGGGCGGGAGCAGCCACAGCAGGTCCGGCCTCCGGTTCGTCGCTTAGGAGCAACCACCCCAGCAGGGCAGCCAGGATAACCACGAGGAAAGGGTTGATGCCCAAGCCAAAGAGAACAACCGCCAGCGCGGTAATCGTCACATGCTGCCACTTCTTCAGTGTGGTCCGTCCGAAGGCCAGGGCGGCATTCGCGACAACGGCAACGACGATCGCCTGCAACCCGCTAAAAGCCGAAACCACCGCCGGCAGGTTGTGGGTGCGAGCGTAAATGGCCGATAACCCAACCATCAGCACGAAAGCCGGCAACCCGAACCCGACAAAACCGGCTGCGGCGCCCGCCACGCCCCGGACGCGAAGGCCGACATAAGCCGCGGTTTGCATCGCCGTGGCGCCGGGCACTGCCTGGCAAAGAGCCACGCCGTCGTCGAACGTGCGCGCGCTCAGCCAGCCTTTCCGGTCCACCGCCAACTCGCGAATGTACGCCACCATCGCCGGCCCTCCGAACGCAGTCGCGCCCAGCCGCAAAAAAACCGCAAGAAGGTTGACCAGCGATGGCGCCACTTTAGGCTCCCATTGCTGCGGGCTCTGCGCACCGGTTTCCGGCATGCTCGCGCTCATTCGCGCTCCACGGCTGAATAAACAGTCCCTGCTCAGTCGTTTCAGGTTGCGGTATCGTGACGGAAGCCATCCCACAATGCAACTGCCGGCGCGCGGACGCGGATTGGACTCACCGCGTATGCATGAAAGGGGTGGGGACGGCCTCGTCCCCATCTGGAGCTGCTATCATTTCAACCAACGCAGGGACGAGGCCGTCCCCGCCCCCTTCTGAGGCTTCATGCATACGCGCTGGATTGGACTGTTGGTAGAAACGCATGCACCATTGATTCCCTTGTTTTTCAGCGGCGCGGCACCGGGCGCGTGATGCCTCATAGCACCGCACCAATTGCCGCGGCCCTCCCATTCCGCACCGCCGCGCCGCTGAAAAACAAAAGAAGGGCTGGGGCGGTGTCCGAGGCTACCAACAGTACTGATCCAAGGTAGCACAGCGTTTTTGTCGCCCACTGGCCAAGGCTGACATTTGGCGTGGATCATCACGCCGCTCGCACCCGGCAACCCCCACTTCTAACTCGTCCTCCCCGCGCGGCCTGAAGTCCGCAGCATGCTCGTGAACACAAGCGTGTGCCGTCCCAGAGGCATGAACCGATTGCGAGTTGCTGCGGACCGGAAATCCGCGCGCCGGCCGATCCGGTCTTCTGACTTCGACTCCAAATGCAAGGAATTCGTTTGAGTTTCCACTAAAGGCGCGACATGGTGACCAGGAAAGCATGCTCATGTTCGGCGATAGACTTCTCCGGCCGGCGGTGTGTTTGGCGGCAGCCCTTTGGGTTGTGGCGGCGTCCGCCTGCAACGTGCCGGTCTTCCGGTATGCGCTGGAACGATGGGAGGCGGATCCGTACGAAATCGTCGTGTTCCATAGCGGGTCGCTGACAGCGGAGCAGCAAGCGCTGCTGGAAACGATGGAGAAAACAAGCCACGACCGGCTCGCGAATTTCGCCGTGACCCGAGTGAACCTGGCAGGCGAAATACCTCCTCCCCTCCAAGCGTTGTGGCGCCGGCAGGCGAATGCGAATCCACCCTGGATGGTGGCAAAGTACCCGCGACAAACGGGAATCGAGGACTCCGCCTGGGCCGGGCCGCTGAGGGCGGATACAGTCAAATCGCTCCTCGATTCGCCCGTGCGGCGAGACATTACCCAAAAGCTGTTGCGCGGCGATGCCGTCGTGTGGCTGCTGTTAGGAAGCGGAAATGGCCTGCGCGACGACGAAGTCGGACGACTGATCGAGGCGGAACTCCGCAAGCTGGAACGATCTCTCGTGCTGCCCGAACCGTCCCCGCTTGACCCGCCGACCAATCCGGATTTGCCTCTGAAAATCGCGTTTTCAACCGTGCGGATCGGACACGCGGACCCGGACGAACAAATGCTCGTCAACCTGTTGCTCAACTGGAACACGAATCTGCACGCCGCGACGGAAGCGATGCTGTTTCCGATCTTTGGCCGCGGCCGTGCCGTGTCGCCCGCGGTCGGCAAACAAATCACGGCCGAAGCGATTCGGGACATGGCGGAGTTCCTGACTGGCCCATGTTCGTGCGAGGTCAAAGCAGTCAATCCCGGCTACGACCTGTTGCTGTCGGCGAACTGGGGTTCGGTGGCCGGCTCGCAGGGAGCGGAACCGCAGAGCCCGCCGCCACTCGTTGGCATGTCGGAGTTCGCCGCGACCGCCAAGAAAAGCCCCGCGACGACGCCCGATCCGCCCGCTCTTTCGCTTGCGGTCTCCAATCCGGCGTCCCCGGCAACCGGAGGCCACCGTCTGATCCGCAACCTGGCAATCGTCCTGGGGATCGGCGTGGTCGTACTTGCCGCGACGACGCTGGTGCTGAGATTCAGAGCCGGTCGACGGCCCCGATAAAATGAACCTTAACCGGCTCATATTCCGCGAGATCCTCCACCGCAAGTTGAGCTTCTCGCTCGGGGTGCTTTCCGCTTGCCTCGCAGTGGCTTGCCTGGTGGCCGCGCTGGCGATCCTCGAGAAGCACGACGCGCGCACCAGGCAAATCATGGCCGCGAAGGAGGCGGAGACGTGCCGCCAGATGGCGAAGCTCGAGGACGATTACCGCAAGCTCATGCTCAAGATGGGCTTCAACGTGTTGATCCTGCCGAAGGACCAAAACCTGAGCGACTTGTATGCGGACGATTTTGCCTCGACATACATGCCCGAAGAATATGCGACGCGTCTGGCCAGGAGCCACGTGGCCACGATCAACCACGTGCTGCCGTCGTTGCAGCAGAAGGTGAAGTGGCCCGAGCGCGACCGCACGGTGCTGTTGATGGGTGTGCGCGGCGAAGTCTACGTCCAAAGCCAGCAACAGAAGCCGATGCTCGAGCCCGTCGCGCCGGGCACGATGGTCCTGGGCCACGAGCTGGCCCGCAACTTCGGACTCAACGCTGGCAACAAGACCCGACTCATGGGACGGGAATTTGCCGTCGCCAAGGTCAACCCTGAGCGCGGCAACAAAGACGACATCACGGTGTGGATCAGCCTCCCCGAAGCGCAGGAGTTGCTCGCCAAGCCCGGCCTCATCAACGGCATCCTGGCGCTCGATTGCACTTGTGACACCCTCGATCGCCTTGGCCGCATTCGGCCGGAGATCGCCGGCATTCTACCAGACACGCAGGTCATCGAATACGCCTCCCAGGCGCTCACCCGCGCCGAGGCGCGGCAACGCGCGGCGGCCGAGGCACAGGCCGGCATTCAGCGCGAGAAAGAGGGCCGGGACAAGCTGCGCGCCGAGCGGGAAGCGCTGGCCGCCGTGCTCGTCCCCGTGGTGATGGTCGCCAGCGGCGTTTGGATCGGCCTGCTCTCCCTCGCCAACGTCCGCGACCGCCGTGGCGAGATTGGCATCCTGCGCGCCCTCGGGCTGCGTTCGCGCCAGATCCTGGCAATTTTCCTCGCGAAAGCGGTAGCCGTTGGCCTGGCGGGTGGGTGTCTCGGCTATTTTTTGGGGCGCTTGCTCGGCCTCCTGTGGCGCGAGGGACCGGGAGTGCCGACAGTCAAGCTGGCGCTGGTCGAGCCGCGTTTGCTGATGCTGATGTTGGTCGCCACTCCGGTCGTGGCCGCTTTGGCCAGTTGGGTGCCCGCGATCATCGCCACGCAGCAAGACCCGGCCGTGGTGTTAAGGGAGGAATGAGCGCGCTGCTGCAAATCGAGAGCCTGACCAAGTCCTACCCGGGATCGGCCGGCGCCGTCATCGCCGTGAACGAGGCGACGCTCACCGTCGGCGCGGGAGAGTTCGTAGCGGTGCGCGGTCCGAGCGGTTGCGGCAAAACCACGCTGCTGCTCGCGGCGGGCACGCTGCTGCAACCGACCCGAGGACGGGTGCTTCTCATCGGCCAGGA
>DATDCV010000027.1:0-24430 GCA_036524155.1 Verrucomicrobiia bacterium
CAAAATCTGCCGCAGACCAGGAACGAACATCGCGCCCAGTGCAATGAAGGCAACCAACTGGGCGATGCCCGTACCGATGTCCAATTCTCGATTTCTTGTGCGCCGTGCCATCGGGTGGCGTGTTCGGTAATGAGACACTCCGGTACAAAGCATGCGCCGGAGCGATCATTTTCGAGCATGAAATACGCCAGCCAAACAAAGGCGCGCCCGTGGGTGTGCGGCAAGACAAATTTTACCCTCGCGTCGCACATCCCTTGGCTTCGATGCCGCTGTAGTATCGCGTCTGTTCATCCTGGAAATGGATGGGCAAAAAGATACAATTATGAGAAGACCTCAAAACATCCACGTTCCTCCGCGCAAGGCGGTCCTTGATAACCGCTCGCGCCAACTGAATCCAAAAGACCGCGTGTATGGCCTGTCCAGGGGCGTGCCTGCGTCACGCCCTGTGCCAAAGAAAGACTAGCCGGTATGGGATGAGGGCGGAAAATTGTTCGCCCTCATCTCTGCTCCAGATCGATGCCGATGGAATGTGACGAAAAGAGAAATCCTCTCTGCGACCCCAACGTGAGGAAGTGCGAGTTGAAGGACTTCGAACAAATGCGTCAAGAGGAGCGCAATCCGGTACCTCTTTACCGCCCACTCGCGTTCTTGCTGATTGGGGACGATTCCTTCGAGGAGAATCCGAATGCTCTCGATTGAAGGTGTATGTTCGTTATTCAACCAGGACTCCAGCTTGCGCCGAGAGTCTTCCTCATCGAGTCTGCCTTTCCCTTGTGCGCTCATTTTTTTGTATGAAACGTTTAGTAGGTTTGCCCATCGCTCTAGCAGGAGTCGAATTGGCAGGTGGAGTTTGCCATTTCTGATTGCTGGAAGAATTGGCGCGACAATGCTGCGGCCAGACTTGAGTTCTCGCGAAATCTCGACGTCCGCTTGCGCCAATATTCTCATGATGAGACTCACAACGCAGTGCGCTTGCCAATACCGAAAGCGTTCATCTTGAGTGCGGAAAGCCAGGAAATCCTGGGGCGTTCGCAGCTTTTTGGCGGATTTCAACAGAGGACCGATTCGCACCTCGCAAGGCGCGGCCAAAAGAACGGCGAGAGGACTTGTAAGCAAGTAACACGTAGCGGCTGAAATGTGCGGCAATCGGGCAAAAAAGCCGTCAACTACAACCCCCTCTTGTGCGGCCAAGTCCTTGAGGAGTTGGCGAGTTCTCGGGAGGCAGGTTGCTGGGAAATTGTTATCCTGGTAATCACCAAGCCCCCGCCAAATCTCCCAGGTTCTTAGGTTTTGCGATCTGGTCAATGCAACAGAGGATTTGCCGCGTACTTTTTCAACAAGCTTGGTTACGAACTCGTTCAGTTTCTGCTCGGTTTTCGGTGTTAATCTTGTCCGTCGAAACGCGGAGCGAAGAGTCTTCACTGTCATCGGAAGCGGAATTTCGAGTTCCGCAGATAGGTTTTTTGCCTGGCTTGCTTCGCTGGGGCCGCATCCGAGCCACCCCAGCAACACCGGTAACGGCAGGAAGAACGACGGACAGCATGTGGGGGGAGTTTGACTGCCTCGGAACTCCGATATGTCTTTGAGTTGAACTGGCTTCACGCTAAGGAAAATCCAAAACAATTCACGATTGCGCGAGATAAGATTTGGTGAGACGAGTGGGGGGGCGTAGCTGACATGGCTTGGATTTCAGCCGAACACACAGCAGAATCCAGGGATGGCCACTCTGCCAACAGGATTTGCCGAAGCCCTCAATAAAGCACACCAGGCTGGGGTAAGGATCATTCGTAACAGCCACGATGAATTTCAACACCCCCCCGAGCCATTTGAGATCGTTCACGCGGTGGAGCGGCACCGTTGGTTCTGGAGACCGGCAAGGGTCGGAGTCGTGCTTGTCGCCGAATCTCACGTCTACACTTCTGCCGAGGATTGTAACCAATCACTGGACACGGCCATGCTCAAGCCATTTGGGAGACCCAACAGCAGCCTGCCGCCCGACAGTTTTGTCCGGCTGGTGTACTGCCTCGGATACGGGGAGACGGGGTTGCTGAAAGATGCGCCTGGGGATTTCAATAACCCAGGTACCCCAAGGTACTGGGATATCTTCGGCAGGCTTACCGGAAGAGGAGCACAACCCAAACCGGAGCGCGCTGATTTCGCGACCCGTTTGGCATGGAAAATCGACACTCTCCGAGCAATGTGCCGTTGCGGCATCTGGCTGCTTGACGCTTCCGTTCACGCAATTTATCTGCGGCATGGCAGGCGGTTGCCCGATGCGGTCAAGGCGGAACTTCATCGGCAATGGTGGCAGCACTACGGGAAACGTGTCCTGGAGTCATGCTCTGGAGCCAAAGTGTGGGTCATTGGCAAGACCGTGTTCAACTGCCTCCAGTGCCTGGCTGGCTGGCGCTGTCGCGGGTGGGTTTACCAGCCCAACTATGACACGACTACCAACTGGCCGAGGCTCATGGTGGACTGCGCGGAGAAGCCCGCGATATTGACTCAGGACGGAACGGCCTTCGGCAAGTGAGCGGAGCCGCCTGGCTGGCCCTGCGGAGCCTGTGTGTCGACACCTGGGCTGTAATGACCCTCCCGACCGCCGACAGCGGCTCCGCAGGTCAATTTAGGCCCGTCTACAAGCCTGAAAAGCGGTTGTTCGGACCCGTAAAAGCTTGCTAAGCTGGCCAACTTGGTGAAAAACGGCCAAAATCACTCCCGAATCGGGTTCGTCCCGCCAATGCTCCTGCGCCGTGTCCGGCAACTGCCGGAAGGGCCGCAATGGCACTATGAGGTGAAGTGGGACGGCTACCGCATGCAGGCCATGAAGCAGGGTGGGGCCGTCCGCCTCATCTCCAGGAACGGTGCCGATTACACCCGTCGCTTCCCCGAGGTGGCCCAGGCTGTGGCTCGCCTGCGTCCATCGAGCCTCCACCTGGATGGTGAACTGGTCGCCATGGATCGGCAGGGCCGTCCCTCTTTCCAGGCACTCCAGGCGAGGCTGCCGCTGCCGGAGGGCTGGCGATTCGGCTACTACGCCTTCGACCTTCTGCACCTCCGAGGGAGGTATCTGGCGAGAGTTCCTCTGGCCGAGCGCCGGTCTAAGCTGGAACAGCTTCTCACCGGCTCTGCCATCCGGTATTCGGCGAGTCTCGGCGGGACGCCGGACCAGGTCGTCGCGGCTGTCCGCGAGCAACGGCTTGAAGGGGTCGTGGCGAAGAAGGCGAATTCTGTCTACGAGCCAGGGAAGCGGAGCGGAGCCTGGTTAAAGCTGCCGCTGAAACAAACCGGCCATTTTTTCATCGGCGGCTTCCGGCCAGGCCACCACGGGATCGGCGTGTTGTTGGTAGGTCAGCCCGATGAAACGGGCAGGTTCATTTTCGCCGGCAAGGTTCGGCAGGGACTGGCCCAGCTTCGTGGTCCAGAGATCATTGCCGCCCTGAATAGGCTACGGGTTGGCTGCTGTCCGTTCGCCAACCTGCCCAATTGCAGGGCTGACCCGTTCGACGAGATGGTGACGTCGGACGAAATGAGCACGTGACTGAAGCCGGAAGTCCGTGCCGAGGTTAATTACGCCGAATGGACGCGGATGGCAGTACTGCGACACGCGGAGTTCAGGGGCCTGGCTAGAGATGCTTAGTGCCACCGGCACCCCTGTACGGACATCGTTTCACAAAACAAGGAACGGATGTTTCCCACGGAGATCTTGTGCGCGGAATTTAAGGCGGTGATTTCCTTTTGAGATCGCGCAATAACCTGTCCAGCACGCGGCGATACAGTATTCCATCTTTGTCCCAGCCACGAGCGTCGGCAATGACCTTTTTCGTTACATCCACTTTCCGCTCGTGCGCCCAACCATTGAAGATAAAATCGTCAAGCCGAACGGGGAAGAGGACATCACAGTCGACGCTTGCGTCTCCGGCTATCTTGCGCCTCATGCGGTCATCTTCCTGGACCAGCGCCCGCTCAATTTCACGGTTCACGGGTGGACTTGTCAGCGACGATTTGGTCGCAATGAGCACAAGTTTGTCATGGCTTAGTATCGCCGAGTCAATTTCACCCCAGAGACTGCGGCCCGTGCAGGCGTCTTGGTCCCATTTCCAACAACGAATACCTTGGGTGTGAAAATCGTTATACAAGCGAGAAGCAAAGTCCTCGTTTTCGGTGGAGTAGCAGATGAACACGGAATAAAACTCCATCGGTCTCCCCAACAAGGAGGCGTTGGATTGGAGAAAGATATCGGGCACGCCTGCGCCCCGCAGGAAGACCTCTGGGATTTTGCCTTTCGACTGCATGAGGGTATCCAACCCGATGCTAGACGGACCCAAGTGCCTGATCGCTTCGAGGCCCTTCGCTTGACTAAGATCCACGTTCGCCATAATTGTGGCAAAGAAAACCGCTTGGCTGAAGTTGGTCCCACTGAGGTCGGCCTCACTAATTCTCGCTCTGACCAAAATAGCTTGGTTAAAATTCGCCGCGCTCAGATCGGTGTCGTGAAGATTGGCCACGGTCAGCGCGGCACCCGTGAAATTGGCCTCTGAAAGGTCGGCGGAACTGAGATTTGTGTAACCGAGACAAGCCCTGGTCAGGTTAGCTTCCCTGCACCTGGCTGCGGTAAGGTCGGCTCTGCTGAAGTCAGCCCCGCTGAGATCCGCCAAGTTGAGATTGGCCCACCGCAGATTAGCCGCATTGAGATTGGTCCCACTGAGGTCGGCTCTGCCGAGGTCGACACGATCCAGTTCCGCGCCGCTTAGGTCGGGACGGATTTCCTTGTTCTCCCGTCTCCATTTGTTCCACGGGTCTACTCCTCTGTTGAGGATCTCCAGGTGCTTGGCGTTTGCCATCACGCCCTCTTTAGCAAGATGTTAAGGCCCAAACCAGCAAATTGCCGGACCCTAAAATGCTGGCCTCCCTGAATGCGTTGTGGTAGTCCGAGTCCGGTCCCAATGCAGTACATCGTACCGAAGCTCTATATCGAATCCGCGTACGCTGCGGATTTCGGGGTTTTTGGTGGCGATATGCTGTGCGGCTTCACTTTGACCGACAGCCTCTCGCCGCCGAAAAGGGAGAAGTTCAGGGGTCTTGGCGAATTCGTCCTTTGCCAGTTCGAGCTTAACCTGCTGAACCAGGCCCTGCACAGCCATTGCCAATCCGCGCATGCTGCCTGGCGGAAGTACTCGCTGCCCTTTGCGAATACGTTGCTCTGTTTTCACGGCCACGGCCTGGCCAATCACCTGCCTTACTCTATCTTAAGGTTCGCCCAGGAGCCGTGCGCCCGTCCTGGCACAGCGCCGTTACTATTATCTTGGAAAATGTTGGGAGAGTACACGTCGTTTTTCCTGCACGAATACTTGGCCCAGTTCCAGGCGAGGGGTGAAGGCAAAGACTTTTCGAGAGATGCTTTCCTGCAAGCTCCGATCCAGGACGCGGACTGTGTGGCATGCCTGAAGACTCCCCAGGGCTGGGAATCGAAACACGTGGCCGAATTGAGCTTGTGCGCCAGTCCGAAGACTGCCTGCTGACCCGAACTGTCTATGGTACGCGTGTTCCGCCAGATCCCGCCATTTGTCCCCCATACCAGGCGCACGCTCGCCGAAGTCGCCGAGGAGTCCTGAAATGAGCGCCGACGCGAGAGCCGGAAACCAGTCGCAACCGAACGGGCTGCGCGTGTATGATTTCAAAGAAGAAGAGCAGACCAAAGCCCTGGTCTGGCGCTATCTCACCTTCGAGAAATTCATGTCGCTTTTGGAACTGGAGGCGATGTGGTTCTCGCGGCTCGGTGCGCTTCAAGACCGCTACGAATGTACGCCTCCCCAAGGAGTTCGCGCCAAGGTGTTGGGACTTGTAAAGAACCGTGCCACCGCTGAAAAGACACTTCCAGCCCCGTTGTTGGACTACATGGAGCAGGTTGTGGAGCATGGCCGAGGCGATGACGGCAGGCGCATGGGGGCTGTCAACTGCTGGTTCCTCGGCAACGACGAATCTGAGCGCATGTGGAGGGAATACGGCCAGGAAGGAAGGGGGGTGGCAATTCAGTCCACGGTAAGAAGGCTGGCGACATCGTTTGAGATCACCGGCGATTACGCCCTTGTAAGCGGCGTAGGCCGGATCAAGTACGTGGACTTCGAGTCGTACAAAATGAAGCCACCGGACGAGAACAATTTGCTGCGTGTGGCCTTCCTTAAAGACAAAGCGTATGCGGCGGAGCAGGAAATCAGGGTGGTGACGTTGAACAGCCTTCATTCGGGTTGCTTAAACCTGGACGGCACGCCCTGGAGTCAGGGACAAAAGGTTTTCGATCCGAATGCGGCGGGGCTTTATATGAAATGCTCGCTTCAGAACCTGATTACGAGGGTGGTCGTCGGGCCAAATGCCCGACCGTATTTCCTCACCCTGGTCAGGCGACTGGTTGGCAGATACCGGTTGTTTATACCAGTTGAGCCGTCACGGTTGACGTCTGCCGCCGCAGGCAAATAATGACCGAATTTTGGGGTAAATCGGCCCCCAAGACGGGGTCTCCTGGGGTTTAAATACTGAAGGCCAGCCCTTCAGAGATTACAGGCCGTGGGGTTCATTAACTGAAGAGAATTAAAATAGAGAGAATCACGTGACCGCGACGCGCCCTTTCTGGGACCCTACCCAGGGGCGCTCGCTGTCGAGTGAGCAACCTGCCGGTTGACGCCTCGCGGTTCACTCGTCCTCATCGTCGACAGCTTCCTCACTCGACTGCGCGCCATCACTTGAATAGGGGGGCTTTTTCACGGTAATGCTGACGAGCGGATCGGGCAGAAGCCGTATTCGGTAACAACATACCTGCCCTAACCGGTCTTCTTCTGCGCGAATCAAGCCTTCCTCATTTAGCCAGCGGATAGCGTGCCTAATCTGGAACACCGAATGCCCAAGCGCGTTCGCAAGGTATGTCAGGGTGATTTTGCAGCCGCTCGGCTTCACGATCCTGTGTAATCGCCATCTGCCAGAACCGTCCTTGAAAGCGCGATGCCAGTAGCACAATTGCGCCAAGATGTCCGCTGCTACGAAATAGAACCGATCATTCTTTATAAGCCAGGAACGCCACCTTTTGGGTATAAATGTACCAGCGTGCCTCTTTTCGAAGAGCGCCGTAATCACATTGGCCTCGGCGCACTTTGTTTTGATTTCAGCGGAACGGCGGAGGACTTCTTTGTGGAGTTTCTGGCCCGCCGTGAGTTGTGAATCGTCATTTTCTTTCGTCATCGTAGGAATGGCAGCCAACTCGTGCCCCTCTTGTTCAGACTTGCCGGAGCGGTCATTAACGGGGGCCTAAGCTCTGACAATTGATTAGCCAAAAGTGTTTGCGTGGGCAACAGCTTTCAGGCCGCGACTACCGTCTCAAATGCGTGAATGTGGAATGGCAGACAATATGTATGGACTATCGGACAAGATCATTCAGCGAATTCATAATCCAAATCATTCCCTCCGTGTCCTGGCCGCAATATAGCTCCAGGTTCCTCCTCACCCGCTGCCGCTCCGCTTCATCCACGTTTCCGAAGGTGACCCGCAAGAACTCCAGGCTGGCCGTCCCGCCCTCCTGAATCGCGAGGTGCGCATACCCTTTTCCCGTCAGCGCCGGAAGCACCACCTTCATCGATGCGCTTCCGTGTTGCTGTGGGTGATAGTAGGCGAAATTCCTGAACGGCTTCAGGAGATCAACGAAACGCCGTTCCACCGCCTTTAGCCAGGAAGAATACTGCGGCATCGCGTCAGAGCACTCGCGAAGGCGAGCCAACTCAAAGGCGGTATTGTATGCCACAATCGAGCCGGTGGGTCCGATTGCATCTCGCAGGCACTGCATGAATTCAGGTCGCGGGTCATGACGGCCTTCTGCCAGGAACATGACGTGCTCTGGGACGGCTCCAGGCGCACGAACCACGTGAAGGCTGAATTGAAAGGGAACTTGCTGGTATGGCCTCGCGCCGTCGAAAAACGGAATGGCCGTTGCGAATGTTTCGAAATCAAGATAATGGACCGGATAGCGCAGCCGCTTCAGGAATGCAGCGAGAGCCTTCGTGTTTATGTGGGGCTTACCACTGCTCGCGACCATCTTCTGGATGCCCCGCGCGACGCTGAGCTTCTGCGGTTTTGGAATATCGGTCAGCCGCGTGATACCACGACTCAGCAGGTCGAAACCCTTCTTTTTGCCATGATACAGTTCCAGTACGTTGCCGTCCGGCAGCACGCTCCAGCATTGGTCATGTAGCAGGCATGTGTACGGGTCGTCGCAATGCGGCCCGATGTTCATCTCCGGTGGCTTGGGTAGGCGGATCGCCGCCTGCATGCTCGACAGGCGCTTCTGCACGGAGCCGGTCAGCGGAGCGATTTCGGCGGTGACGTCGGTGTCCACAAAGAACTTCCTGGGATTGATTTCGCCAGACCTGACGAACTCGTTATTGATAGTCAGCAACCGTGTGCGTCTGACCGGCACACCGGCCTGGCGCACAACCCAAGTTTGGAATGCGACATCATCAAGCTGCTCGTCCTTTACGGAAGTGGAGCTTTTCACTTCGACGATCTCCCACTCACCTCCAGGACAGGGCGCGAGGATGTCCACACGGCAGCAACCGCCCGCTGCCGCGAACGCGGCTTCGCACAGCGGCTTGCCGGACTTCGTTGCCTCAGTGGTGACCTGAAGCGCCTGGCCGAAGTTCGGGGCATCGGGACAAACGTCCACCGCGCCAGGGAACATTCGCTTGGCGAGTTGGCCGACTTCTTTGCCCTGGTCGAATATGGCCTGCTGCGAGGCGTCCGCTTCGGGAAGCGCCTGGCTGTCGTTGACCGCGTGCCAGAGAAGTCTCGGGCACTGGAGGCCCATCAGAAATTTGGACTTGGAGATTACGGGTACGTTCGAAGGCGGACCAGCCGAGCGCGTTAGGGTTCCTGCTGACATGGAGCCAACTCTAAGGCCGTTGTCAACTGTGACAGGGAGCTTTTTCGGACTCCGCCATTTCGTCTACACGCGACATAGCCTATGCCCCCGAATGTCTACGTCTACACTCCGTGGGTGCTTCTTGGAGTGAGAAGTGTAGACGTAGACAGCCGTGCTCTGGGGAAGCATTGAGGAGGCGCGGGCAAGGATTCGGCCCGCTCTGTAAGCCCGCCGTCAATCCAACTGCACTGATTCCATGAACTCCGTGATCTCCTCCAGACTCATGTCCGGCTCCGACCGGAAGACGGGCTGGCTTACCTCGCATCCAGGCTGATGTCGATGAGGCTGAAATTGGCGGAACACCCGCAGTTGCCCACCGCGCAATTCGATTGGGAGGTGACACCGCTGAGCATGGCTCAAGCATCTGGAGGTGTAACCGTCTACCTTGGCTTGCACTTCCTCGTACGGGGTCTCCCTGGCCTTCATCATTTGTCGGAGCCTGCGAACCTCCCGCCGCCAACCATGTAGGAGGTCCATCGCCCGCATCAGGCGATTGGCTGCTTTTTGTCTCTTGGATTTCTTACTCATTCGTTCCTTTCATTAGGTTCATGTGGCCGCGCAGTTTGTTTCGTGGCCACCACGTCGCGGCGGTCGTGGCTGAAATTGCATGCTCGACCACAGTCGTTCAGCATCCACCTGCGTCGGTCCATGCAGTCCAGGCAAACCTTCCATTTCGGGTGTGGCCCCTTGATATTTCATGGTCGAGCCGGAATTCGGATTTTACGGGTTTACCTGGACTGCTTGGACGCCCTTGAGTCGGATGCCCTTGAGGCAATGAGGACGCTTCCCATTGATGGTGGGTCGCTTATCCTGCAATCCGCTGACCCTAGCTCTCAGGGCACGGAAAAAATGCTCCTCGGTGTCCAAACTCGAAGAGATGTCCCTACCTGCGGCCCAAGCCAGGAACGCCTGGTGCAATTCTTCCTTGAGCACCAAGAACTCGGAACCAAGGTCGCAACCGGTGGCCAGGAAGGCTTCCATGGGATCGTTCTCTTCTGCGAACCGCGACTTGATGGCCCTGGATGCCACACCGCCTTCGGGCATGACCGGACACCGTAAGAGGCATTGCAGGGCTGGAATCATTACGTTCGTGAAAATCCCATCTTTCTCGGACGCGAGCCTGGCAGGAAGATTTGTATCGATGTGCTTTGGCTTCCGATCAAACTGGAGGAAGCGCAACCGTCGCAGTTCAGCACCTGTGGCGCTCTTGAACCTTGGCAGATGGTTCCCGAGAAAAACGAACTTCGTGGGGTAACCCTGAAGAGTTTCGGGCTGCCCATAGATGCGCCGGACCTCAACAGGTTCTCCACAGATCAACGACTTCAGGATATCCGACTCACCAAGCTCGCCGGACGGAGCCTCGTTGCCCAGATTAAGTGCCGTAAACCGCACTCGGGGCACGCTGTATCCCTTGCCGTCGCAAAGTTGGCGCAGGGATATGTTCAACACCAAGTCGCGGCCAAGCGTTCCTGCAATGCCTTCCCAGAGGGTGCTTTTGCCGGTGCCGCCGAGGCCATGACAGATCAGGCACGAGTGAAGACGGCAATGGGGCAGCAACGTGTAGCCCGCGAATAGCATTAACAATTGCTGATCCTCCTCGTCGGGCAGGGCGTAGCACAGAACATCGCCAAAGTCCTGAAACGTAGCATCCTGGTCAAAGGCTGCGGCCAGTTGGCGGGTAAACCGGTAATCTGGGCTGTGTGACTGGAGTTGCACATCCGCGCCGGTGACTCGGAGCAAACCGTTCCGGCAATTGAGCAGGACCGTTCCTTCATCCTCCATGACTGCAAATGACTTCAAGCTCTCGGGTGCCACCTGGCCGCGTCCTTCAAGGGTATTCAACACAGCGTGGGCCATGTAGCTGGTCTCCTGTTCCGGCAGCAGTTCCTTGTGAACCTGTGGCCGGAATTGTCCCTTATCAGCCGGACGCCAGACACCTCCTTTGTATACGAACCACTTGTTCGCGAGGCAAAAAAAAAGGGGCAGCTTTGCCTTCATGATGTCCGCGTAAGCTGAAACCGGCAGCTTGCGATTGGACATAATTTTATCGGACCCCGTAGATTGGGGATTGGCTGCATCACGCGGGGTCGCTTCACTGGTTGGAATGGCGACTGGGGACGAGTTCCGAGGCGCAGGCTTACCGTTGCTGCCTGCCATCGGCTCGGAGATCATGAGGGACATATTTTTTGTAGTTCCTTTCTGGTTAAGCGATTCGTTCTGGGCTTAGTCCTGTTTAGTCCAGGTTCTCCTGGCGGCGCAGAGTCTCCCTGGCGATGGCGTTTCCCAGGTCTGTCGGGCCGGTGGCTGACGACGGCTGGTGTCCGGCTCCGTTGCCCTCGGGCCAGAGCCTGGTCTGCTCCTGACGATCAGCCGTACTGTTCGAGCGGGGAATAACAGTTTTGGCGATCATCTTATATGGAGTTCGGGTGGTTAAGCGGGCAAAGTGGGAAACCACACTCGGGCTTCGACAAGCAAGCGAATCCGCCGTAACGCAGCGCCACACGGGTAACGAGCAGTGCTGCGTACGGCGGATTCATGGTGTCTTTCACCTTGGTCAATTGCGGTACGTGGGTTGCAACACGAACGTCCGTTCAAAAATATCGAGCGGGGCGTGTGACCAACCCTCAGGCGCGCCATTCTCTCGGACCAAAAGCCGCCTGTGTGCCTGGGGCAGCCATGCCTCAACAGCGAGAAGGAAGTCTCCCTTCTCGTTAAAGATCTCGCCGTAATTAAGCCTTGCCGGAAGCGAGAGGATGTCCAGTGCGTAGAAGAACAAGGAGGATTGATCACCAGAAGGCTCCCAGTTGATCAACAGGTTCCCAATCAAGTTGAACCGACCCATTTTCGCCAGCGCCTGTTTATCCATGGTATGGAAGATGAGTACGCCATCGAGCTTCAGGAAAGGATCGAGGCAGGCGGACATAACCTTTTGATTGAAGTCCTGGCCCACAGCATCAACAAAAACGACGTCGAACTTTCCGTCGATGGCAATGTCCAGATCGGGAATATACCTGTAGAAGGATTCTCTTCTCTGGTTGGGATTTTGGCGATATCCCAAGCATTCGTTGTCGATCCACATACCGCCCCGTCGCAGTTCGGCCACTTTCGAGTGGATGACCGGTGACCAGGAGACCTCGATGAGCTTGAGCATCGGCGTCCACTCTTTCGGATGGGTCAGGAAGTGTTTCTGAAGCCGACCGAGTTGGGTGTTGGGTTTGAACGTTTTCACAGAGCGGTGCCCTCCTGTTCAACGCGGCCAAACTCTTGCGCCGAAATCCTCCAGCGCGCTCCGACCCTGACGCCCTTGAGCTTGCCTTTCTTCAACCAGCGCCAAACCGACTGCGGATGGACCTGGAAACGTTCCGCGAACTGCCTGATCGTCAGGTGTTCGCCCGTCGTGATTTGTTTATGTCTGTATAATTGCGACATGCTGAGTAGAACGGGATTGCGAACAGTTTTAATACGGCCAGCGAGGAGGGCCGTTATCGTGGCAAGCCACTGAATATAAACAGGTATTGCCTCAAGTGTAGTGTAAACACTATACTCCATCCTATGAGTCCAGAAGACCTGCTGCGAAAAATTGCCGCCATCCAGAGGATGGAGCGTGGCAATGTCTGTGAAACTGAACGCGGCTACAATCACACCTTCTGGGACCGCAAACGGCAAAAGACATCGTCAGAGTACCTCCCAACGCACTTGGTCGAGAAAATGCGACGACTCACGCACGCTCATGAGGAGTTCGAGCACCTGGTCCAGGAATATGAAGACCTGATCGTCAGCCGGACTCGGGCCGAGTGGGAAAAACAGTATCCGAAAGAGCGCCCCAGGCGTCCACGGCACCGCAAGTCGAAGGAGATTCCAGTCAAGGTGATCGTGGTGCGTGTGAGAAGATAGCCGCCTCTTCACTTGGTCTATTGGCCAGCTTCAACGGACTTCTACGATTCGGCACTGGACCCGAACAGCAACCGGCCATCTCAGGAGCCGCGCCATGCGGTCGGGGTGCTCCGCCCGCAGTTGCGAGTAAACCTTGGCGCGCCCGTGTCTTCATCGAACCTACATCTGCCACGCCTGGCCCCAGCGGTTAGAAAGTCTGAAGCCTAGTGTTGACTGTTAGGACCAAGAGGGCTACGGATCGCAGCAACAGAAAAAATAGAATCTTCTATGCTGCAAACCGTTACAGGCAGCAGTGGTTACACAGAATTCATCACCTGGACTAATCCAGAATACCTTGACACGGAAGGGGTCAGAGGTTCAAATCCTCTATCGCGCACCATCTTTCAGCTCCCATAAGCCGAAGCACAAAAACCGCAGGGAATGCTCGGGGATCCGACGGAGTTGGCCCTTCACGCGTTCCCGTTCGAGATCGGTCGATCCCACTTTTCGCTGGCGGGCGCCCTGCACCAAACCGGATCGGCTGAGGATTTCCGCATTCCAAGTTAATGGAGCGCATAAGGTTGTGTGTTACCGTGGCAAACCCGCTGGCCCCGCCTGCGATTCTGAATAGAATTTAACGTGGGGTTAAGTGTCCTTTAATAAACTCCGAATAACTTATCCGACGTTCGCCTATGCGCTTGCTCTTGGTTGAAGATGAGAAAAAGGTCGCCGATTTCGTCGCCCGTGGTTTGCGGGCGGAACGATTTGCCGTGGACGTGGCGCAAGATGGTGACACCGGCTGGCGGATGGCCGCGAGCCTGGACTACGACCTGATTATTTTGGATCTGATGCTGCCGAGACTGCCGGGGACTGAGCTGTTGCAGCGCGTGCGGCGCAACGGCAGGAGCGCCGCGGTGCTGGTACTGACGGCCCGTGATGCCACTCAGGACAAGGTGGAAAATTTCGAAGCCGGGGCCGACGACTATCTGACCAAGCCGTTTGCGTTCGCCGAACTGCTGGTGCGGGTCAAAGCGTTGTTGCGACGGCCGCTGCCTGCTCGCAGTCATGTTTTGCGCGTGGCGGATCTCGAGATTGACCGCCTAACCCAACAGGTCCGGCGTGCGGGCAGACGGGTCGACCTTACGGCCAAAGAGTATGCCTTGCTCGAATACCTGGCGGCGCACTCCGGCCGAGTGCTGTCACGCACCATGATCGTGGAGCATGTGTGGGATGAAAGTTTTGAAGGCCTGACGAACATCGTCGATGTGTATGTCCGGCACCTTAGGGAGAAGGTCGATGAACCCTACGATCGAAAGTTGATCCGCACGGTGCGCGGGGTGGGCTACTGCCTGACCGAGGAAACCGTCCTATGAACACGCGCTCCCTGCGGTTCCAGTTATTCACGTGGTACGCGGCGTTGCTCCTCGGCAGTTTTGCCCTGGTTGGGGTGGCAACATACATCGCCCTGGAACGATCGCTGACGGGCGCGCTGGAGCAAACTCAAGTGCGGCGGGCGCGGCAGATTGGGCATTTGCTGCAGGAGGAACTGCGAGCCGGGGACGAGGGCTTTCCCGGGCGCGTGCGTAAAGAGATTGAAGCCAGCCTGGCGCCGAGTCAGAACAATCGCTTCATACGGATCACCCGCGGAGATGGCTTGGAACTCTACCGTTCCGGCGCCCCGGCGGATCACAGTTTCGAGCCGGCGAGCCTGCCGACACCGCAGTGGCCCGCCAGGGCTGACGGAACCCGACCGTTGGTCATCACCGAAGGGCGCGACCTGCTGCTCACCGGCGCTCGGGTCGAACTGGCGAATGGGACGTCGTATTTGGTCGAAACGGGCGCGCCCCTGACTGAGGTTCGGGTTGATCTAAAGAAATGGGTGATCTTCCTGGGGAGCGTTTTGCCACTTTTGGGCGCCATCGCTTTGCTGGGCGGTTTCGTGCTAGTCAACCGCGCGCTCTCACCGGTTGATCACATCACTGAAAGCGCCGCGCACATCTCATCGCACAACTTGAGTGAACGGTTGCCGGTGGCAAGAACCGGGGACGAATTGGAGCGGCTTTCGATTGCGCTCAACCGGATGATCGAGCGATTGGACGCCGCTTTTAAGCATTCACGGCGGTTTGTGGCGGACGCTTCTCACGAGCTGCGCACGCCGTTAACGGTCCTCCGAGGGGAATTGGAGGGGTTGGTGGCCGAGCCACAAATGAGCGCTGACTGGCGCGAGCGGCTGGGAAGCGTGCTGGAGGAGGTCGATCGCTTGACCGGCATCGTGGAGGGTTTGTTTGCGATTTCCCGGTTGGACGCGGGGGAGGCTGCTGCCGAGTGGGCCAAGTTTGACTTGGCCCAACTGGCTGTCAGCACCGCTGACCAGATGTCGCTTCTGGCGGAAGACAAACAAATCCGCGTTACGTGCGCCGCTGCCAAAGGGGTGTGGGTAGAAGGCGACCGCGCACGGCTCAAGCAAGTGGTGGTCAACCTGCTGGACAACGCCATCAAGTATACCCCGGCTGGCGGAGCGATCACCCTGACGGTCCGTGCAGACGACGGGAGGGCGCTTCTCGAAGTCGGCGATACTGGCATCGGCATTCCCGGTGAGTTTTTGCCGCGGGTATTCGAAAGGTTTTTTCGGGTCGACAGGGCGCGCTCGCGGGATGAGGGCGGAGCGGGGCTCGGTTTGTCGATCGTGGAGTCGATTTGCGCGGCCCACCAGGGCCGGGTGGAAGTCCACAGCGTTCCTGGTGAAGGGAGCCTGTTTCGGGTCGCATTGCCGCTGATTGCGGAGCCCATGAACAACCAGAACAAACAGATGAGCTATGCCTATTGAAGTTCGTGACGAGGTCGATGGTCCGGTCGCTCAACAGCCGGCCAGGTGGCGATGGATCAATTGGCGCAGCGTGAGCCTGCTGTTACTCGCACTGGTCCCTTTTCCGGTTTGGCTGGCAACGACCGGCAGTGCGAAACTGCCTAGCGGACCCCCGCCAGCGCTCCCGGCGGTGCCGGTGGCCGCGGCGCGTGTCATGCGCACCGACCTCGACAACGAAATAACCGTTCCGGCTGAATTCCGGCCTTATGCCCAAGTGGAGCTGCACGCCAAGGTTTCGGGCTATCTGGAAACCATTAGTGTGGATGTGGGCGACCGGGTAAAGACCGGCGAGTTGCTGGCGAAACTGGAGGTGCCCGAGTCGCGGGATGAACTGAACGAGGCGCTGGCGGCGCAAAAACGAGCGGAGGCAGACTACCGAAATGCGCACCTGGTCTATAGCCGGCTGATGGCGGTCGAAAAAGATCACCCCAACCTTGTCGCCCAGCAAGAACTCGACACGGCGGAAGCCAAGGACCGAACGGCGGAAGCCGCCGCCGCCGCCGCCAAGGCCGATGTCGAAAAATACCAGACGATGCTGGCCTATACGCGGATCAGCGCGCCCTTCGATGGGGTAATTACGAAGCGGTATGCGGACCCGGGCGCCCTGATTCAGGCCGGCACTGCTTCGGCGACCCAATCTCTGCCGCTGGTTGCTGTCTCGGACAATTACCGCCTGCGGCTGGATTTCCCTGTGTCAGTTGGCTATGTCAAAGACATCCAAGTGGGAGCGCCTGTGGAAGTGAGGGTGCAGTCGCTCGGCGGGAAGCGCTTTAGCGGGACGATCGCCCGCTCGACCCAGACCGTGGATGAGGCTACGCGGTCCATGATGACCGAGGTCGAAGTGCCCAACCCCAAGCTGGAGTTGGTGCCAGGAATGTACGCGACTGTCATGCTCAAGGTCGAGCGGCGCCGTAACGTCCTGACCATTCCCACTGAAGCCGTTTCGGGAAGCGGAGGGACCAGTGTCTATGTGATTAACCACCGGAGGGAGATTGAAGAGCGAACAGTAGCCCTTGGATTGGAGACATCGACACGGTACGAGGTTACCGCCGGACTCGAAGAGGGCGACCTGGTGCTTGTCGGGAGCCGGGCGCAGGTCAGACCCGGGCAGAAAGTCCAACCGAAGCTGGTGGACGCCCTGGCGCAACAATGAGGCCGCCGCTCAATCCACAGGAACTGGAGGCGCTGCGGCGGCTGGACGCCTGCACCCTGGCAAATGCCATCGAGACGTTTCACGAACGATTGCGCAATGAGGGTTTTGTGGACCACACCGTCCGCTGCTTGTTTCCCCAACTGCAACCGATGCTGGGTTACGCAGTGACCGTCAAGATTCGGGGCTCCGCCCCTCCCACGACAGACGGGACGTATCCCGACCGGACGGACTGGTGGGACTACATCCTATCAGTTCCGGCGCCACGTGTTGTTGTGGTGCAGGATGTATCCAGCCGCCGGGGCCTGGGCTCACTGGTAGGCGCTGTCCATATGAGTATTTTGCGCGCCCTCCACTGTGATGGCGTCGTTACCAACGGTTCCGTGCGGGACATTCCCGCCGCCCAGAGCGCCGGTTTCCACTTGTTTGCGGGCAGCGTTTCCGTATCCCACGCTTACATTCACATCGTGGAGATCGGTCACACGGTCGAGATCGGTGGTCTGACGATCCAGTCGGGCGACCTGCTGCATGGTGACTTGCACGGTGTCCAATCCATTCCGCTGGAAATCGCCTCACGCATCCCAGGAGTGGCCGCCGAGATCGCCGCACGGGAGCAGGCGCTTATCGCCTTGTGCCGGTCCCCGGAATTTTCAGTCGAAAAACTCCGCGCGATCCTCACCGCCAGGAATTCGTGACCCCGGATCTTTAATCGAGTATATATTGTGTCCCGCTTTTCCATTCGCTACCCGTATCTGGTAATCGTTGCATGCCTCGTTGTCTGCGTGGTTGGGGTCACCAGCCTGGTGCGCATGCCGGTGGACCTATTCCCCCCCATCAGGATCCCGGTCGTGGTCGTGGCGACGTTCTTCTCCGGCATGCCGCCCGAACAGATCGAGACCGACATAACCGGGCGCTTCGAACGATTCTTCACTCTAGCCAGCGGGATTGACCACATCGAATCGAGGTCCTTGCCGGGAGTAAGCCTGATCAAGGTCTATTTCCAACCCGGTTTCAATTCTGATTCGGCTGTTACGAGCATTGCCAACCTGGCGATGGCGGATTTGCGGAAGTTGCCGCCAGGCACATTGCCACCAGTCGTATTGAAGTTTGATGCGTCGAGCCTGCCTGTTTGTTTGATTACCTTGAAGGGCGAGGGCCTGAAAGAAGCGGCCTTGCGCGACCTGGGACAATACAACGTGCGAAACCAGGTGGCGGGCGTTCCGGGCGCTTCGGTGCCGCAACCGTTCGGGGGGCGTTACCGCCAGATCATGGTCTACGTGGACCCGCTCAAACTCGAGGCCCACCAATTGAGCGTGATGGATGTGGTGCGAACGGTGAACGAGGCCAACCTGATCCTGCCCGCAGGCGATGTGAAAATTGGTCCATTCGACTATAACCTGTATGCCAACAGCCAAGTCGATGACGTCAAAGATATCAACCGGCTTCCGCTGAAAACAGTGGGGAATGCTTCGGTGCTGGTGGCTGATGTGGGTAAAGCCCAAGACGCGTCCCAAATCCAGTACAACGTGGTTCGGGTGGACGGGCAACCTTCAGTTTACCTGCCGGTCTTGAAGCAAGGCGGCGATGCCAACACCATTTCCGTGGTCAACGGTGTCAAAGAGGCCGTCAGCCATTTGTTGGATATTCCGAAGCAGTTGGTGACGAAGGTGGTGTTCGACCAGTCCGTTTTCGTTCGCACCGCCATCGAGAACCTGATTCATGAAGGCGTCATTGGGCTGGTCCTGACCGGGATCATGATTCTCATTTTTCTGGGCAGCATGCGGGCTACGGTGGCGGTCTTTCTCTCCATCCCGCTCTCGGCCCTCGCGGCTTTCATCGCGCTTTCGCTCGCCGACAACACCGTCAATGCGATGGTTCTGGGCGGACTCGCCCTGGCCTTTTCACGATTGATCGACAACTCCGTTGTGGTTTTGGAAAACATTTTTCGTCACTTGGAACTGGGGGAACCTCCCGGCGTGGCTGCCGAGCGCGGCGGGAAGGAGGTCGCGTTGCCAGTGCTGGCGGCGACGCTGACGACCGTGGTCGTATTTTTCCCGGTGCTGTTCCTTTATGGGGTGAGCCGATTTCTGTTTACCGCCCTGGCGTTGGCCGTCGTGCTCTCACTCCTGGCATCGTACGTGGTGGCGTTAACGGTTGTTCCGCTCTTTTGCGCCAAGCTTATTAAGGGCCAGCCGGAACACGGCGCCGAGAGGCGGGTTGAACCACGCGGCGGAGGGCAAGGGTTCAATGCCTGGTTCAACCGCAATTTCAGGAGACTGCTCGACCGGTATGAGGGCGCGGTGAACCTGGCGCTGGTCCGGCCGCTGGGAACGGTGCTGGGGATCACCGGGCTGTTCCTGGTGAGCCTGACGGTTTATCCATTGATTGGCAAAGCCTACTTCCCACGCACTGACCCGGGCCAGTTCGTCATCAACCTGAAGGCCGCCACCGGCACGCGGATCGAATTGACCGATCAGATGGTCGAACGGGTCGAGCGGGTGGTCCGTGAAGTCGTGCCCGCGAAGGACCTGCGCATCGTGGTATCCAACATCGGGGTCACCCCGGGCTTTTCCTCGATTTATACTCCCAATTCCGGTCCTCATACCGCGTTTGTCCAGGTGGGTTTGGAGGAGGGGCATCATTTGAGCAGCTTCCAATACATGAATCGAGTGCGCGAGAAACTGCGGCAGGAGTTGCCGCAGGTCTCGGCTTACTTTCAGACCGGCGGATTGGTTGATGCGATCCTCAACCTGGGCATGCCGGCGCCGTTGGATATTCAGGTCAGCGGTATGAACTCCGTGGTGACGCACCAGATCGCGATGGAAATCGCACAGAAAGTACGTGAGTTGGCCGGCGTGAGCGACGTGCTCGTACCGCAGGACGTGGACTATCCGGCGTTGCGGCTGGATATCGACCGCGTCCGTGCCAGCGAACTCGGGCTGAATGAGAAAGAGATAGTGGGCAACGTGATTACGGCGCTCACTTCGGACCAAATGATCGCCCCAAGTTTCTGGGTGGACCCCAAGAGCGGCAACGATTATCTGCTCACCATTCAATACCCGGAGAATTTCGTGAAAAACCTGGCCGACCTCGCCGCCGTGCCGTTGCGAGGGGCACGTTCACTCAAGCCAACGCGCCTCGATACCGTCAGCCAAATCCGGCATATCCAGGCGCCCACTGAAGTGGACCACTATCAGCTCCAACGCGTGATCGACGTGTATGTCTCGCCCGCAAAAGAGGATTTAGGCCAGGTTTTGAAAGGGGTCCATAAGATCCTCCGCGAGACCAGACTGCCTGAGAACACGGGAGTGAGCGTGCTCGGTTCGGCCAATGCCATGCAAAGGTCGTTCCAGAGCTTTGGGCTCGGGCTGATTCTGTCAACATTGCTGGTCTACCTGATTTTGGTGGCGCAATTCGAGTCGTTCCTCGACCCGCTGCTGATCCTGTTGGCGGTTCCCACCGGTTTGACTGGGGTATTGCTCATGCTTTTTGCCACGGGCACGACCCTCAACGTGATGTCCCTGATGGGGGTGGTGATGATGGTCGGCATCGTGGTCTCCAACAGCATTCTGATCGTCGAGTTCACGCGGCGCTTGCGCCGTGAGGGACGACCACTGAAGGAGGCGGTGATCCTGGCCTGCCGTGTGCGACTGCGTCCGGTGTTGATGACTTCCCTGGCCACACTCATCGGCCTGTTGCCGATGGCGGCCAAGCTCGGTACGGGCAGTGAAGCCTACGCTCCCCTGGCGCGGGCGATCATCGGCGGCCTGGGCGTCTCCGTGGTCTTAACGATATTCATCGTTCCGGCGGCTTATTTCATCGCCCACCGTCGGCGCGAAGGTACTGAGATCAGCGCAGATCTCAACCCGAGGGTAACCTCTTCACCCTCGTGATAATCCGGTTTATGAACATGTCCGCCTGGATTCTGAGCTGCCTGGCGACCTTTGGCCTGACGGCGGGGCAGGGGGATGGCCAGGACCTGCGTTCGCTCACGCTCCAGGAAGCTCGGGAGACCGCTTTGCGGAATCATCCCCTCATCACGGTAGCGGACTTGAAGGTGGCAGCTGCGCGGGAGGAGACCAAAGAAGTGCGCTCAGCTTACCTGCCGAGCATCTCGGCGAACGCCGTGGCCGTGGGCACGGCCGAGAACAACACCCGGATGGCGGCCATTGGAGCACTAAACAATCCCAGCATTTTTGATCGCAACGCCGAGGGACTCATGATTAGCCAGTTGATTACCGATTTTGGCCGCACTGCCAATCTGACTGGAAGCGCCCGGTTGCGCGCCGAAGCCGAGGCCAACAACGCTCAGGCCACGCGTGAACAGATTCTGCTGGCGGTTGACGGGGCCTTTTATTCCGCGGCCGAGGCCCAATCGGTCACTCGGGTGGCCCAGCAGACCGTCGCAGCCCGCCAAGCCCTCCTGGATCAAGTGACCGCCCTGGCCAGCAACAAGCTTCGCTCGGATCTCGATGTGAGTTTTGCCAAGGTCAACCTGGAAGAGGCCAGGTTGCTGTTGAGCAAAGCGCAAAACGATTTGCAGGGCTCTTTCGCCCAACTCGCCACCCTTCTGGGCCAGCGTGAGGCACAGAATTACCACTTGATCGAGCAGCCTTTGCCGCCGGGAGTCTCCACCAATGTGTCGGACTATGTGCGCCAGGCCCTGAGTCATCGGCCCGATCTGTTCAGCGCGCGCGAGCAACAGGAAGCGGCAGTGAGATTCGCCAAGGCAGAACGGGCGGCGCGTTACCCGAGCGTCGCCGCTGTTGGCGGCGCGGGCGTTGTACCGGTCCACGACCCGGAATTGCCCGACCACTATGCTGCTGCCGGTGTCGTCGTGAACGTGCCGCTCTATGCCGGCGGCCTGTACGCCGCCCGCCAGCGGAAAGCCGAAGTGCGAGCCGAAGCCGCCGCCGCCAGCGTGCGGGACCTCGAAGACAATGTAATTCGGGACGTTCGCATCGCCTGGCTCAACGCCCGGAACGCCTTTGACCGGTACCGCATTACCAGCCAGCTTCTCCAAAATGCCAGGCAGTCGTTCGATCTCGCTCAGGCTCGCTACCAGAACGGCCTTAGCTCCATCGTTGAGCTGAACCAGGCCGAACTCAGCCGGGTTTCGGCGGAAATCTCCCTCGCCAGCACGCAATACGAGTACCTGATTCAACGCTCGGCGCTGAATTACCAAATCGGCACAGCGCCGTGACGGCCTCGGCAGGAATTGTTTACAAATAGCCAAAAAAGGGTTGGTAATCGGGATGAAAAGCGTGTGTAATACGGGACATTAGCGGGCGATACCAGGGAATCAAAACCAGTAAAGTCGTATGAAGAATTTTGTAGCAAAAATCGTTAGTGCCCCGGCTCTCCGGCCATTATGGTCCGGCGTGGCGCTCCTCACCATAACCTGCGCGGCTCGCGGTCAGTTCTATGCGGTTACCGAGATTGGCGTGTTGGGTGGAACAAACTGTCTCGCCTACGGCATCAACAACCATGAACAGATTGTCGGCACGGCGCAGACGGGTATGGGCGCCTACCACGCGTTCATGTTTGAAGGCGGGCGCATGATGGACTTGGGGACGATGGGCGGCAGCAACAGTTGGGCTTTCGGAGTGAACGACAACGGCTGGATCGTCGGCGCGTCCGATATGGCGACCACAAATCGGCATGGTTTCTTGTGTACCAATGCGTTGACGGGACTGGGTATGATGGATTTGGGTACCCTGGGAGGCAGCAACAGCGCGGCCTGGATGATTAACATGCACGGCGAAATGGTCGGTTGGGCGACCATGACCAATGGCAGCCACCACGCGTTTTTCATGACAAATTCCATGGCGGGCGCCATGATGGACCTGGGCACCGCCGGCGGCACGAACTCCGAAGCCTATTGTATCAACAGCAATCGGATGGTCGTTGGCTACGCCATGATGTCCGACGGGAGCCCGGAGCCGATCATGTCCACCAACGCGATGATGGGGAGCATGAGCATGATGACCATGGGCATGGGCGGCATGGGAGCCGCTGGCGGACAGGAGTGGTTTGTCAACGATATGGGCCAGACCGCAGGGCAGGCACAGATGTCCGGGGGAAACCACCACGCCTTTGTGACCGGCAGCGGGGGGATGATGGGCCGGATGGAAGTGGACCTTGGCACTTTGGGCGGGACCAACAGCGCCGCGTTCTGCATCAACAACGCGGGGACGGTTGTCGGCAGCGCCGACCTGAGCAACGGAGCCCGCCACGGGTTCATGGTTACGAACGCTCTGGGCGGCATGCCCCGAATGACGGATCTCAACAGCCTGATTCCGGCCAACAGTGGCTGGGAGTTGATGGAAGCCCGCGGAATTAACGGGCACGGACAAATCGTAGGGTGGGGTATGTATGCCGGGCACACCAATGCATTCCTGCTTACCCCTGTTTCCGCGCCAGTCATGATGGTGTCGGCTCCTTCGCCCGAAGTTGCCGGGCCGGGTGCCAACGTCACGTTGCGGATGCAGATGAGCGCCAGTGAACCGCTGACCTATCAATGGTTGCACGATGGAGCACCCATGTCTGGCGCAACGGCTGCCACACTGACTCTGACCGCCATGAACATGACCAACGCCGGCCGGTATTCTGTCACGGCGCGAAATGCGGTAGGCACGGTAGCCAACTCTTCGGCTGCGGTCGGCATGTTTAACATGAACCTGACTAACGGTTCGCCTCGCCTGACCGTCGCGGCGCCTGTGGGGACCGGCTTCCGCATCGATTCTTCTGATGCGCCCGGGTCGGGCGCGGCATGGCAAACCATGACCAACTTCACCATGTTTGGCTCGGCAAACCATATAGGCGTCAACCCTCCCCAAGGCTCGCGCGCGCGCTTCTATCGCGCCGTGATGATGCCGTGATGCTCGTTTTAATTCCGGCACGCTCTTCGACGAGCATGCCGGCACTCCGCTGTGTTCGTCACTGCGGCGGCGGCCAGGAACCACAAGGAATGGTGCCGCTCGTTCGCGGCCATTAACTTACTGCGACCAGCGATACCTCTTCGTTGGCCTCGTTGCGGGTCACTCCTGTCGCGCGAGGATCCAGCCGCGGTTGCCCGTCGACCAGGAAGCGGTACTGGTGGTGGCCGTGCGTGAGCGACACCTGCAAAAACCACCAGCCATCGACGCGCTTTGTCATGGGTAGCGCCGTGGGATTCCAATGGTTGAAGTCACCGACGAGAAAAACCGCTTTCGCGCCCGGGGCAACGCAGTAGAAATTCGTCGGCTTGAACATATTCCGAGCCGAATACGGATTTCTCTCAATCGCTTCGTGTTTGGTATTTTGTCGCATACCCGTGTAAACCCAGTTCAATCTCGCCTCCGATCATTAGAGGAAGATTAAACGAACATTAAATCCGGATTCTCTCTCCCCAAGAGTCCAAAAGGTATCCGCTCAATCTTGGGTCGGAGCGCCGATTTTTAATCAGTTCTGTTCGGCATGAGGTCTGCCTACCGCAAGGCTAATTAGTAGGGCTGAATAAAGATTGTTATTTTTAAGCTTGTACTATAACCACCTCTTATGCTGTACTCGCCCCATCGCAAACCAGGCGACCCAGTCTTTG
>DATDCV010000028.1:0-6875 GCA_036524155.1 Verrucomicrobiia bacterium
CCGGCGATGCTGGGGAATTCAAGTTGCGCCATGGCGAGCCCGCCTCACCGGAGCGCATTGCGGATTGGCTGCGCATGTCGCTGCAAGCCTGGCAGGATGGCCGGTGCGACGGCGTGGTGACCTATTGCCTGGACAAGGGGCCGCAGAGCGTGACGTTTCCGTTAGCGCAAAAGCTGCTCCGGGAATTTCGAAAAACGAGGGAATAAGGCCGGATGCACAAACTGGTGGCGTGCTACAACTCCGGCTCCGCGATTCACCCTCTGCGCTGGCGCGCGGACTTCAGTCCGCAGCAATCCCCAATAGGTGAAAAGGCCGTTGATTCGAGAGAATTGGAACATTGCTGCGGACTGAAGTCCGCGGTCCGGCGGCTGCAGATCTCAGTACCCAAGGCAGACTGGCTGCAGTACGCTGGGCATTTACGCTGCTTGAGGTGGCGGAGTTCCAAGGCGATTACGTCTCAAATGCTCGTGTCAGTTTTGTTGTTGTCGCTGGGATCTTTCTCACAGGCACAAACCCTTGGCGTTCCGGAACGACCTCCCGCGGCACCCACCGGGTGGGAGTTCGCTTCCCGGATCGCCTCACTGCCTCTCAGCGAGCGCGAAATGGCGATCGCCAGGCAGGTCAAGGCCGGCAACGTGCCCGCGTTCCTGCGCAAGCTCTGCCCCGTCAAAGTGACCCTCGAAGAGGCGGGCCTGACCAATAATGCTACTTTCTTTGTCACCCCGGATTATCTCGCCGTCGGTTCGGACGATGATTATTTCCTGATGCCGATGTCCCCTTCGACCGCCCAGGCGCTCGCTGACACGATGGATTGCTGCTTGCCCACGCCGAGGATGGTGGATGCAATTTATGCCGCCGCCACCCTGAAGCTTGCCCCCATGCCGATTCCTCCGAGCCGAGCGATGACCACTGTTGACGTTTTCAGCAATCACAACGCAATCATCCGCACCCAGCGACTGGCGGCGTTGCCGCCGCACCCCTTGGGGGAACTTGTCGCCGGCCATAAGAAAGACGTGGTTGTTTGCGCGAAACTGGCATCCGTGCCGGGGAAGGTCGCGATCTATGGCTGGCACAAGACCAACGGAGTGCCTATCCAGCCACTTTACCTTGGTCACACTGCCACGTGGGTGGATTACAGCCAATGCATCCGGTTGGTTCAGCAACGGATGGTTCTGAACGGACGGAACACCACCGTCGCCGCAGTCCTGGCCGACCCGGCATTGGCCGGGTTGCTGAGCAACGAAGGCGCGATCTCCAACCCGCGCTATCCCGCAAATTAAGCCGCCGGGTCTTTCAGGGATTTTGTGAGTTCCGCGGAAGCTTCCGGTGATATGCCGTGAGAGATTTGGACATTAAGCTTGCTGCTGAGGAACTCGTCCAGGGGCATCCACTTGCCGTCGATGTTGATTCGCTTCGTCCACGCGCAAACCACCTGCAATTGGCTCTGCAATTTCCTTACCTCTTCGTTCGAACGGCTCACCGCTTCGAGGGCTTCGGCCAGCTCCTTGCGTGCACGTCTTTCCTGATCGAGACTACGCTGCCAGCGAAACATGAGTAATCCGAGAATGGCGAAAGCAAGGAAACAGACAAACCCGTCCCAGTAACGCAGCCAGGCCTGGGAGTATTGGTGCCCGGAAAGCCAATCGGTCGCCAACCAACTCAGCCCGGCCAGCGCCGCCATCAGGAGCGTTACGGTGTGGCTCAGGCGCCACGCGCACAAGGCTACCGGGACGAAATAGAAGACGAAAAACAACCCGTCGTATCCGGTCATCCAGTCGATGGAACTCACGACCCCCAGTGAAACGAGGCTCAGGAGAATGATTTTCAGGCGCGCCAGCCCACTACCCTCGCACAGATGCCCTGTAGTCCCGTTGGACCCTCGGGGTTCGCTCTCTCGCGCATCCATTACGGATAGCCTACCACGTCGTTACCCAAAGGCCAATCCACTCCGCCGGGTTCCGCCTTCATTCGAGACGGGCTCTATGAGCGTAGCCGCCGAGGTAACGAGGCGGACCAACGTCATGTTTCCAGTCAAAAGACCGCCTCCTACGTCGGCGGCTACGGTGTTCTGGGACGAGTTCTATTTCAGCTTCGGAGCCTTTCGGATGTCATAGACGAAAATGCCATGGCCAACGCCGGCACTTTCGGCGGATTTTGCCATCTGAAACGCGATGTACCTGCCATCGTCGCTGACGACAGGGTTGGAGGCCTTATAGCCAGGATAGTCGCTGAAATAGGTGAGGCGCTTGTACTCGCCGCTGCCATCCAGTTTCAGCCGCCACAGGTCAACATGCCCGGCGCCCTTGAGGTTTTGCTTGTCGCACTCGACCAGGGTGTACTGCCCATCGGGGTAGATCCCTTCAGGTTCGTCGTATTGTCCCGGCGCGTTGGAGTAGTTGGTGACTTTCCTGGTGAGCAAGTTGATGCCGCAAACTTCGGTGCCCTGGTAACCATAGGCGCTAAAAGTGAGTTCTTCCTCGGCCGGCGGACGGAAATTCTGGGTCTCCAACGTGCAGGCGAACGTTAGCTCGCGGCTGTCGATGATGAGCTTCTCGTTGGCGAGCTGCGGCTTCCCGTCCACGTATGCAACGTCGGCCTGCTGCATGCGGGAACTGCCGGAGGGCATCTGGTCAGGGTATTCCGCCGCAACATGGGTCCAGGCGATGTGCAACCGCTTTCGGGAAACGGCGGGACCTTCGCTGCACTTGGTTCCAAGGGCTGCCGGGGGTTTGTTCGAGTTCTTTGCCAGCACAAACAGCCAGCACTGCACCCGGGCCTCGCCCGGATGGCGCAGGTCATAGGATTCCGGCCCGGAAAGGAGGATGTCTCCATTAGCCAAGTACAGCGCTCGGGTGTAGCCGTAATGGGGATAATGAGCCGTGAGGTTGCGAATCAGCCTGGTGCGCAGGTCTATTTCCATTGCGTCCCCAAAGGTTTTCGACAGGAACAAGATTCGCTTGCCGTCGTGGGACCAATCAGCGCGTTCGCCGAACGCGGTCACCTGTTTGATGTAGCCTGGGAGGTGGTCGGCCGGGCTCTGGCCGGGCGTCGGCGCCTTGACCTCACCAGGCGAGGCGGCCATCACCGGTAACGCGCAGACGAGGACGAATATGGATGTTTTCCATCTCACATCTAATTTCATAAGTGCGTGCTTTGCGTGCTCTCTTACAGCGTTATTGTTGCGGCCAGGTAAGTCAAACTCTCAGACTGGGAGAGGCAACGCCAGTCTTGGGCCGTTCTGGCCCGGCTCTTGCCTTCCTGGTCCCACGAATGATAGAACGAGGTCCGTGATAATCCATCGCTTCAACGGTTTCGCGGTTCAACGGTTCAAGACGTTGTTGTGGCTGGTTGCAGGAGCATGCTTTATCGGTCCGTGTCTCGCTCAAGGTCAGCGGCCACAAGCTGCTGAGGGCAGCCGCCGAGCGCAGCGCGTGCGGCTGCAACAGGTCCAGGTCGTCAGCCCGAGCGGAAAAGTGAAGTTCACTCTCCTGCCGAACGCCGAGCGCCTCACTTTCACTGTGAGCCTGGACGACACCGCCATCCTTGAGGCGTCTCCGCTGGCGATGCTGGTCGATGGGGTTGATCTCTCATCAGGGGTCGCACCGAGGGATGTGCAGCCATTTGAGATTCACGAGACCTATCCGTGGTATGGCGACTATAGTGTCGCAACGAACTGGTGCAATGGTGCGCGCATCGAACTCGAGCACGATCTCTCCCTCACGCCGTACACGCTGGAAGTGCGTGTGTTTAACGACGGTGCCGCATACCGCCACATCGTCCCGGCGGATTCGGGCGTGGCGCGCGTGCCGGAGGAACTCTCGCGCTTCGTGATACCGACCGGTGCGAGCGTGTGGTATGCCGGCCTCGCAGCGGGCCATTACGAGGACACCTACCGAAATAAGGACATTTCCGAAGTCCAACCGGGCGAATGGTCGGGGCCACCGCTGACCTTTGTTTTGCCGGGCCGGAGTGCCTACGCCTCCATCACCGAGGCCGACCTTGTGAATTACAGCGGGATGGGCTTGGAGGCGGACGGCCGCCGTGGGTGGGTTGTCGGGCTCGGCCATAGGCATCCGCTGAACTATCCATTCGAGCTGCGTTATGGCCGGGAGGAAGGCAAGCGATTGAGCAAACCCGCCTCAGTGGCCGGCACGATCACAACGCCCTGGCGAGTGGTGATGTTGGGACGGGACCTCGATTCACTCGTCAATAGCTCCATCGTGCCGGACCTTTGCCCGCCTCCCGACCCGGAACTTTTCCCCCAAGGACTCCGCACGCCCTGGATTCGGCCCGGGCGTGCCGTCTGGCGGTACCTCGATGGCGGCCCGACGGGGGTGGAAGGCGTAAAAGAATTTTCCCGCCTGGCCGGCCAGCTCGGCTTTGAGCATCAGGTGATCGAGGGCTTCTGGAGCCGCTGGAGCATGGAGGAACGCAAAGACGTGGTGAACTACTCCCGGGAGCGAGGCGTCGGGGTCTGGTTTTGGAAACATAGCAAGGAACTTCGCACACCCGAGGCACGCGAGCAGTTCTTCGCGATGCTGCGCGAGTTGGGTGTAACCGGCGCGAAGATCGACTTCTTCGACCACGACCACAAGGAACTCGTTGATTTATATGAGGCGCTGCTGCGAAAGGCCGCCGAGCACCATATCCTGATTAACTTTCATGGAGCGAACAAGCCCACCGGCCGCGAGCGCACGTGGCCCAACGACATGGTCCGCGAGGCTGTCAAAGGGATGGAAGCAAGCCGGCTGGCCGAGCGCGCCCGCCACCAGGCGATTCTGCCCTTTACACGTTATCTTGCGGGGGCGGCGGATTACACCACCATGATATTCAGCCAGCGGCGCGGCGACACCACGTGGGCAAACCAGATTGCCAGCATGGCCATCTTCAACAGTCCGTTGCTCACGATCGCGGCCAATCCCCAGAGCATGCTCACCAACCCCGCCGTGGAAATGATTAAACTCATCCCTGCAGTGTGGGACGAAACGCGCGTGCTGCCGGGGTCGGAGATTGGCGGGCTGGCCGTCTTTGCGCGGCGCTCCGGCACGAGCTGGTTTCTGGCGGCGATGTGCGGGCCGCAGCCAAGGACACTCGAGGTGCCGTTGTCGTTTCTCGAGGAGGGTGAATATGGGATCTCGATAGTTCGCGATGGGGAAGACCAGACGTCTCTCAGCCTCGAGAACACAGTTCAAAAGCGAACCGATGCGTTAGAGCTGCGGTTGCGCGCTGGCGGTGGGTTCGTTGCCCGTTTCAGCAAGCGCTGAGCGTGGACGCAGCATAATATCAAGCTGCGGCAGGCACCCAAGGCGCGCATGCACACTCAAGCCCGACTCAGCGAGTCACCACGAACCTTCGCACAGCGCCTCGACGTAGCTCGCTGAGCCATCGCGCAGCCAGCCATCGAGTTGTGCCTGGTCCTTCAGTTGTTGTCCGCGCAGGCGAGGCACCAGAACGAAACGCGACTCAATTTCGCGCAACGCGGTCAGGTCGACCCACAGCTTTTCGAATTGCGTTACCGGAAAGACATCCTCCTGGCCGTGGCCCCAGCGTTTCTTGACGTCTTTGAGCGTGATGTAGGTAGGCATTCGGGCTGCCAGGCTCCGGATGGCCGTAGTGACCTTCGCGTCATCGTGCAAGTCGGGGCGCCCCAAACCAAAAGCGGTGAGGAGCTTATCGAGATCAATCCAGCAGGTATTTGAATTGTAATAGCTGAGGTCGAACTCCACCTGCTCGCGGGGCATCGCCAGCCCTTCAACAAGCCGGACGCGTCCGTTCACGCGGGCGAGGCCGCCCCCTCGGTCTTCCAGACGGCGGGTGATGACCTCGAAGGTCAGGCAGGCGCTACTCTCGATGTGCAGGCCCAACAAAGCAGCGTCGACATTCGCGCCGACGGTGTCGATATTGTGCAGCATGAGGTACTTGAGCTGCGGCCGTTCCTCCAGCAATTTTGTCAGCACACCATTCCGCAACAGATTTGGCACTTCGTACCAATGGCCGACGGGATGGAGGCACTGCAGCGGCACGTTGTCCGTATAATCGCCTGCTTCACCGGTCTGCTGAGCCCAATGGATCAGCGCGTGGCGCAGGCTGTCGCGTACTTTTTGCTGTTGTTCATCGAGCACCTGCTGCGGCATTTCCTCCCACATGAACCTCAGGTCGCGAACTGTCGGCACTAGGCGCAACCCGACTGACTTACCGGGTGACAACATCAGCGGGCCTTCGTACTGGTAATTGGCCTCTCGCTCCAAAAACTCTACCGTGGGTTCGTGGGTAAGGTAGCTGGTGGTGAAGATATGCGGCAGGGCGACGCCGCACTCCCGTGAAACCCGCCGGCTTTTTGCCAGGTGAGTTTCGATAAACGTGCGGTGGCGTCCGGCCAGCTTGCAGAAAGGATGAAGCGCCTTAACCACGCCCGCGCCCTGGGTCCAGCGGCTGCCAGCCCCGGCGGCAAGAGTCACGACGGCGACCTCACCGCGCCGCAAAGCATCGAGGCCTGGCCTGGCCGTGCCAGGATCCTGCGATGAAACCAAAGCCGCGTTCAATACGTCGCTTTCCCGAATATCCTCGATCACCGCGTTCGCGGGGAGGCGGTTCTGCGCCAGCCCGATCCGGCCGTCTTTCAGGTCGGCCCGGATCTGTTCATGCTGGACCCGATCGAACCCGTGTTGTTCCAGGAGTTTGGCCAGGGAGTCTTCGCTGGCAGTTTCGCTGCGCCCACGCGGCAGCATCACGTCGAAAAGAGTCTGCACAACCCCCCGAAGCTCCGGCCTGGTTCGGCAGGCGGCACCGAACTTGTCCAATTCCGCGCGGCGGATCGCAGAGAGGGCATGGCGGTCCTGGCGGAGCAGGACTGGCACGATCAGGGTGCAATAGCC
>DATDCV010000029.1:0-3912 GCA_036524155.1 Verrucomicrobiia bacterium
CAGGGGGCCGCCACCGAAGGATTGCTCCAATGGAATTCCCTGCGGCTGTCTGGCATTGAAGCCAACCTCAATCCGCCGGTCGTCTCGGTGGCGAAAGCGAGCTTGGAGGATGTGTTTGCGCGGCTGATCATAGAGACGAACCGAACCATTAACCTGGTGAGCGCGTTGCGCCGGGGCGGCACCAACGCGGCGGCAGCGCCGCAATCGACGAATCTGGCGGCGGCAGTGCGGCCGAAGATCTCCCTGGCTTCGGTCGTACTCTCCAACGCCAACGTACATTTCATCGACCGCTCACTTCGGCCTGAAGTGAACATCACCCTCGAGCAACTCAGCGGCACCGTTGCCGGCCTCTCCTCTGATGATCCCCAGCGGGCCGACCTCCATCTGCAAGGCACCGTCGATAAAATTGCCCGGGCCGAGATTACCGGGAAAATCAACCCCTGGAATTCAAAGCAGCCGATGGACCTGACGCTTTCTCTCAAAGAAATGGACTTGCGGCCGGGCGACCCCTATTCGGCCAAATATCTTGGCTACCGGTTGACGAAAGGTAAATTGAGCGCGCAGCTCACCTATCAGGTTACCGAACGAAAGCTGAAATCAGAGAACCGCCTTACACTCGACGGGCTGACTCTGGGTCAAAGAGTGGAGAGTCCCGATGCCACGAAGCTGCCTGTGCGTCTTGCCATTGCGATCCTGAGAGACCGCGACGGCCGGATTGCGTTGGAGGTTCCGGTCGCTGGCAGCCTGGACGACCCGCAATTCAACCTGGGCAAAGTCGTCTATCGCGCCATTGAGACGGTGCTGACCAGAATCGTCGCGTCCCCGTTTTCAGCGCTTGCCGCGCTCTTCGGAGGCAAAGGCGAGGAACTGAGCTTCCAGGAGTTTCAGCCGGGCTCGACGAATCTCCTGCCCGCCGCCCTCGCGAAGCTGGACGTGTTGGCCAAAGGTCTCTACGAGAGACCGGAATTACAGTTGGAGATCGAGGGCAGCGCCGATCCGCAAACCGACCTGGCGGCCTTGCGCCGGACGGAGTTGAACAACCAATTGCTGGTGCAAAAAAGGAATATGCCCTTGTTCACCGCCGCCACCAACGCCGCCGCTACAGAAAGCCCGCCCACCCGAAGTTCCCGAAAGACCTTCTCCTTTGAAAAAGGCGCCTCCGCGCTCAGAAGCCCAGCGCCAGATTCGCTCCTTCTTGAAAACAGATTCATGACCAAAGACAGCCCGTTCCCGGGCGGTTCGGCGAAACCTTTCGCCGATGCCAAGGGGGCGACGGCTCTGATGCTGATCTTCGCGCCTGCGGGGGCCGCCGGGGACCCGGATTGGGAGCAAGAGGCTCTTGAAGCGGTGGAAATTTCGCCCGATGCGCTGCCGACCCTTGCGGCTCAGCGCGCCCAAAATGTCAGAGCTTACCTTCTGCGAAGCGGGAAGATCGAACCGGAAAGGATCACCGAGTCGACCCGAGGCGCCGGTTCCAAAGGCAGCCGCGTCTATGTGCGGTTGCAGTGAGCGGCGCGTTTCACTCACCTATCTGGTCAGCGGCAGGAAGTCCCATAAAAAAACTCGCGTCAAGGCTTGCGCTTGTCTTTCGGCACGCGAACGCTGAAGCGGACCGTCGGTCGGTTCTCTTTGGAAATGACGTGCCTATGGCTCTTGCGACGGCGCCTTTCGAGGCGCGCGTCTCGGGAAAAGAAAGCTGACGCCGCCCAAACGCCGACGGCGATTACGCCGACCATCCAAAACAACAGCCAGTACTTATTTGGCATGATCCTCTTGTACTTCGCTCCCAAGGCGGGTGTAAAGAGCGAAGCGGCAACCAAGGGGAGCCTCCCTGCAACGAGGCGGAGGAGTTGGAACCATGAACCTGCCGGTCGGCGCGCGGACTTCAGTCCGTAGCACCACCCTAATGGGTTTGATTCAGGAACTCCGGATACATTTCCCCTCGCACATTGCTGCGGACTGAAGTCCGCGCGCCGGTCGTGGGGAGACTTGTTTTTTGCGGCTCCGGGCCATACACTGTGATCATGAAGAATGACGTGGTGCCTGTGCAGATTCGCGGGATTCTGCCTGCTAACAGCGGTTGCGCGCTGTTCGTGGGCAATGACGAAAAGGTGTTCGTCATCAACGTGGAGCCGAACATGGGCGCGGTCATTGGGATGTTTCTAAGGGATGCGCCGAAGGAGCGGCCGCTGACGCACGACCTGATTCAGAGTATCTTCAAAGGCTTTAGCATCAACGTGGAGCGGGTGGTTATTACGGAGTTGAAGAACTCAACGTATTTTGCGCGGCTAATCCTGCAGCAGCAAAATGAGGTGGCCCGCAAGTTGGTGGAAATTGACGCGCGCCCGAGCGACTGCCTGGCGCTGGCCACAGCGCAAAAGCGTCCGATTTACGTAACCACCTCGCTGTTCGAACAGGTGGAAGACATGAGCGAGGTTTTGGATCGGATCAACGAAAGTGGCGGCGGCGAAGCGGAATAGGCTCTGCTCCGTGCACGCATCGGCCGCTAAAGCATCGGCGCCCCCCGTGTTAGTCTGCGGCGAAGACGAGTACGCCGTGAAGCAGCGGGCGAAGCAGCTCTACCTTCAGTGGACCGGAGAGCTTGGAGGGATGGACCATGAAACCATCGACGCCAGTGTTTTGCACAGCGGCGAGGCCTTGAAGGTCCTGGGGAAACTGCGTGAGGCGCTACAAACCCTGCCGTTTTTCGGCAGCGGGAAGGTCATCTGGCTGCAGAACTGCAACTTTCTTGGAGACGAGAAGGCGGCGGAGTCGGCAGCGCTGACCGAGGCACTGGCCGAGTTGGCCGAGGAGCTCAAGCAGTTCGTGTGGCAAAACGTGCGTCTGCTGATTACCGCGGGGAAGGTGGATAAACGCAAGATCTTCTACAAAACCCTGGACAAGATCGGGACGGTGGAGAATTTCGACGGGTGGTCGGTGGACGACCGGGATTGGGCCGGCCAGGCCGAAGCGTGGGCGCACAAGGCGATCCGCGCGCGGCAAAAGGAGATCTCAACCGAAGCGCTGGCGGAACTGGTTAGCCGCGTGGGCCCAAATTCACGGCAGCTCGACAACGAGGTCGAGAAACTCACCCTTTATGTCGGCAGGCGGGGCGACATCGAATTTGCGGACGTCGAAGCTGTCTGCACGCGGAACAAGAGCGCCCGGGCTTTTGCGCTGGCGGATGCCCTGGGGGATCGTGACCTGCCGCGCCTGCTCAGCCGTTTGGATGAAGAGCTCTGGGACGTGAGGCTGGACCCGCAGCGGTCGGAAATCGGGCTTCTGTACGGTCTGATCGCCAAAGTGCGCGCGATGTTGCTGCTCAAAGAACTGCTCCGGGAGGGCTGGCTCAAGCCAGAGATGAATTACAGCCGCTTCACGGCGCAACTGCAGGGGCTCCCGGCAGACCAATTGCCGCAAGACAAAAGGTTCAACCCGCTGACGATCAATTCTTACGTGCTGTACAAAGCGTTGCCGCAGGTGAAGCGTTATACGGAGGACGAATTGGTGCGGGCGATGGAGTTGTTGCTGCGCTGCAACTTGCAGCTCGTGTCGAGCAGCCTCGATGAAGCGCTGGTGTTACAGCAGACTTTAGTGCAGATTGTGGGTGGCAAGCAGGCCTAGCCGCTGGCGGCCGCGACGGTGTGGCGGCGGCCCAGGCCGGAGAATCACGTGTGGCGCGAACATGAGCATAGCCGGAGCCAAATTGCTGGTTTTGGTGGGCGATCACTTCGCCTGTATCAGGATTATCGGCCGCGCGAATTTCTCGTCGAGCATCGACTTCAAGACCCTCACCTCCGAACTGCTGCAGAGCGGCTATCGCTACTTCGTGCTGGAACTTTCGGACTGCGTTCTGATGGACAGCACTTTCCTGGGAGTCTTGGCCGGCTTCGGCCTCAAGCTCAGCTCTGC
>DATDCV010000030.1:0-2688 GCA_036524155.1 Verrucomicrobiia bacterium
ATTAACCAGGTGAATGAGGGGCAGGACCTGGTTTGGCAGGGAGGATTCTTCCATCAACCTATCCAGATATTTGAATTTAAGATATACGACCCCCTAAAAGTATAAGTGGACAAGATTAGCACTTATGCTGTAGTCTCAGGACTCCTGATCTCGTGGAACTTGGTTGGAGCGGATCGGCTCAAAAACCAGGCGCAGGTCAGTTCCTGGATAGATGGTTTCTGTGGCTGTGAGTTCGGCACACAAATGCTCCAGCACTTCATCGTGGATCGCAGTGGTTAAGCGGTGCATTCGCACCGTGAGGGTCTTTTCTGCGGCGTTAGGGCGCAGGTCGACCGCGCTTGCAAAGACTTGCCGGATCAATGAGCGTGCGTCCTCTGGCCGAGATAGCTTCTCCCGCGCCAGCGCGACCAGTGCCGTCTCGGCCCGATAGGCAATGAGTTTGATGGTGTCCACGAAGTGTTTCTTGGTTGTGCGCAACTGGCTGAAGCGCTCGTTTTCTGGCAGTTCCTTGAGGGTCAGATGGCGAGGGGTGGCCTTCCGTTCGGTCTTGAGTTGCGCCAGCTTTTGTTCTTGTTGACAGAGTTGTTCTAACAAGCGGCCCTTCTGTTGCTCGTAAGCGGCGACTGTCTCGGGTTGCGCTTGGGCGGGCAGGCTCAGGGCGCCAAATTGCGCTTGCGCTCGCACCAGGGCGGCCCGCTCGCGTCGGACCTCCTGATCTTTGCGCCGCCAGGCTGGGTTGACGACGATGGTGGTTTCAGGAAGCGGCTCGGTTCCATACTCGATCAGGCGGTCTAAGCCGTAGTGCCGCCCCATGTATTGGAAGAAGTTTTCCTGGCACCACCGCGCGAACAACGCCACGGCGACTCCGCCCAGGTCGCGCAGGTAATCGGTCGAGAGCATCGCCGTCTGATGCCCCGTCTCCTCCCGCTGACGCACTTCCCGCACCCAAAAACCGTTGCTCAAGCGGGTGCCTCGCTCCGCCAGCGCCAACTCCACCTCCTCACCACTCACCAGGCGAACTTTGCGCGAGCTAAACTCCTCGGGCGCCCATTGCCCTTCGGGGAACTTGTGATACGTGATGAGCGCAATCCGTTGTTGCCAGCGGTCCTGGAAAAACTCCGGCGAATAGCCCGCCCGATCAAAGATCATCGTGAAACGCGCCAAATACCGGTTGGCCTCCAGGGCTTGGGCGCTGGGTTGACCAGGCACCTCCGCCAATAATCTGGGCACGATCTGCTCCTCCAGAGTTTTGAGCAGCCCGGGATCGGCCGCCTGCGTTACGGCGAAGAACGGCTGCCCATCCATCGCGTTGACCCAGTAATCGGTGGTGCCGCGCAGGCACAGCCGCTGCCGGGCCACGTAGCGCCGCGGCAACTGGGTGAGCTCTCCGTTATACACCCGCACGTGCCCGTCGATGTAGAGCGTGCCGGCGCTCTGGGGTTGCGCCTCCATCCACTCCCGCGCCAGTTTCCCGCTCCACTGCCGCACCGCCTGGCTCGCCTCACAAAGCACCTCCAGCTTGGCCCGCAAGGTGCGCACCTCAGGCACCCGGTCCAGCCCCAACAGCTTGCCCCATTCGCCCGGTGATTCGTAGCGCAAGGCCTCCAAGCTGGGCACCCGCGCCAGCGCCAGAAACGCCACCGCCAGAAAAATCGTCTCCAACGGATAATACCCGGCCGGCAGAGAAAAACTCGCGCGACTGTGGCGCAACAAACCCAACGCTAAAAGCGCTGGCAGCGCGCACAACACCCCGCCCTTGGGCACATCGCTCACCGCTTCAAAACGGATCGGCGCCGCCTGCAATTTGCCCAAGGAAGCCAGCAACCGATCCTCCACCCGCGTCGCGGCCACCCCCAGGGCCGCCTCCCCATCCCGGGCGCTGCGCTCGCTCTTGGTGCTGGCGGCTAGAGCCGGCTCGCCGGGCTGGCCAGCCGCTTTTTTTTAAACTGCCTGAGCCGACCGTCATCAATCGCCTTGTGCAGCGTGCTGGCCAGGATCCCCAACCCGACGCTGATCGCCGGAACCGCCTTGCCCTCATCCAACAAAGCCTGCGCTTGGGCCAGCTTCTCCGGCGTGAGCCGATGGCCCTGTCGGCGCGCGGCCGGCTTGAAAAACGCGCTGGCGCCCCGCTCACGATACAGCCGACAGCACCGCTTGACCGTCGTGAGCGGCACGCCAAACGCCTTGACGATCTCCCCCTGGCTGGCGGTGCCATTGACGATAAGTTGGGTGGTGAAAAAGCGAAAACTGGCAACATCCTCGGTGCTGTGCGTGAACACCGGCAGATGACCGTTGAGGTAAACCACCTGTTCTTCCCGTCGCGCGAAGGCCAGTTCCGCATTGATGGCGGTCGTGCCGGACGGAAACACAGGCAACTGTAGTTGTGGCATGGCACAGAGTCTTTGCACCTCTCGGCCCTTTGGGCAAGTCCAAGACTCGCCCCCTTGGCGCCGCTCCCCACGCCGTTCTTGGGTTCACCGATTTTCCACAACCCGTCCGCCGTCACGATGCGAGATCAGGAGTCCTGAGCCTAGATTTGCCTCAGTACTCCAGAGAAGAGGTGTTTAACTTTGGGCGGGTGCAGGTGTTGTATCACATCGACTCGGCGGCAGGCCGTGCAGAGATCAGAAAGGTGACGGTGTTTTAACCTCGGCACTATGAAAACGGCGTTGTTCTTTTTGCCAATAG
>DATDCV010000031.1:0-40336 GCA_036524155.1 Verrucomicrobiia bacterium
TTTCAACAAAGAACAAACACCTCTTGCTATCTGGTTAGATACCAACCCACGGTTTCACGGTGGTTCTTTCGGTGTTTAGGGGCACACCTCCTGCGAAGCCCTTAGATTGTAAAATCCGGCTTAAATCATCTGGCGCGCATCTGTAGCGACCCGCCCCTCTCGGGGCCGGCGGAGAACCTCGGCTCTCCCGCGCCGCTTTATGTTTTCTGCCTGGTGACATCTCTTAGATGCCGTCTGCTATTCGTCTCACAGTCTTTACCTTTCGTTGTTCTGGTTTACTTCACTCGTTCATGGGTAACAAAAAACCCTGCTTACGTCGCGGTAAGCAGGGTTGGAAAATCCTATGGATCCTATGATCGCATCACCTGCTTACCCAAAGCCTATCGGGGTTATACGAGGTCTGATGATTACTCAGACTACCTGATAGGCTCCGGCTGAACATCCAGCCGGCGACTCGGGCTTCACGACGTGTCGCTCTTCCGAGCGGCCTCGTCGGCCCTATCGTTGCTAAAATGTTCAGACAGGTCTTCATAGAACGTGCGCAAAGACTACTGCATAAGTGCTAATCTTGTCTACTTATACTTTTAGGGGATCGTATATCTCAAATTCAAATATCTGGATGGATTGATGCGTATGCTAACTACTGTTCGCCTTTACCCAATCTTCTCGAAGCATCGAGAGTAAAACTACGTCCTCAAACCTGCCCCACTTCCGCACGGGTTGTCGCAGGAGTCCTTCTTTCCTCATTCCAATCTTGGCCAACACCTGTCCTGAGGCCGGATTGCGCACCATGTGATGAGCGTAGATACGATCTAGCTGCAGCTCTTCGAAGCCAAAGCGCAGCACCGCCGACGAGGCCTCGACCGCATAGCCTTTGCCCCACTCTCCCACGGCTAAAGTGCTACAGGTGGATAAAACATCCAGGCAGGCCAGAATTCCCAATGCTTCCAGCGCTGAAACCAGACGGCGAAATGCTGCCAGGCTCCGGGCTGTCCCACCTTCTTGGCAAAGTGGAGCACGAGCCACAAAACGGGAACGACCAACAAAAAGGCCCAACCGGTTTGCCGCCAGGATCCCAACCAAGTCAATAGCCTCGTTCCAAGCACTTGCGCGGCCAGGAGCACAACAACGGTCCAAGCCAGCGAGGCGATTCCTGTGATGAAGAGAAAGCGGCTAAACGGTAGTCGCAACAAACCAGCCGCCAAGTAAGTCGGGAGGCGAGCCCCTGGCATCAGCCGCGAGAAAACCAGAATCAGGTTCCCCCGCTGTGAAAACCAGATTTCGCTTTGCTCGAGTCGGCTCGAAAAGCGTCGCAGCGAGGTTCGATCAAACCAAGTCCGGCCGAGGACACGCGCCAACCCGTAGAGCCCCGCATCACCGCTCCAGATGCCCAGAAAACATGAGCCAAATGCCCAAGGCCAGCCCAAGTTCCCGGTGGCCATGAGCAGCCCAGCGCCCACCGCCGCAACATCCTCCAGAACGAAGGTGGACAGAAAGAGCGCCGCCGCTTGCCAGAGCGGGGGCCACGTTTCGATCCCGATAGGGAGTGTTGAAGACGGTAAATTCACGATGGGCTTGTAGCCGCCGACGTGAGGAGGCGGTTCCTGGAGGATGTGTCTTTTGCCGCACCCGGGCTCCGCCTCCTCACGGCGGCGGCTACCAATCAACGCCGGTTCGGCGGGGACCCCGGCAGGATTTGGTTTGGGGTGCACCAGAACGCGCCCATCCTGGATCCGGACGTTGAATGTGGGCACCTTTTCTACAAAGGGAGGCGGAGAGGCCCCGGTTTCCGGCAGATATTGATAGCCATGCCACGGACAAGTGATGCAACCATCGAGGATTTTGCCTTCACCGAGAGGGCCATTCTGGTGCTCGCAGACGTTCGAAACGGCTGACACCTTGCCGTCGTACTTGAAAATCGCTACGCGCTCCCCGCTAAGACAGACAATACGGGCGCGTTTCTCAGGGATGTCCTCCACCGCGCAAACGTCGATGAAGCCCTCGTTGGTAGCCGCCGACGTGAGGAGGCGGTTTGGGGTTAGTTGGACGGAATCCGCCTCCTCACGTCGGCGGCTACGCACCCAGTCCCGATCCACCGGCGCCTCCTTCAGAGCAGCGGCGATATGCAAGCCAAGCACGAGCGTGAAACCAATGGCCACAGCCGTGACATAAACCGGGCTGAGCTCCGACTGCAGAATGCCGAACGTGACATGCAACACCAGGAGGCCGTAAGCGACGTAGACCAGCATGTGAAGCGACTTCCAAACCGGCGCGCTCAAGTTGGCCAGCCAAAAGTCGTGGCTGGTCGCAGCCATCAAGAACAGGATAACCAAAGCGAAAAAACCGAACGGTTGGAAGGGTACCCCGGCAAACGGGCCCGTCACCGGCGTGGAGACAAAGATGCCGAGGATGGGATTGGTGTCACCTCCCGCATGATAAGTCAAAATGACGAGGGCCGCATGAACAAGGGCCAATGAGCACATCGTCACCCCCGCGTGGCGACGGTTATAAAGCAATGGCAGGAACTTGGGATTGAGCCGGCACAATGGTCCGATGCACAGAATAATGTGGAGCAACAGGAAGGCAGCCGTTCCGAAGGCTCTCATGAGCATGATTTCGTCTGTGACGTAGGGGAACAGGACCTTGCTCAGTACACCGAAACCAATCAGGAACAGGCCGACACCTCCGACGAGAACCAAATCATAAACCCGCTTTTGGCGATTCCATTGTACTGCTCGATATTCGACGCCCATAACTCAAATGAGGAATGAGGACTTTACTGGATGGTGAAAGATTTGGTGACGTTCACGATTTCGTGGTCGGCCAAGCTGTAGAGGACGAGCCTCCCCGGGTTGCCTTTTGCCGAAGCAGGCACGTTGAGAGGCCTCACCGGGTCCTGCATCCATGCCCCGAGAAGCACCGCATCATTGGGCAGCGATTCATTGATTTCCGGGTTTCCAGGAATCCAGTAGAGGAGCGTATCCGGCTTGACGACTAGCTCCGGCGCGGTCACCTCCAAGACGAGGCTTGATTGGGTCGAATCAGTGAGCAAGCGAGTTCGGAGCTGGCTTTTTTCCCACAGATCTTCCCGCATCCACTTGGCAAGTGCTTGATCCGGTTGGGACGGCAGATTGCCCGGCAACACGGGGATGAGAGGCACCGAATGACGAGAAGCAATTCCGAAAACAAAGGCAGTCGGGAGCAATGCCCCCAAAGCTAAAACCATGACGCGGTGACGTTGTCGCAAGGAAAGTATCATATGGATTTTGCGCGTTAATGGAGGTTCAACTGCCGGCCGCAGCGCACCGATGTGCGTTCTTCTCTTCGGGAGGTTCGTGGACCCCGCTGATCCAGCGCTTCGCTAACAGCGGCCACAATAGGGTGGTGCCTGGGAAAATGAGGATCCGAAAACCCCATGAGCCGTGAGCGGCATGCGGGTCGATCTTCCCAACCCCAACCAACACGAATGGGATGGCAAAGATGAATCCGCAGAGCAGGTAAAGACCAGCCAAGGAGAGGAATATTGCAGCAATCATGTGAGTGTGGGTTTATGGGGCGCTTCATGGACCAATTCGGAGTTGAGCGAGTAGCTAATGACCGTTCGGATGGCGACGATAGCCCCCAAAATCACCAGGTCCTGAGTGTTGGGTTTCATGAGCGTATCGATAATGTCGGCGGCGATGAGAAACTCCAATCCCAGCAACAAATAGTAGCCCAGTACATGGCGTAATCGCTTGCGCTCCTCGTCGACGATCAAGCCCCGTGCGGCCGACACTTCCGCGAGGACGAAGCGAATCAGGCCGCAGCAAACGCCAAAGACGATAACCAGCACGCCCAGAACGCCGATTCCGAAACTGGCATGGTGAAGAAGTTCCATGGCTGTTCTGGTGCTAGACGGGATTCGGCCGTGGTCCGCGCCACTGACAGCCCTGATCCGCCTTCCGCTGTTTTCGATTGAAGGTCTCCTGCCACATATCTGGTGGTTAGTCGGCAGCGACGCCGGAACCTTACATTTGGAATCCAAAGTGAGCAGGATCCGGGTAAGCCCTCCCCGGAGCCACAACTTGAGCAAAACCCTGTGCTCCTTGCCGTCTTAGGGGCGCGAAACGAGAACCTCGCTCACCTGAATCACCGGAGAGATATCGGTGTAATTAGGGATGTCCCCCTGAAGCTCCTTGGCGTGAGGCACAAAAGCCGCCGTGAAGGATTCCATCGAATCAAACAAGAAGTGGCACATCGCGATGTAGGTTGCAGCACTCCCGGGTTCAGCACCACTGAGCCCACGTTCGACGGAAACCCCTTTGAAGCCGGGATGGACGCTCAGAAGTCCAATCGATAACGGCATATGCGTGTCGATGTAATAACGCATGTCGAACCTCGATCCGTTTTGGTTTGGATAGAGGATGCTGATCTTCGTCATATGGAGTGAGCTGAATTCCTGACGTACGTAAGCGGGGTTTGTGAACTGCCAGTTCTGCGACAAAACTGCGAGCGATACTTTGGGCTAACCATGCGAGGTTGCGAACGCCACGACGCCGGACAAATCACTGCACGTGGCATCCGGAATGACGGACAACTCCTCCGCCGCAGAATTCAGGCGATTGACCCAAACGGTTGGGAATCCAAACCACTTGGCGCCGGCCGCATCCCAAGCGGCAAAAGCTGCAAACACAATTCGCCCACGATCGACCCCAAACGCGTGTTCGGCCATTTGGTAGGCGCGCGGAGAGGGTTTGAACTTACCAACTTTGTCCGTGCTGAGCAGGTAGTCAAAGCTGCCGGCCAAATTTGAGTTTTTGAAATTGGCCGTCAACATCCGCTCCGAAAAGTTGGAGAGGACAGCCAGTTGAATACCCGCTGCCTTCAGTGATGTCAGTGCCCCAGGAACATCAGGCCAGGTACGGAGTTCGAGATACGCGTTCATTAAGCGGGCTCGATCGTTTGAGTCCAGTTCCAGCCCCAGAGCCTTGGCCGCAAAGTTTAGAGCATCGTTCGTTACCTGCCAGAAGTCCGCGTAATGACCGGCCATCGTGCGCAACCAGGTGTATTCAAACTGCCGCGTTCGCCAGGCAATACCCAATTCGGTTCCTCGACCGGGAAAGAGCTCCTCTGCCTTTGCGAACACCGGACGCGGATCCAGCAGCGGAAACGCGTCGAACGCAACTGCCCGAATCTTGGACCTCGGGGTGTTTGCGGCCGATGGCGAGGGCTGCAGCAACGTTCCGGCCACAGCTCCGGCGCCTAGCTCCAGAAACTTGCGGCGAGCCAGGATCATCCCCACGACATGTTCCCGTGGCTTCGTGGAGCAGCGAGAGCCGGCGATACGATCGTTCGATACAACCTCAGCCAGCCGAGACAGATCATCAGTTCACGGGCGGGATGTAGGAGAGCGTACAGATCGGGTCGGGTGCCATGTTCCCGGTCTTGCTGCCGCGGAAGACGCCCGCCGGTGCTTTGGGAACAAGGCAGCCCACCCCTGCGGTGGCGTGGGTCCTTTGGAAGTCTTTTCATGCTTATACGAGCGTTAACTTATCCCCGTGTTCCGGAAATCAAATGGAACCAAAGCCCCAGTGCCTAAAGACGGTGATATGATAGGCTGTGGACGCGCATGCACCTCTACGAATCGCACTTGCCCGTAGCGGACACCAAACTGTCGGAAGCCTTTTATCGCGAGGTCGTTGGTCTGTCATTTGCCTATCGTGATGCGACACGCGACATCGTGTTTTTATGGGTGGATGATAAACAGAAAGGAATGCTCGGGCTGTGGGGCCCAAGCACGGGCTATGGCCGGCAAAACGGTGTGCTTGTGCAATGCCACGTTGCATTTGCGGTTTCACTAGAGCAGTTGCGGCAGAACATTGAGAAACTGGCCAAGCTGAAAATTGAGACGCGCGGCTTTGAAGGCAACCCCGCGAGCGAGCCGAGCGTGATTGGCTGGATGCCATCGGCGCAAATCTACTTTCGCGACCTGGATGGGCACTCGTTGGAATTCATCGCGATCCTGCCTCAACGGCCAAATTCGGGCTTCGTGGGCTCGTACTCCCAATGGATAAAACTCAGCGAGGGCACCCACCCACAGCGACTGGAAGCACGAAAGCGAATAGCGCTAAAGGTAACAGGCGTCGACCTCTCATGAGAATGGATGTATCTGCGGCTCCTTTCTTACGTCGGTTTCAGGCTTTCCCAAATACTGGTAAAGCCGCTCCGTTGATAGCGCGCGCCGCATCTGATATGAGGAACAGGATCACGTCAGCGATGGCTTCAGGCTCCACCCACTTGCTGAAGTCTCCGTTCGGAATGGCCTTGCGATTTTGAGGTGTATCGATCGTGCCCGGCATGATGCAATTCACGTTGATATTTGAATTCTTGAGCTCTGCGGCCATGGATTCGGTCAGCCGCAGAACGGCGCTTTTTGAAGCGCTGTAGGCGCTATAGCCGGCGGTCCCGGCAAGCCCGTCCCGGCTGGCGACATTGACGATCTTTCCACCTCGCTGGCGCAGCATTTGGGGAATCACCGCACGGCAGCAAAGGAGTGTGGTGCGCAGGTTAACACCAAGCAAAAAGTCCCAATCCGCCAGATCCATTCCATGCACCGGTTGACCTCCACGGTAACCTCCCACCGTGTTGACCAGGGCATCAATGCGTCCAAAACGGTCGCACGCTGCTTTCACCACACGTGCCAAAGACTCGGCATTGGTCAAATCCACGCCGCCTGCCAGGTAGTGGTCTGGGGAGTCGGCCAATTCCGGATATGCCTCACGCAGGCGGTCGTTCGAGCGGTCCAGCAGGACGGTTTTGGCCCCGACTCCCTGACATGCGCGGGCTGTCGCCAAACCCAGGTTGCCAACCGAGCCGGTGACGATGACTACTTTGTTGGTCAATTGCGTCGGGGCTGGAGTTGGAGTGTAGCCTTGTTCACGGCGGGTTTCGATCATTTCGGGAGCGAGTGTATTCATTTGGCAAAAACAGGTTCAGGGATGGTAGCCGCCGACGTGCGGAGGCGGTCTGGTGAGAGGAGATTAAGCTTGGGGTCCGCCTCCTCACGTCGGCGGCTACCAGACACCCCCAATCTCTCCAACAAGTGATCGCCGACGCGCAGAGCGTTGGCGATAATGGTCAGAGTGGGATTCACCGCGCCGCTGGAAACAAAAAAGCTGCCGTCAACCACGTATAGGTTGTCCAGGTCATGCGCGCGGCAGTTCAAGTCGAGTACGGAGGTCTTTGCATCGCCGCCGAATTTGCAGGTCCCCACCTGATGACCCAGGCTGTGCATGGGCATCTTAGTGGTAAAATAGCCTGATTTGGGGGTGAAGTAATTAGCCTGAGGCACGATATGGCACCCGCAGCCGATCTCCTTGAGAACCGTTTTCCAGCGCTCGACCAACCGATCAAACGGCTCAGAATTGTTCTCGGTGTAATCAATGACAGTCCGCTGGTCCCCTTCGACGCGCACTTGGTTATTGGGGTCGGGCAGATCTTCGGTCGTAAGCCACCAATCGATTGAGTTTTTGGCTACCTCCTCGATGGTGAGCGGCGCGTACTTATCTTCGTAACCTTTCAGCCCTTCCAGGACGGTTTTGCCCATAAGCTGAATGTTGCCCATGGGGAATTTGTATCCGGGCTCCCCCCAGTAGAAATCATTTATGGCCATGGTCTTTTGGAACCGCGATGGGTTGGGTTTGAGCGTGGACACACCGACCAGAGAACCCAGGACATGCTTCATCAAATTCCGGCCGACCAAACCCGAGCTGTTGTTGGCAAGGCCCTTTGGGTGCTTGTCATTGGCGGATCGCAATAGCAAAGCCGAGGAATTAACCGCTCCGCACGAAACTACGACAATGTCACCGCTAAACATCATCTGTTCGCCCTTAACTTCAGCAACAACTCCAGTGACTTCACGGCCGCTGGCATTAGTGTGCAGGCGCAGGACCTTGGCCTCGGTGAGCAGCGTAATGTTTGGCTCACGCATGGCGGGACGAACAGCCAGCACATCGGCGTCTGATTTCGCGGAGACCATGCAGGGGTAGCCGTCGCAGGTGTCACAGCGAATGCAGGCGCTGAGATGCATAATCGCCTCGTTAATCCGGATACCCATGGGCGCCGGATACGGCTTCATCCCACGGGCTTTGAGGATCTCGAAAACTTCTTTGATCCGGGGTTCGTGGCTAATCGGGGGAAAGGGATAGTCTTTTTTGCGAGGTGGCTCGGTGGGATCTTCGCCGGCTTTTCCGTGAACCTGATAGAGTTCCTCTGCCTGGTCATAATAGGGTTCAAAGTCCCGGTACTTGAGAGGCCATTCGGGAGAAAACCCGTCTTTGTGCTCGAACTTTTCAAAATCGCGCTCGCGCAGGCGAAAGAGCGCCGCCCCGTACACTTTCGTGTTTCCTCCGACGTAATAACAAAAGCCCGGATGAATCTCGCCACCGGCTTTGTTATACATCGTTTCGGAGGAGTAATACTTAAAGGACCCATGGTAGCTCCAATTGTCCTTTTCGCGGGGCAGAAATGGCCCGCGTTCCAGCACGAGAATGCGCTTACCGCTTGGAGCGAGCCGGTGCAGGAGGCTGCCACCGCCTCCGCCAGTGCCAATTACGATGATATCGAAATGCTCTGGCATATGGCAGTTGGTCGCTTTTCCAATGAGAACCTTACAGAGCTCCCCTAAACTGGTAGTCGCCGACGTGAGGAGGCGGAGCTTTGGGTAGCAATACTTGGGAGTTTCCGCCTCCTCACGTCGGCGGCTACAGGCCAACCGTCAATCCCTCAACACGTGGCAGGTGTAGCCGCCCGGATGTTTCACCAGGTACCTCTGGTGATATTCCTCTGCAGAATAGAACTTCCCTGCAGCGGTTACCTCGGTTGTGATCGGGCGGCTGAATTTACCGGACTTGGCCCATCGCTCCTTGACGCGTTCTGCGGTCTGTTTCTGGGCTTCGCTGGTATAGAAAATCGCTGAGCGATATTGCGTGCCCGCATCGTTGTGCTGGCGATTCAAAGTCGTGGGGTCGTGCATTCGAAAGAAATAATCGAGCAGTTGCTCGTAGCTGAGCCGCGTGGAATCAAACTCGACTTGGATGGACTCCGCATGGCCGGTCGTGCCGGTGCAAACGTCTTCGTAGGTAGGGTTGGCGGTAGTGCCGCCGGAGTAGCCCACCGTCGTTTGTACCACACCGGGGATCTTGCGGATAATCTCTTCCATTCCCCAAAAACAGCCTCCCGCCAGAATAGCGGTCTCATGGACCGAGGCTTTGATGAGCCCTGCCTTCACGAAAGGCTCCAAGTATTGGCCGTAACCGGCCTGGTCCATTTCCTCAACGGGGATGAACTTCAGAGACGCCGAGTTGATGCAGTACCGCAAACCGCCTTTGTCGGCCGGGCCGTCATCGAACACGTGACCCAGGTGCGAATCCCCCATTTTTGACCGCACTTCCGTGCGCTCCATGCCCAGGGTAGAATCCTTCTTCTCCACAACTTGGGTGCCATTTAGCGGCCGGGTAAAACTCGGCCAACCGCTGCCGGAATCGAACTTGTCCAGCGAACTGAACAGCGGTTCGCCCGAAACCACATCGACATAAATCCCCGGCTTGTGATTGTCCCAATAGGCGTTGCGGAAGGGCGGTTCCGTCCCGCACTGCTGAGTGACGGCAAATTGTTCAGCGGAAAGTTTCTTCTTCAATTCTGCCCCGGGGGGCTTCTTGAATCCTTTCATATTAGCGGATTCGAAGGTGGAGGCTTCAGGCGTCTGCGCGTGTCCGTGACGTACCAGGACAACCAGGGCTGCGGCCAATAAAATGCCGATGGCGACGGCTAATATTCTCACGGGAGACATATCGTTTCGATCTTTCTGTTGAATTCACAATCAAGACTTACTGTGTCAGGACTTCCTGACCCTTCAGAGGTGACGTCGCTGTTCCCTCCGAGAACCTTACACCCGATTTTCGCACGGAAAAGAAAAGCCCGGCCTTACCAGGGCCGGGCTTTGGGGATGTTCGGCGGGAATTAGCGGCTGGTGATTTGGACTGGATGTTCAAAAGAGGCTTCGCCCAGAACGACCTCAGCGTAGGCGCACCAAACCTGAACTTTGCTGATATCGGGCACGTAAGCGGGCACCGTGATGGTGGTGTTCACCTTGTCCTTCAACGTGCCTTTGACCTTGAGCTTCTGGAGCAGGTAGGTGTTGCCCTTGGAATCGACGACCTGCCAGTGCGGGTCCGGGGTTTCCGGTACCTTGAAATCGTCGGAGAGGCTGAGGATGTTCTTGCCGTCTTGCACGGTATGCGTGACGGTTCCGGTATTAGCCTTCGGGCCTTTGAATTGAGTGCTGGTATGGCTTTCGTCCGCCCACACGCTGGTGGCGGCCAACAGGGCAAGTCCGGCTAAGGAGGCGATGATTTTCGATTTCATGTTTTCTCCGTTAGTTGCTGTATTTGTCAATTGTTTGTCTTCGTTTTTGCGTGGTGTGCTTTTGAGAACCACATCTGCAATTGAGTCGGCCCAGTAGCGGAACCCTTACATGTAGCCGCCGAGGTGAGGAGGTGGAGTGCTCCCGTAGCCGCCGAGGTAACGAGGCGGAGAACCTGAGAAACCGGAAGAATCCGCCTCCTCACGTCGGCGGCTACAGGGCTCGATCGCTTGACATTGGCCTGAGTAACGGACATACGAGAACCATGACGCCGCCAGAGAAAGGAAGCCTCCCTCGCCTCGAAAAGCACTTTTACCAGGGACACGCCGTAGTCTTTTGGACGAACACCTTGGAGGAACGAGCACGAGGCTGGCTCACTCCCGAGTTTCATACGACCTTTCGGGAATTGATGCTCCACGCGGCCGCACGCGAAGATCTTTTTTGTCCAGCGTATTGCCTGATGCCGGATCATCTGCACCTGATATGGATGGGGATGCGGCGCGAAAGCGACCAGCTTAATGCGATGAAGTTCTTGCGCACCCAACTCGAACCCGCTCTGGGCGGAGGGCGGGAGTGGCAGCATCAGCCGCACGATCATGTCTTACGGGAAAAGGAGCGGATGCGCAATGCCTTCGCCAGCTTTTGCTTTTACACCCTGGCGAACCCTGTGCGGGCCGGCTTGGTTGAGAGCGAACGGGAATGGCCTTACCTCGGGACAATCGTTCCAGGATATCCGACGCTCCACCCGTTCCAGGAGGGATACTTGGAGAAATTCTGGAAGCTCTACCTGGCCAGGCGCAACTCTGAGCCACCTCCGCCGCAAACACCACCGCTGCTGGACCACCCGTAGCCGCCGACGTGAGGAGGCGGACGGCCGGGGAACCGAGGGAATCCGCCTCCTCACGTCGGCGGCTACAGTCTTGCTTGCTTCCTGCCCACCCTGAGCGATTGGTAACAAGAGCAATATTGACCTGCAAATGTCTGTCCAGCCGCTACGAACCGAACACGCCGACACCCCGCTGCGCGAGAAAAGCGATCTCGTCGACCCGGAGCGCTGGCTGGACGAGTATGGTGACGTGCTCTTCAGCTTCGCGATGGTTCGCGTTCGAGAGCGGAGCACGGCGCAGGATCTGGTGCAGGAGACGTTCCTGGCCGCTCTTAAAGCCCGCGGCAGCTTCGCCGGACGCTCCACTGAACGCGCGTGGCTCTTTGGCATCCTGCGCAACAAATTGGCTGACTATTACCGCCTCCAGAGTCGCGAGGTGCCGTTGGAGGATCCCGAGAAGGTGCCGGAGGAAGAAGGGTTCTTCCATGCCAGCGGACCGGGAAAGGATGGTTGGATCTCGAGGATTGCTCCCAAACCTTGGGCAGCACCCGACGCAAGCCTGGTTAGCAAGGAGTTCCAAGCCGCGTTCCAGGAATGCGTGTCGGCGCTTCCGGAAAAGGTGGCGCAAGTTTTTCTTCGGCGCGAGGTCGATGAAATAGCGTCGGAGGAAATCTGTAAGGAATTTGGAATATCCCCGAACAACTTCTGGGTGATGCTGCACCGGGCCCGGATGGGTCTGCGTCGGTGTCTTGAGGTGAACTGGTTCGGACCCAAACGAGACGCTAAATGAATATGAGACGCGCCATTTTGATGCCCGTCGGAGGTTCGCTCCTATGTTGAATTGTCGGCAAGTCACCCGGTTGGTGTCGCAATCGATGGATGCCAAGCTCCGTTGGTATCAGTGGCTGGGAATGCGTATACATCTGCTTTACTGCGTCTGGTGCCGGCGTTATGTCGCACAAGTCCAATTCCTGCGCAAAGCCGCAAAAGAACTGGGGCTAGAAGCTGATGCAGCGCCTGCCCACAAGCTCTCGAACGAAGCCAAGGATAGGATCCGCACCCGCCTGCAGGAGGCTTCGAGAAACGATCCTCCTCCCTCGCAGTAATTCTTTGTAAGGATTTCGTTCGTAATTCGACTTCGAGGTGTGCGGCTGCTTGGAGGTACCAGGATGCTGATTCCCCCAAGCCGCGCCTATAGCCGGAACTCGCTCACATGTTGTGTGACTGGATTACCCGGCTGTGGAAAACCAAATAACGAAATATTGCAGAAATATGAAAAAATCACTGTTCGCGAACTGTTTTACGTGTCTGACGCTTGGCCTGGGGTTGTTCACCGGGTCAGCGAAGGCCGAGGATGGCGGAGCTTTATACACCATGGACAATGCCGCGGCCGGCAATCATGTGTTGGTGTTCGAGCGCGGGGAGCGGGGCAGCCTGCTCGCCACTGATAGCGTAGCCACCGGCGGCTTGGGCACCGGAGCGGCCCAAGGGTTTCCCAGCCAGGGCTCGGTCTTGCTGAGCCGTGACGGTCGCTGGGTCTTCGTCTGCAATGCGGGCAGCGGCGAAATCTCAGTCCTGGCCGTGTCCAGGGGAGGATTGACGCTCACGGACAAGGTGGCCTCGGGCGGTCGGATGCCCGTTAGCCTGGCGCTGCGCCACAACCTGCTCTACGCCCCGAATGCCGGTGGCCTGGCTGGCGACAAGGACAACATCACGGCGTTCATCTTCGCGAACGGACGGGTTGTCCCGCTACCGGATTCGACCCGTGGTCTGAGCGCAGATAATACCGGACCGGCACAGGTTTCCTTCAGCCGCGAGGGCGATGCGCTGATCGTGACCGAGCGGTTGACGAGCTTGATTGATACCTTCGTTGTGGGGCAGGACGGACTGGTGACAGACGCCAAGGCCTTTCAGTCAGTCGGGGCTACTCCCTTTGGGTTCGATGTCGGTCGCGAGAACCGGCTCTTTGTCTCCGAAGCGCCGGGGAGCGCCGCCTCTTCGTACCAGATCTCGGAGGACGGGGATCTCGCCGTCATCAGCGGCTCAGTGCCAACACACCAGGCTGCCGCCTGCTGGCTGCTCACGGCCCGAAATGGGCGCTTTATTTATACAGCCAATGCCGGCAGTGGTTCAATTTCCGGTTTCCGGGTAGGCAACGATGGCAGTTTACACCTGCTGGACCCAAGCGGCGTGACCGGTTCGACCGGTAGCGACAGCCATCCGACAGACATGGTCCAGAGCCGGGATGGACGATTTCTGTATAGCCTCAACAATGGCAATGGAACGATTAGCGCCTTTGCCGTGCCCCCGAATGGCTCCTTGGATCCATTGATGACCGTAAGCGGACTTCCAACGAGCGCCGCGGGCCTAGCCGGGCGCTAGCAGCCTGGTGAAATAGTAGCCGCCGACGTGAGGAGGCGGAGACGTCGACTCGTTGTCCTCCCGAATTCCGCCAACTTACGTCGGCGGCTACAGGTCCATTCAGCGGCGCACGACAATTTGCGCTGCTGATAGGCGTTATCTCCTTTTTCATGCCGTCACGTTTCGAAAAGACCAACCAGGCTCGCTTGAAAAGGGCTACCTCTAAGGACCTGTCGCTGCTGATGGGTTTTGTTCGAGAGTACTACACATTCGACCAAATCCCCTTTCACGAGGTGGAACTTCGCCAGGGCTTGACGCTGCTACTGAACGAGCAGCGATTGGGAGGGGCATGGCTCGTCCTACATCAAAAGCGACCGGTCGGTTATATCGTGGTGACCTTCGGCTTCGACCCGGAATTTGGCGGGCGCCAAGCTACCGTCACGGAATTCTATCTCCAGCCCGAGCATCGCGGGAAGGGGCTTGCCAGAATCGCCCTTGAGCACGTGGAGGAGTTTGTCAGCCGCCGCGGTGTCCAGGTACTCGACCTCCAGGTAACGCGGGGCAATTCGCGCGCATACGACTTCTACAAAAGGTACGGCTTTCAACCACATGATCGCATTCCGATGAGCAAACGGCTAGAAGTGAGGACCCTTGCCCGCCCCGCCCGGCGGCGGCAAGGACGAAAACTCGGTGCTTCATAATTCTAAAACCTGTTTTTCACTTGATTCGACCGTCGTGTTCGAAAGCCTGGAGCTCTTCGATGGTGTAGCGCGGAGTGGTGTACGGCGATGCTCGGTGGGCATCTTCTGTTTCAGCTCTGCGGTTTCAGGCTTTTTGAAATCGTTCGTGCGTTGAGGTTCAAAGGTCGTTGTCTCTGCGGGTTGCATGCGTCCGTGGCGCACCATCGCGACGAGCCCCGCAACGAATAAGGCGACTGAGAGAATGGCTGCAATTTTGGTAGAGGACATACACTTCAACTCTTTACGGAGAGAACTGAGGGACAAACCAAGATTCTCAACCGCAAAAATTTAGCCACCGTCTAGCGGCGGGAGTTGGCGAAAGCGACCAGACCCGACAAATCACTACAGGTCAAGTCCGGCGAGACATTCAATTCCTCTGCTGGCGCATTCAGGCGATTAACCCAGATGGCCGGAAAGCCAAACCATTTCGCGCCCGAAGCGTCCCACCCGGCAAACGCCGCGAACGCGATGGCCTGCCGTGTTCGCCAGGCTTTGCTCAACTCCGCCCCTCTCCCCGGAAAGACCTCTTCGGCCAATGCGAAGATCGGGCGCGGATCAAAGATGGGAAACGCATCGAAGGCGACCGTGCGCACTTGGGCGCTCGTCTCCACCGCATGCCGCGGCGCTGGATGAAGATGAGCGCCGACGGTCGCTCCGGCTGTGCGTCCCAGGAACGTCCGGCGGTTCAGTGTTGTACTCATTGCGGACCTTCGTTGATGCTGCGGTCCTGCTCATTGGTCGGGCTGACCATCGTGAAAGTATTAGGCGGGATGAATACCATGTTCGCAGAAGGGCTTTGCGCCAGCGCACGGTAAAATTTCTCCGACAGCGGGGCCGTCACGTCTTTAAAGAGGACGCTGCCGAGTGTGTTGGTCACAGCGCCCAAAGTGCTCCAAGCTGCCAGATTTGTAGAGCTAAGGACGGCATAAACGCCGGGCGGCCCGATCAGCGCAAACTCGAAGGCTCCAGGCTCCGTCCCATGTGGCCCAATCAACCGGATCGCCAGTGGGTAGGTGAGGACGGAAACACCTTGAGACCGCAAAAAGGCAACCGGCGCAGCCAAATTTGTGGCCGCCATCTGTTCGGACAAGACGAGGGTCGTGAGTGGATTTCCGTTCAGGAAAAGGGTGGCCAACTTCGTGAGATCAGGAGGCAAGGTGAGGTTCGTCAGTTGATTTCCCTGAAGCTCAAGCACGACCAGGTTGGTCATGCCCCCAGGCAAGGTGAGGCTGCTGAGTTTATTCTGACCAAGGTCCAGCTGGGCCAAATGGATCAGATCAGAAGGGAGCACAAGGTTGGTCAGTTGATTTGCCGTGAGAACGAGTGTGCTCAGGTTGGTCATGCCCGCAGGCAAGCTGAGGCTGCTGAGTTTATTCTGACCAAGATCGATCTGGATCATATGAATCAGACCAGAAGGCAACGTGAGATTCAGAAGTTGATTGTCGGCAATGTCGACAAAGGTCAGGTTCGTCATATCCGGAGGAAAAGTCAGGTTTGTTAGTTGATTGTCGCGGGCAAAGAATTCGCTCAAATTGGTCAAACCTGCAGGCAAGCTGAGGGTCTGGAGGGGATTAAAATCGAGCGTAAGACTGGCCAAACGCCTCAGATCGGGCTGCAAGGTCAGGTTCGTCAGTTGATTGAAGGAGGTATCGACGGAGTGCAAGTTCGTCATGTCCGCGCGCACGGCGAGACTGGTCAGGCTGTTGTCCGAGAGATTAAGCTGCGCCAGCCTCGTCAGCCCCGCCGGGAAATTGAAATTTGCAAGCGCGTTCCCCTCAAGAAAAAGCGTGTCCAGATTCGTCAATCCGTCGGGCAGGGAGCACTGGGCGAGTGAATTGAACGCGATATCAATGATGGTGAGATTGGGCGAGGCGTTCGACAGGACGAAACTGCCGAGGTGATTGTTGAATAAGTCCAGGATCGAAAGATTCGTCAACACACCGGCAATGGTGAAATTGGTAATCGAGTTGTTATCCAGATCGAGGATGTGCAAGTTCCGGGCTGCTTCCAATCCGGCTACGCTGGTGATGCTTCGACCACCGGCGCTCAAGTTGGTCAAACCGAGCAGGTCTTGTTCAGTCAAAGGCCCGCTGAGTTTTTGCAGCGCCTCGCGGATCGCGGCGTTCAATCCCGAGTCGGGAATCGAAACTTCCTGTGCTCCCGCTGAAAGCAGAAAGCAGGTCATCCCCACTCCGCACAGGGCAAAAATGGTTTCCGACTTCATCACGTCTATCAGATAGTCGAGCCTCGCTTTTGTTCCTTACAGCGAATGGAACTAAAGCCCCATATTGCGCTGTCCAGCCTCCGTGCTTGCGAATTTTTTTAGCGCCGCATTGTCGCGCCATCCTTGAGCGGTTCCGAACTCCAGACAAAGGCGCTCTTCTTTGCCAGTTCCAACACCTCCTCGACAGACCACTGGTCGTAAGCGTGGCGGCCATACTTGACAGCTTTGATTAGGCCGTCGGCCGCGATGAGAAACTCTGCTGGCAGCCCAGTCGGGCCGCCGGTCATGGCAAGGTTGAATCTGCTGCCCATACCCCTAAAGGCCGCCCACAGCGCCCGAGGATGCATCGCGTATGCCCACGATTGCTCCACCCCCAGTTCGCGATAGTATCGCTTGCCGGGGTCAGCAACCGCGTCGAACGGCAAGTCCTGGTGGAACGATTTAACATCCTCCTGTGCGGAGTGGAAGAACAGTACTTCGTGAATGCCGGCGGCAGCGATCCGGTCGGCGTTACGACGGAGCGACCCGATGTGCGTGTTGCAGATCGGGCACCCTGCCCAGCGGCGGAACTGCACATGAGTGAAGCAGGCACCGGGCACGGGAACCGTCAACGGCTTCCCTTGAGAGGTCGTAAGCGTTAGGTTGGGGAATATGTCTCCCGCTTTGCGTTTCATAGGATAAAACATTCAGTTGTGAGGCTCGGAAATTGCCGTACCCTGTGCCGCCACCATCGCACCTCAAGCATTTTGCATGGTCCGCACCACTCCGCCCAGAAGTCCGCAAGGACGGGTTCGGATTTCAAAACTTCGCTCCCGAAGTTGGTTTCGGTGATTTTCGATAGTCGCTTTCACTTTCGGTTCCCTGTTCCAGGTCTTACCATTCAGGCTTTGCCGCCGAAGCTGACGAAGTCGTCAAGTTCGAGCAGGTCGGCCCAAGTCTTAATGTCTTCGCGGGTTTTGGTGAATTTGGCTACGCACTCGGCAAAGAATTGCAGGGTTTCGGGGTCGCCGTCCGGGCCGCGGCGATCCATGTAATCGCTCCACTGCTGGATTTCCCACGGTGTGCGTTTGTGTTTGGCGTTGGCCTGAATCCATTCCAGGATTTCGCCATCACCGCTGCCTTTCTTCAGTCGGGCGAGGAGCTTATTCGGGTCAATCCCCACGAAGCTGAGGATGCGCTTGTCCAGTGGGCAGTCGAAGTGATACTCGCCGTTTGTGCCGGCCAGGGTGGCGCGACCCTTGTCGAGCATCCGTGGCAGCAGCGAGTAGTCGCCGAGGCGAGAGCGCGGGCTGCGCGGCGGGCGCTGGGTCAAGTTGGGAGCATTTGACGGTCGGACGGTGCTATATGCAGTTTTTTTGCTCATGATGATGCCTTTCTACGTTTGGTGATGGTCGAGGGGTGCGGCGAAAATTGCCGATTGACAGCTCGGGGATCGATCGAGTGGTCATTGGATTATAAGCAATCCATTCATTGTTTGCGTGGTGAGTTCAGGATGAAGGTTAAATTAAACTCACGGGGGTCTCTGATCATTTGGTGCTCTTGAGTTGAGCTTCCAGTTCGGCGATTCGCTGTCGCAAAGGGGCGACAACGTGTTCCACCTCGGCGGCGGTGTAGCGCGGGGTGATGTATTTCGGGCAGTTCCAATCGAACGCGAGCGCGTCAATGAGAAACAACCGCTCGACGCTCCCTCTTAGTTCTTTTGTCGGCGCGAGTTGGTCGGCCAAGCCAGGCTGTTCACGGGCATCCAGCACCTTTGCGCGGCCGAGAATTTTGAGCCGGTCACGGTGAGGATAGTCCATCAGGAACAGGCAAACGCGGTCGTTGCCGTTCAGATTTCCCGTCGAGAGCATCTGCCGATTACCTTTGAAATCGGCAAATCCAAGCTGGTTCTGCCCGAGCACTTTCAAGAAACCCTTTGGTCCGCCACGATGCTGTATATACGGCCAGCCATCTTCGGTGACCGTTGCCATGTAGAAGCTGTCGCGGGCAGCTATGAAGTCGATTTCTTCAGCGGTCAGCTCATCTCGTTCGGGAGTCGGCAAGGGCTTGGATGTTATGCCGTAATACTGACCCTGCGCTTGCCGCACTGTCGGGGTCATAAGCGTCTGTTGGAATTTGGTCGGCATAGCGTTCGGACAAAGGGTATCGCTTGATACAGTTATTATTCTCGAGGCGGGCACGCCCACGCAAGTTCGCGGGCGTGCCCCGGGGAGGGTGTCGTTTAGAACGAAACGCCTCTGAGGAACTCTGTGACGGCATTGGCAATTTCCGCGGCGTGCGTTTCAAGGGCAAAATGGCCTGTGTCATAGAAGTGCACTTGAGCACCAGGATTGTCGCGCGTGAACGCCTTCGCTCCAGCAGGCAAAAAGAATGGATCATTTTGCCCCCAAACCGCCAGCAACGGTGGATGCTGCTTGCGAAAGTATTCCTGGAATTTCGGGTAAAGCCTGGCATTGCTGGCGTAGTCCAGGAAGAGGTCGAGCTGAATTTCATCGTTCCCTGGTCGGGAGAGCAGCGCGGAATCGAGCGCGTAGCTTTCTGGAGCGATGAGCGAGGGATCGGCAACCCCGTGCCTGTATTGCCATTTAGTGGCCTCGGGCTGCAGAAAATCCCGTAAGGCCGCGCGGTTTCCAGCACTGGGCTCCTTCCAGTAATTCTGGATGGGATTCCACCCTTCGCTCAGTCCTTCCTCGTAGGCATTGCCATTTTGAGAAATGATGGCCGAGATTCGTTCAGGATGTGCCAACGCGAGGCGCAGGCCAACCGGCGCACCGTAATCGAATATGTAAATCGCGAATCGCTTCAGCCCAAGCTTTTCGGTGAAAGCGTCAATGACGCGCGCAAGGTTCTCAAAGGTGTATTTGAACTGGTCTCGGGGCGGAGAATCCGAAAACCCGAATCCAGGCAAATCGGGCGCCACGACATGATAATGGTCGGCAAGTCTGGGAATCAGGTTGCGAAACATGTGAGAGGACGCGGGAAACCCATGCAGCAATAGGACAGTGGGTGAGGTGGCATTTCCGGCTTCTCGATAGAAGAGGTTAATGCCGTTGACCTGGATGGTTTGATACTTTGTCATACCTTCAAACGTTTTCATTTGTTCAGTTCTTTCTTTAATTCGTTATTCGTACCCGTTACGCGAAGTCAGTCGCATTAGTGTAGCAATCATTACACAATAAATCGCACCGGAGTTGAAAATAGTCAAAAATTATTGTAGTGTCCGCTACAGTTTTACGCGAATGTGGAGCCGTCGGTGGGACGACGGCGGTAAACTCTATGGGTCGAAGACTCGAATTTAACTACGGACGGGCGATTGAACGGGCTACCAAAGTGTTCTGGGCCAAGGGCTACAGCGCCGCTTCAATGCGCGACCTCCTGAGGGCCATGGGAATCGGCGAAGGGTCGTTTTACCATTTATTCGGCAGCAAGAACCGGCTCTATCTGGAATGCCTGAAGCGCTATAACGAGACTGTAACCCGGCAACGGCTGGATGCATTGGATGCTGAACCGTCCGTTGGCAAAGCATTACGAGCCTTTTTTCGGGGCTTAATCGATGATTTGGACAATCCCAAGAAACCTCATGTTTGCCTGATGGCGCGGAGTTTATCGTCCGACGTGCTGGACGAAGCGGAGCTCGGGGCTTCGGTCAAATCGGGAATGCGATTATTTGAGGAGCGCATCTCGGCCCGGCTTGAGAGAGCGAAGGGTGACGGCGAGCTGCCGTCGAGTTTTCAGACGGACATTTCGGCGCAGATCATCTTCACCTTCCTGCAAGGATATTTCCGCGTGGTAAAGGTTTTAAAGCCCCGCGAGGAAATGTGGCGGCAAATTGAGGTTCTTTTGGGCAGGCTGGGCCTCTGAATTCAAACCGCCACCAGTGCCCGGTTCTTGGACCGAGACTGGGATGCCGATACCACAGACCCGGCTTCGGAAGTCTTAGTTGAGGCCTTTTCCGGCACCTTCCTCGCTTGGAGCAGTTTTGCCACCAATCCCGTCCAACCAGTTTGGTGCGACGCTCCCACGCCCCGGCCGGTGTCCCCGTGGAAATATTCGTGGAAGAGGACGTAGTGGCGGAAATGCGGGTCCTTCGCCAACTTATCGTGGTAACGGAGCACCGGGCGTTCGCCATTCTGGTCTTTGAGGAACAGCCGCCGCAACCGCCTGGCAATCTCCTCTGCGACCCCGTCGATCGTGAGGTATTGGCCCGAGCCAGTGGGGCACTCGACCTTGAAATCGTCCCCATAATAGTGATGAAACTTCTGTAGCGCCTCGATTACCAAGTAGTTAACCGGCATCCAAATGGGTCCACGCCAGTTGGAATTGCCACCGAACAGACCCGAGTTGGACTCCGCCGGTTGGTAAGAAACCGTTAGGCAGGAACCGTTGGACCAGTACTCGTAGGGATGTTCCAGGTGATGGAGGGAAATGGCCCGGATTCCGAACTCGGAGAGGAATTCGGTTTCATCGAGCATGCGTCGCAGAAGGCATTTCATTCGGTGGCCGCGCAGCAGGGACAAGAGGTGGCGCTGCCCCATGCCCGGCTCGTTCCAGCGGGAAACCAACTTGGCCAAATCGGGCCGGTAATTGAGGAACCATTGAAGCCGTCCAGCAAACTCCGGAAGCTCTTGGAGTAATTCCTCATCGAGAGTCTCGACTGCGAAGAGTGGAATCAGGCCGACCATGGATCGGACCTTCAGCGGGGTCATTTCGCCATTGGGGAGGTTCAGCACATCATAGTAAAACTCGTCTTTGTCGGACCACAATCCGAGGCCGCCTTCGCCAATATTGTTCATGGCTTCGGCGATATGCAGGAAATGCTCGAAAAATTTGGTGGCGATATCTTCGTACACATGATTGTGCCTGGCCAATTCCAGCGCGATGCGCATGAGGTTGAGGCAATACATGGCCATCCAACTGGTGCCATCGGCCTGGTTAATGAATCCACCGGTGGGCAAAGGAGAGCTGCGGTCGAACACGCCGATGTTGTCCAGCCCGAGAAAGCCGCCCTGGAAGATATTCCGACCCTGGGCGTCCTTGCGATTTACCCACCAAGTGAAGTTGAGCATGAGCTTGTGGAACACGCGTTCCAGGAACGCCAGATCGCCCCGATCACCCCGTTGCTTGCGGTCCATTTGGAATACTCGCCAGGTGGCCCAGGCGTGCACCGGCGGGTTGACATCGCCGAAAGCCCATTCGTACGCCGGTAGTTGGCCGTTGGGGTGCATGTACCACTCGCGGGTCAGCAGCACGAGCTGGTTTTTGGCGAACTCGGCATCCACCAGCGCCAACGGGATGCAGTGGAATGCCAGATCCCAGGCGGCGTACCACGGGTATTCCCACTTGTCTGGCATGGACAGGATGTCCGCGTTGTTGAGGTGAGCCCATTCCCGGTTGCGTCCCCACTTGCGCTCGGCCGGAGGTGGAAATTGCCCCGGGTCACCTCGGAGCCACTGCGGAACATCGTAATAAAAGAACTGCTTGCTCCAGATCATCCCAGCCAAGGCCTGGCGCTGGACATTGCGCGCATCTGGATCCGAAATCTCCTTCTGCAGATCCGAATAGAACTCATCAGCTTCACCTCGACGTTGTTCAAGGACTCGGTCGAAATCAGCGAATGCTTGTAGCCGCCGAGGTGACGAGGCGGATAGGTCGGAATCTCCGTTGCCATCTATGCTCCGCCTCCTTACGTCGGCGGCTACGAGTCGAAGACGTACACACGCGGAACCTCTTGGTGCGATGGATATTTGATACAACGCGGCAACCTTCGTGCCCACATTTTGCGGGTTTACCGCCCCCTTGTTCCCATTCACCACGAATTCGTGGAAGGCATCTTTAAAATAACCTTGTGCATCCGACTGACCGTAAAGCCGGCGCACGTTCGTTTCATTATCACAGAAGAGGAGTTGCGGTTCTCCTTCGCAGTGCAGACGGAAACCACCGAGTTCAGGATGTTGGACTTTACTCGAGCCGCCACCGGCGTCCTCAAGCCTCGGGCTTGTCACCCCAGGCTTCCACGCCCAGGTATTGCGGAACCAGATTTGGGGTAGCACGTGGATTGTCGCCGCTTCCGGCCCTCGGTTATGCACTGTGATGCACATCAAAACCGCGTCCGGGCCGGCCTTGGCATACTCCACAAAAACATCGAAATACCTGTCATCGTCAAAGACTCCCGCATCGAGTAACTCAAACTCCGGCTGGTCCTTGCCTCGTCGGCTATTCTCCTCGACCAAACGCGCGTAAGGGAACGCGCGCTGGGGATATTTGTACAGCATCTTCAGGTATGAGTGCGTCGGGGTGGCATCCAAGTAGTAATACAATTCCTTCACGTCCTCCCCGTGGTTTCCTTCTCCGTTGGTCAGTCCGAACAGGCGCTCCTTGAGAATCGGGTCACGGCCGTTCCAGAGCGCCAAACCCAGGCAAAGCCGTTGCTGATCGTCGCTGAAACCCGCCAGACCATCCTCGCCCCAACGATAAACGCGGCTGCGAGCGTGGTCGTGCGGGAAATACTCCCAGGCATTACCAAAGGGACTATAATCTTCACGCACGGTTCCCCACTGTCGTTCAGACAGATACGGCCCCCACCGCCTCCAGTTCTTCTGACCCGCGCGGTCCTCTGCGAGGCGTTGTTTTTCGGCGAGTTGGGCCCGCATAGTATTTATGATTTATGATTTGCGATTTATGATTTACAGACCCAGCACTTCACCACAGCTTCGAGCAATGAATCGAGAAGAGCTTCAGGCGCGAACGAAGAGATTTGCGCTGCGTGTGATGAAAATGACCGACGCGCTGCCCCGCAGCGCGAAGGGAAAAGTTATTGCCAACCAAGTCCTTCGGTCCGCAACTGCGGTGGCCTCCGGGTATCGTGCTGCCTGTCGTGCCCGCAGCAAAGCCGATTGGATAGACAAGATCGGGCGCGTCCTGGAGGAAACCGACGAATCGCTTCTCTGGCTGGAACTCACTGAAGAGTCCGCTTTGTTGCCGGCACGCCGACTCGCCGCCTTGAAGACGGAAGCTGGCGAACTGACCTCCCTCTTCGCCGCTATTCACAAATCCTCCAAATCATAATTCATAATTCATAAATCCTAAATCCTCGCAGGTCCTCCAAATCCCAAATCATCAAGCCATAAATCATAAATCTCTTTAGCCGCCCGTCTCAAATCCGGGGTATAAGGTCATTCCGCCGTCCACGAAGATGGTTGCACCGTGGATGTAGTCCGAATCATCTGACGCCAGCCAAACGGCCGCACGACCAATTTCGATGGGCTCGCCAATGCGTTTGTAAGGGATCAGCTTGAGAAGCTCATGGTAAGCTTCGGGTGTATCCCACGCCTGCATATTGATCGGGGTGCGGATCGCGCCGGGCGCCACACTATTGACCCGGATACGATAGGGCGCCACTTCCTGCGCAATACTCTTCATCATCAGCAGGACTCCGCCTTTGCTCGCGGCGTAGTTGACATGCCCTGCCCAGGGAATCACTTCGTGAACGGAGCTGATGCAGATGATTTTCCCCGCGGCACACGAAATATCCTTCCGCACCCCGCGACGCTTGAACTCGCGAATCGCTTCTCGCGCGCAAAGGAACTGACCGGTCAAGTTCACATCCAGGACCATTTGCCACTGTGCCAGCGTCATCTGGTCAATGGGCGCGTCTTTTTGCAAGCCGGCGTTGTTGATCAAGATATCGACGGTGCCGAACTCCTCGATCGCGCGCTTGAACATTGCCTGGACCTGATCTTCCTTTGAGACATCGGCCTTGAAGGTAACGGACTTGGTGCCGCATCGGCGAATCTCCTCGGCGACTTTCTCGGCCTCTTCGGCTCGGGAAGTGTAATTCACCACCACGTCCGCCCCGGCATGGCCCAGCGCGGTGGCAATGCCTCTCCCGATGCCAGAACTGCCGCCCGTGACAATCGCCTTTTGGCCCCGGAGCACCTTGTTGATCGGACAAGCCGGCACGACCGGCTCCGGGAATTGCTCCTCGATGAACTTGGTATCCGGGACGTGCATTCGGCCGAGAGGCATGGTGGCCGGTCTTTCCATGGTCAATGTGTCGGAGTTCATTGTCTCAAAAATAATTCTTGGTTGATGTGCAGATGCACGTTTCTCCAATTCGTCGAACACCGAAGAAGTTCCTTACACGCGGTTTTCTGTAAGGCTTCTCGGTTTGAGCCGACTCACCTATGGACGCTGCCGCCGGGCGAATCGCCCAAGTGGCAAGAAGATGAAACAACGAATGTGAACTCTGAACGCCCCAAGAAACTCGCCGCCTGTGCCAATGCTCTGTCGCTCACCTGCAAAGAGGCAGCGAGGCTTCAATCTCAAGCCATCGCTCGGCCCCTTTCCTTCCTGGAGCGACTCGGTATTGGGCTTCATTTGTTGATATGCAGTTGGTGCCGTCGATTCGGTGCGCAGGTGAGACTCCTGCATTCCACCATGAATGAATGCCCCGAACACGAGCATGCGGAGCTGTCCCGCGGCCTCTCGACGGAAGCACGAGAACGCATCGAACGGGGGCTGCAGGTAGCCGCCGACGTGAGGAGGCTGGCGGCAGACTGACAGGTGTGAGCAGTTTTTGCGCCTCCTAACGTCGGCGGCTACCCAGCTATGACAGCCCTTGGACAGCATGACAGGATTGGAGCCTTGGTTTGAGAATGAAAACGACGCTCGATGCAGTACGGCTGGTTGTCGCCTCACCGGCGCATTACGCAACTCGCCTCGCCAGAAGCGGGGATGAAGTCCGCGCCGCGCAGGCATTGCGGTTTGAGGTGTTTAACCTCGAATTGAATGAAGGACTGGCGGGATCTTACGCCACCGGTCTGGACGAAGACCGCTTCGATCCCGTTTGTGACCACCTCATAGTCGAGCATTTGCCCTCAAAGCAAATCGTGGGCACCTACCGTATGCAGACAGGCCTGAATGCGGCCACGCATTTGGGTTACTATTCGGCCCAGGAGTTTGAGTTTGAGGTCTTTGAACGTCTCCGCGCTGAGATCATTGAGCTCGGGCGCGCATGCGTTCACAAGCAGCATCGGAACCTGGTTGTGCTCAGTTTGCTCTGGAAAGGCGTTGCCGATTATGCCCGAGGAAAGAAGGCGCGTTACCTTCTTGGGTGCAGCTCGATCACCACGCAGGATCCTGCAACAGGCGCGTCCGCTTACGCCGACTTATGCCGGCGTCACCTCGTCTGCCCCGAATACCGCACCCGCCCTCGACCGGAATACGAATGCTCTTTGGACGCTCTCGCTACGGATCCTGCGAAAATCCCGAAGCTTCTGCGGGCCTACTTGACCATCGGTGCAAAGATCTGTGGCCCGCCTGCCTTGGATCGCGAATTCAAGACCATCGACTTTCTCACTCTGCTTGACCTGGACAGGCTTCCAGAGCCAGTACGCCAGAGGTTCCTCGCCTAGTGGAGGCGAACCTAAGTACTCGAAAGAAATTTCCATGCGTCTGCTAAATCACCCTTCTCGATTGAGCCTGCGCTTGGCCCGGCTTCTGGGCGAGTTCGCTCTGGCCGGGTTGCGTTATATGTTCATGGTCGCGTTTCGACGAGGTTGTCACCTCTCCGCAGTTCGCGCCAAATGGCTTCAGCAGAGCTGCCGGCGTGCTTTGCGGGTATTCAATGTCGAAGTCGAGACGCAAGGCCCGATTCCCACGAGCGGATTGCTCGTCTGCAATCACCTTAGCTACCTGGATATTTTAGTTTTGGGCGCCCTCGCGCCAGCAGCCTTTGTGGCCAAGCGAGAGGTCAAATTCTGGCCGATCCTTGGTTGGTTCGCCGCTTTGGCTGGCACGGTGTTCGTTGACCGTCGAAAGAGGACTCGGGTCGGGCAGGCAACGGAGAAAATAGAAAACCTGCTGAGAACCCGCGTCGTCACCGTATTATTCCCCGAAGGCACAAGCTCCGATGGTCGTACCGTATTGCCTTTTAAATCCGCCTTACTCGAACCAGCCACAAGGAGCTGCTGTGCCTTGTCTGTGGGCTGGCTTGGCTACGAACTCGAGGACGGTAATCCAGGTGAGCAGGTTTGCTATTGGAAGGACATGACCTTGGTTCCGCACCTGCTCAATTTATTGACCAAACGGAGCATCCAAGCTTCTGTTCTGTTTGCCAAACCGCAGCAGCAGAGCAACGATCGCAAAGAACTTGCCCGGGATTTGCAGTCCGAAGTTGTGAAACTGAAGGACCGTCATAACGCCCGTAACGGTCGGATGGGCTTGGATCGGACTTCCGCGCTGGCGTGCCTCCAGCATGTCGATCACCGGCTGCAGCACAAAGCCGAGCGCACTTTCGTGGTGATCTGACGGGCTCTTTTCTCCTTCCCAGTTAATCGCAACATCCACCTGAGACAGAAGTGAGCCGGATCGACTGGACGAAGATAAAACATAGGGCAGAGACCTGGGATCACCGTGCAACCTGCAGACCGCAGCTTGTCGATAGCCGCTGGAATAGCAGCCCCCGGGCTCAGTGCGTCGTGCAACCAGACCATCGGGGTTTTGGCAGCCAGGCAATCATCGACCGCCTCCATCGTTTGCGGCCGGTCCACATATACGAGAACTGCCTCAACCGGCGGTTTGATCTTGGTCAGAGAGGAAGCTCGCCACTGCGACGGGTCGTCGAAGAATCTCGGATTTAGCTTGCGCCTTGAAAAGAATAGTCCTGCAGCGGAAGCGCGGGTCAAGTGCAAAGCCTCCAATGCGTGCGTGTTTAGCCTGCACTGGTAAGCCTTTTCTCGCTGTGTCCGCGCACTTTAGGTCGCGACCTTGGTCAACAAGGCGCGACGATCACGTTGCGCCGAGTTGCGCGCTTTGTAATGGAGGCGAACAGCGTTTGTCGCCTTCGTTAACCATTTCTCGTCAGCGCATAGATTCCGAATGTAAATTGTCGCGAACATTAGCTGCACATCATCAGTCCGCCCGAGGGCTCTGAGAAGCCCTGACTTTGCTAACGGGCCGGAGTTCGTTCTTTTTGCGACGCTCGCCGAGTTCGTCTGACATCTGAATGGTGGTCAGCTTATTCAGTGGATAGCTGAAGAGTAGGACCGTGCACGCTGCAAAAAGAAGGCCCACAGCGATTCCGCTGCTAAAACGATAGCCTGTGACGGCGTTCGGTGCCGAAGGAAGCTTTGTATCATATTGGAAGAAGGCTTGCATGATCCAGAGGAACGATGCGGAGCCCAGAGCCAAGCCCGACTTCAAAGCGAATCCAATCGTGGCGAACACCATGCCGGTAAACCGCCGGCCCAGCTTCCATTCCGAATAGTCGGCCACATCCGCGAAGATGGCCCACGTAAGCGGAATTGTGGGCGCATAGACGATGGAGATGAAAGCTGTGAGCCCCAACATCCCCCACACGTTCGTTGACGGCAGAAGATAGAATGCGAGCGTGCCAACCGTGGCCAGAGCAAAGCCGACAGCGGACACGGCTTTTTTGCCGAACTTTCGAGCCAGCCCCGGCGACAACAAGATCACTATCATGATCAGGCCAGTGCCGAGCATGTTGATAATGCTGTTAAACACATCGGCGACATTCGAGTTTGCCAGATTCGCGCGGTCGCCGTGAACGATGTAGCCAAGGGTCTCGAGGATTCCCCCAGGCCGCTCGCCTACTGTAGGGCCGGCCAAACCACATCGTGCCAGAAAATCGAACATCGCCGTTTTGTCCGCATAGTGATGATAGTAGTTGTAAAGCGCGCCGCCCCGAAACGACAGGATCGCAAAATGCACCAGGGTCCAACAGAACATGATTTTCCACGGGCCATTTTTCAACAGATCCAGAAAATCCTGCTTCGGGGATGACCGTTCCGTCCTGGGCGGGTGAATGCGTTCGCGCGTGGTGGCGAATGTGATCAAAAAAAGGATCAGGCAAAGAACCGCCCAGATGGTCATGGTCATGCGCCAGCCGTACTGACGGTCGTGACCGTTGGCGAATTTCGCCACCAATGGCAGCGTGAAGCCACCGACAATGAACTGCGCCGCGTTGACAGCAATGAATCGAAAGGAATTGAGCTTCGCGCGCTCGTTGATATCGCCAGTCATAACCCCGCCGAGGGCCGCGTACGGCATGTTGTTCATCGAATAAACCGACATGAGCAAGGTATTAGTGATCACCGCGTAGGTGACCAGCGCACCCATGCTCCAGCCTGTGGGTGTTGTGTAGGCGAGGACCATGATTACTGCCCAAGGCACTGCGGTGAATAGAATCCACGGACGGAACTTCCCCCAGCGTGTGTTGGTGCGATCCGCCAGGATGCCAACGATTGGATCAGCGACCGCGTCCCACAACCGTGGCCACAGCAGGATCGCCGCGGCCACGGCAGCGGACAATCCAAAGGTGTCCGTGTAGAAGTTGAGCTGGAAAAGCACCATCGTCATGAAGACGAAATTCGCGGCGGCGTCCCCGCAGCTGTATCCGGCGGTTTCGATGACGGAGAGTTTTTGGGAGGAATTGGTCATAAGCCGGGTCAAAGAAGACCACCGCGCCCTGTATGGGGAACTCGGGAGCTTTGGTTGATGTCCATCGGCGGGAAATCAGTTTCGAACGGTTAAAGCAACTTTCTGCAAATCGGCATCTCGCGAAGAGGTCCCGATCAAAATTTCGAAGTCGCCCGGCTCGACCGCGTAATTCATGTGCACATCGTAGAAGGCCAGCGCCTCCGGAGAAATCTCCAGGATAACCGTCTTCTTCTCGCCGGGTTCGAGCCAGACCTTCTGAAAACCTTTTAGTTCCTTCACGGGGCGCGTGACCGAGCTCACGCAATCGCGGATGTACATCTGCACGACTTCGGAGCCGGCCCGCTTCCCGGTATTCGTCACGTCCACCAGAACCCGTGTCGAATCCTTGCGGGAGATCCTCTTCTTTCCCAGGCGGACGTTTTCGAGCTTGAACGTGGTGTAGCTGAGCCCAAAGCCGAAGGGAAATAATGGTGAGACCTCGTCCCAAAGGTAACCGCGCCGCGCCGAAGGTTTGTGGTTGTAGAAGACCGGGAGGTGGCCGACGGAACGCGGGATGGAGATGGGGAGCTTGCCACCGGGATTGATGTCGCCGAACAAGACATCCGCCACGGCACGGCCGCATTCCTGGCCGAGATACCAGCATTCAAATATTACCGGCACCTTTTGGGCCACACTCTTGATGGAAAGCGGGCGGCCATTAAAGAGCAAGGCGATCACCGGCTTGCCCGTCGCGAGCATGGCGTCCACCAGTTCGTCCTGGAGCCCGATGAGGTCCAGGCTCGTCCGATCGCCCATGTGTTTGAGGCCCCAGGCTTCGCGTGAAGTTTGTTCGTTGCCGCCGATGGCCAATACAATGACGTCCGCCCGCTTGCCGACCTCCACCGCCTCGGCAATGCGTTTTCGATCTTCGGCAGGGTCACTGGGGATGACCTCATCCTGCTGCCACGATCCGCCCTCCGTGATCCGGCAACCTTCGGAATAAAGCACCTTCACGCGATCACCGACCTTTGCCTGGATTCCCTCGAGCACTGTTATATTGACCTTTGGCAATCCGCTGTAGCCTCCCAGCAGCACGCGATGAGCGTTCGGACCGATGACGGCGATGGCGCTCAGTTTAGAAGGATCGAGAGGCGCGAGCTGATTCTCGTTTTTGAGCAGCGTGATGGTTTCGCGCGCCGCCTGGAGCGCCAAATCGCGATGCTCTTCACAGCCGACGACCCGTTCCGCCTCGTCTGGATCCACGTATGGGTCATCGAACAGGCCCATCTGAAACTTCCAAAGGAGCATCGGGCCAACGAGCTCATCCAGTTGCTCTTCCTTGAGCACGCCCTTGCGGACAAGTTCCACCAGATGCAGATAACAATCGGGCTCCGGCAACTCGATGTTCACGCCCGCCTCCACCGCCAGCCGGCAGGCCTCCCTTTTGTCTTTTGCGACGAAGTGCCCGTGGGTGTCGGGACGGTAACCCAGCTCCCAGATGGCGTAATAATCCGAAACGACAAAGCCCTTGAAGCCCCATTCCTTCCGCAGCACATCGCGCAGGAGCCACTTGTTCGCATGAGCGGGCACGCCGTCGATCTCGTTATAGGAAGCCATCACGCTGATAGCTCCAGCCTCGCGCAGAACGTCGTGGAAGGGCTGCAAGAAAGTCTCTCGCAGTACGCGTTCCGAAACGTTCGCCGGGGCGCAATTCATCCCCGATTCGGGCTGACCGTGGCCGGCGAAGTGCTTGAGCGTGGCGATGACGCGTTGCTTGTCCCGAAACGAAGCGTCGCCCTGGAACCCTCGCACGGCGGCGATGCCAAGCCGCGTGTTCAGGTAGGTGTCCTCGCCGTAAGTCTCCTCGACACGGCCCCACCGGGCATCGCGGGCCACGTCCACGACCGGTGTGAGCGCCTGGTGCGTGCCGCGCACGCGAGCCTCATGGGCCGTCATCGTGAACAGTTGCTCGACCAACGCCGGGTTAAACGTGGCGCCCAGGCCGATGGGCTGGGGAAAGCTCGTGCCCTCGCGAGCGGCATGCCCGTGCAGGCATTCCTCATGAAAAATGACTGGAATTCCGAGGCGGCTGTTCTCGATAAGAAATTCCTGGATTGCATTGGTGAGTTCGGCCATGCCACGCGCAGTTTGGCCTTTCCAAGGCTCGCCGGGTGGGCTGCCTGAGTCACTGGGGCGACCGACCTGGCCGAGACCACGACCGTTTCTGAAGGCGGCTTTTGCTCTTTCGGGATCAAACCGACCCTCCTTATCCAGAAGCTTCTGCTGCTTCTGCTGCCATATGCAGACCATCTGGGCGGCCTTTTCCTCGAGGGTCATCCTCGCGAGGAGGTCCTTGGCGCGACGGGCTGCGGGAAGGTTGAGGTTTCTGTACGGCGCGACAGCCGAAACGTTTGTTTCGGCTTTTGGGGATGTTCTTTTGGTCATAACCAGCGTGGTGAGAGCGGCAGGGCGTCTTGGCTCCGGAGCGGGAATACGTCGGTTGAGGCGTTGCGCATTATTCCACCGCTTTCCATTTGAAGCATTCTCCCCCTTTGCGAGCCGGGCGCGGCCCGGTGGCGGAGACTGTAACCGGCCCCGGCTCGTTAGGTTTGGTGGCCAGATACCGATGATTAACGAGAGACATGAGCATAGTGTCGCCACGCATGAGGTTGACCCATTGAAACGATTCGGCGTCGCCGGGTGGTTTGCCGCCGAGATCTTTCAACTCAGCAGCTTCTCCGGCAGCGGAAACGAATCGACCGTTTGCGCACTTGAGTGCCACACGGCCCTTGCCCAAATCAATAACCTGAAATTTCGCATTCTGAGGAATCGCGCCCGAGGCTTCGGCCGGGACTTCCACCAGGACATTGCTCAGTGTTGCCGCCGCCAGGAAGCTGCTATCTGCTCCGCTGGTCAGGATGATTGTTTTGCCCACCGGAATTTCGCGTTCGATGCCCCTGGCTCGGGGTTCTTCAACGACATAATTATCAAAGTCGGCATAGCCGCCCGGCTCGCCGGAGGTGTTGAAGTTGAACAACGCGGGCCGAACGCCCTGGAAGGTGGTCAACTGGAACGTCATGATGAAGGAGCCGCCCAGAGGCGTGAATTGCCCGCCATCGGCGCTCCAACTGAAGATGGCTTCGTCCGTATCGAAATTGCACGCCACGCGCAACCACACGTGAGACGGGGGATTCTCAGATCCTCGGACGACTGTGTTGGTGGGAGCAGTGGCGTTGCCGCGACGCTGGGGGGCTGTGCCACGGAAGAACTGCAGCGTGGTGCCTTCGGCGGATTTCACCACGCTGATACCGGCATAGGGACTGCTCAACAGCGCCAAACCGGCGTTGTCACCGACCTTCAAACCGGAGGAGTCCAATTCGACGGTCATGACGGATTCAGGTCCGGGGGGACGCTGGCAAAGGCTGTTGCGGGCTGACCAGAGATCGCTGGCGGTCAGGGAATGAAGGCGAAGCACACCGGGCTTTTCGGTAAGCGACCATTTGGCATCATCCGGCACATGGTTCCATTGCCAGTGGGGATTGAGCTTGCCGCTGTCGAAGTTGTCGTCGTGAATGAATGCCGGTTTCGGTTCCCCGGAATGGCCGGTGTTCGGCTTTAGCCAGGTGTTCGGCGCCTTCCTCAGATTGCCGGGCAGGCCGATCAGCGGGAACCCATTGTCCCAGGTGATGGGCACCAAAGCCACCATCCGGCCGGCGCTGCCGTGGTCCGACATGATGACACTCCACCATTCGCCCGAGGGGATGTCGACCATCCCGCCCTGGTGAAGCCAAAGTCCGCGATCATCGGGTTGGGCGCGCAGGGGTGCGGCGGCGGTCACACCCAGCGACTCGCCCTGGACCATGCGCTCGATCTTCCACGGGCCTTCAATGGAGTCGGCCACCGCAACCATCTGGTCCACGGGGCCGCCCGGGATGGCTGACACATCGACGTACTTGCCATTGATTTTATAGAGGTGATGGCCTTCGCCCATCCGGCCGATCAGGGCCCTTCTGAGCGCATTCGTGTTGAAGGACCTCAGGTCGGGCGCAAGCTCCTCGATTGGATACGGGCTGCGGGCGCCGGAGATGATGTAAACCTTGCCGTCATCATCAAACAACACTGAGAGATCATGGCGTCCGGGCAATTGGTTCCGCTCCCAGGGGCCGTAAATTGATTTGGAGCGGAAGACCTGCAGGCCCACGCCGTTGACGTTCGAGAAGATGTAGAACATCCCTTTATGAAAGCGGATGCAGGGTGCCCAAATGCCCCGGCCATAGACATTCCCGCCCTCCAGCCGGAAAGCCGGACCAAGGTCGAGCCGCTCCATGCAGTAGCCCGCCAGTTCCCAGTTTACCAGGTCCTTGGAATGCATGATCTGAACCGCGGGGTTCATGTGCATCGTCGTTCCGACAAGGTAATAATCTTCACCGACCCGGATAATGTCCGGATCCTCGAACTCTTCGTAGAACAAAGGGTTCGAGTAAGTACCGTCACCGTTATCGGCCGTCCAATGCCGTTGGGCCGCGGCAGGAAGCATCGCTGAATCCGACGGTGCTGCCTGGCTTAACAGGGTGGCGGCCGCCAGCAACACGGATAGGCGAGAACAGGGCCGGGTCGAGTTGTTCATCGCTGCAAAAGTCGTCCGCCCAGCGCAGACAGGGGCGGGGACGGCTCGTCCCCGGGTACTGCCGCTGGCTTGCCAAAACCGGGGACGAGCCGTCCCCGCCCCTATCAAGCCCGCACGAGCGAGCTGAGCAGTCACTTCGTTTTCAATTTCAGGACCGTAACGGAATACGGCGGAAACTCGCGGGAGAAGCTCGGACCGATGCCCGTCACCGTTTCCGTGTGCGGGATGAGGTTTTCCGGTTTGTCGATGGAGTTGGTGTCGTCCAGCGTTTTCGCGGCCAACACCACCGCTTCGGCTCTCGCTTTGAGTTTTGGCGCGCCGTCGACCTGAACGTTGATCTGCTTCGCGGAACCCGCCGTATTCACCACCTTCAGGTAGATGACCCCGCTCCTGGCCTCGCGAGTGGCCACAAAGAAGATCTCCTTGAGTTGCTGCGGCGGCGGAGCAGCACCACCGCGGCGCCCCTGCCGCTGCCAGGTGCGGGTCGGGATTTTTTGCGAATCCGTTGCGAGGATTTCGTCGCCATGCATGGTGCTGAACATCTTTTGCGAATAATACGATGGCGAGGCGTAGCTGGTCAGTGCGTCGTAGCCAATCAGATCCGAACTCCATTGCATCGAACGGCCCTGCCCGTTGAGCTGGCTGACGTTGACGAACAGAGGCGCATAACAGGACAGGAGAACAATGTCCGAGTTGCGCTCCATACACGACATCCAGGCGCCGTCGCCGAGCGCTCCGGACATATTCGGCGTGGGCGAACCGACGCGCGTAGCCCATTCACCGCAGAAGATGTTCGGCCCGTTGGTACGCCCGTAGGTGTCATACCTGAACGCCTGCGCCATCATTTCTTCCATGTTGCGATAGAAGTGTTCGTCGACCAGGTCTGGCGTGCGGCTTTTCACCCAGAGGCTCTGGGGTTGTTCATAGCCGGCTGAAGAAATCACCTTCAACTGTGGGTATTTCTTTTTGATGGCGTCGTAGAATTGCGCGAACCGTCCGTCATAAGTCCCATTTCGATCGGTGCCGCTGCGGTCAAACCAATCCTCGTTCCCGACCTCCACATATTGCATTTTGAAGGGCTTGGGGTGCCCATCCCTGGCGCGCTGCGCGCCCCATTTTGTCGTCTTGGCGTCACCAATGAGATACTCGATCTCTTCGAGCGCTTCCTGAACATACGGGTCGAGCTTGGGGCCGGCAGGGATGACACCACCCTGGCCGAGGCAGTAGCCCGCAAAGACGCCGAGCAGGGGCTCCATGTTCAGGTCCTCGCACCACTCCGCAAATTCGAGGAGCCCAAAACCATCGGTGGACCAGTAACCCCAGGGACTGGGATGGCCAGGACGCCGTTCCAGGGGGCCGATGGTTTCCTTCCAGTTGAAACGCTGATTGAATGCGTTGCCCTCAAGATAATTGCCGCCGGGGAACCGGAGGAACTTGGGCTTCATGGCCGCCAGCATTTCCATGATGTCCACGCGGTTGCCATTCTTCCGATTCTTGTATGTGGGTGGGAACAGGGAAACGTTCTGTAACCAGACTGTACCTGGCTTTCGAGTCGTAAGCTTGAAAACGTTTTCCTTTGAGGCGGGAACATGCCTGGTCTTCAATCTGGCTTGGAAGTTCTTCCAGCTCGTGGTCAGCCCGGAGATTTCGGCGCTTGCATAAGTGGTCTTGCCATCGGCGCTTTCGATGCTCACCGTCAAGGGTCCTGTAAAGCCGGGGTCCGCTTTCGCAAAGAACGACAAGCTGTAGGCCGTCTTTGGCTTCACGGGAATTCCCCAGTAACCGCCATTAGCAACGCCAACCGGCGCAGCGGCTGTCGCCGACGCAGCGTTGATCTTCAGGCTGACATTCAGGAATTCGTTTAACGGAGCATTCGTGTCGAGGACAATCGAGGCTCCGCCCACGACCGTCCAGTACCTGGGCTTGGTGTCAGGCCGAAAAGTGACCGGAAGGTATTTCCCTGTTTCGTAAGTGTCGGGAGTAACGCGCGGAACCACGGCATCTGCTTTGAAGGAGCGGTTGCGGATGAGTTCTCCGTAGAGGCCACCCTCGTAGGCGAAATTGATTTCTTCGGTCATCAGCCCGTACAGCATAGGACTGAGTTTGCCGATGACTTTGCCGGCATCAATTTTCAGAACCGTGGGGCCCGCGGGTGGCGTTGGAGCCGGTGTGGCATCGGCTTGTGCGGAGGAAGCGGCGGGGGCGGGAGCGGTCGCGGTCGCGCCGGCCTCGGCGCCAGACTGTGGGATGATCTCAATCGCGCAGATTTGCGGATTCTCGACTTTGGGCGTGAAGGTCACCTTGATTTTCCCATCGGTGACTTCCACGGGGACAGTCTCCACATAGGCCTTCAAAAATCCGCCCGCTTTGACCCATGGGTCGAAGTCTTTGAAATCTCTCCCCTGGACGTTAAACGAGAACACGCGTTGACCCGGCCCGGTGATGCCCTCGAATGTTTCGGCGAAGTGCAGCTTCACCACGTAGTGCCCGTTGGGCACCGGCCAGGAAAACGAGTCCATGCTGTAGTGCTCAGACCGGTAAAGGTCGGGGCTCTTTGTGTTGCCGATCTCGATATCGGGACGTTCGATGGTTTGGCCGCCCTCGAAACCCTGGTCGGCCAGCCAGACATTGCCCTCGGCATCTTTGACTGCCTCCGATTTGCCGGCTTTAATCCGGATGCTCTTTGCGGCCGTCGCGGTCGTACCGGCCTTGGTCTGCTCGCGTTTAGCTACGATGTCGGCTTTGCCAAAGTCGCCGACCTCCCGCGTGAATCTGATTTCGTTGCCGTCAGCCGAAATCTTGCCGGTGTAGCTGATCCGAATCTCTCGGTCCTGGAGACTCAGGATCTCCGCGAACGAGATCGTGTCGCCGTCCACCTTTCCTTCTCTCAGTTCAGCTTCGCGCTTCCGGTCGCCGGCTTCGGAGTTGGCTTTCCCGGTCAATTTGGAGCCGTCCTGCTTGAAGGTGAAGGTGTAGAACTGATGGCCGATTTGCGAATCGAACTCGGAACGCCAAGTGCCGGTGACGTCGGCTGCCAGCACGTCCATTAGGGAACCGGCAACAAAGAAAGCACACGCGACGAGCACGAATGATAGTTGTTTCTTCATAGATTAAATGTTTCAGCCGAGGCGACGTCTATTTGAATATCTGCTGAGCGAACCAATACAGACTGTTTTTCCAATGGTTAAAGTCATGGGCGTTGTCATCCACCTGCCAAATGTGCGGAACATTTTTCTCTTTCAGATAGGCGTGCGTCCGCAAGCTGAAGGTCATCAGCCCGTCTTTCCTGCCGCAGGAGATCCACAGCACTTTTAGTTCTTCCCTGGCTTTTGCTGGATCAGGAACCAGCACCTCGGGTGCCCGTGTGTTCGGGGCCGACGAGAAACCTCCGACGTTTGCAAAGGTGTCGAGGTTGCCTAACCCGAAGTCGAGCGACTGCCCGCCGCCCATCGATAGCCCGGCCAGTGCGCGGTGTTCGCGATCGGCATACACAGAATAGTGCGATTCAATAAATGGAATAATGTCCTTTATCAGGTCGCTCTCGAAGTTTTTTCCCCAGCCATCACCTGCAAGGGCAGCAGGGTCGCCATCGCCGCTGAAACCGCCTCGCCGGCTACGCCCCGTGTTGGCAGTGTTGGTGGTGGCATTGCCGTTGGGCAAAACCATGATCATGGGCTCGATCTTCTTGTCGGCGATTAGATTATCGAGGACCACATTGGCCGCACCGCCCCTCGCCCATTCCCGGTTTTCATTCCCCCCGATGCCGTGCAACAGGAACAGAATGGGATACTTCTTACCTTTCGAATATCCAGGCGGAGTATATACCTCCATCCACCGTTTAATGCCGATAGTCTTGGAGTCGTAATCAACTCGCTCAAGCCTGCCGTGGGCGATGTCTTCGCGGACTTTGTCAAAACCTTCCGGAGGCTTCGGGAAGGCTTCTTTGTTATCTTCCGGGCTGAGAGTAACGGGAGCGCCGAATCCGCCGCGTCCACCACCTCTGCGCCCGCCGGGTTCCGCGGCCGCTTGGGCTGGAGCAGCCTGCAAACGAGCATCTGGCCCCGCACGTTTCGCCACCAGTTCCTCTTTGGCGACCTCGCCGACCTGGCGGGTCAATTTCATTTCATTCCCCATGACTTTGCCGGTATAAACGATTCGCAGGTCGTTGCCTTGGAAGTTGAACATTTCGACGAACACCACAGAGTCGCCATCTATTTTACCTTCCTTCAACTCGGTTTCGTGCTTGTCACCGTTGATGTCTGCGGTCGCCTTGCCTGTCAGACTGGAACCTTCCTGCTTTAGCACGAAGGTGTATTTCTGCAGGCCGATCTGCGTGTCGAACTCGGCCTTCCAGGTTCCTGTCAGGTCCGTCGTGAGGGTCCCAGCGGCAGCTGCGGAAGTTCCCTTGCTGGTCTCACGAGCTCCCTGCGGAATAATCTCGATCGCACAGATTTGGGGGTTCTCGACGTTTGGGGTGAAGGTCACTTTAACCTTACCATCGGTCACCTCGACGGGGACTGCCTCGATGTAAGCCTTCAAGAACCCACCCGCCTTGACCCAGACATCAAAGTCCTTGAACTCGCGCCCCTGGACATTGAAAGAGAATACGCGTTGGCCCGGCCCAGTGATTCCTTCGAAGGTTTCTGCGAAATGCAGTTTCACCAGGTACTTTCCGTTCGGAACAGGCCACGAGAAAGAATCCATGCTGTAGTGCTCGGACCGGTATAGATCGGGGCTCTTCGTGTTCGCGATCTGGATTTCAGGTCGTTCAATAGTTTGGCCACCTTCAAAACCCTGATCGGCTTGCCATACATTGCCTTCCGCATCTTTGACCGGCTCGGATTTGCCGGCTTTGATCCGGATCACCTTTGCATCGGCTGAAGCTGCGGCCGAAGCAGACATTCCTTCCGGGGCAATCTCAATCGCGCAGATTTGGGGGTTCTCGACGTTCGGCGTGAAAGTCACCTTGATCTTGCCGTCGGTGACCTCGACGGGGACGGTCTCCACGTACGCTTTCAAAAACCCGCCGGCTTTGACCCAAACATCGAAGTCTTTGAACTCGTGTCCCTGGACGTTGAAAGAAAAAACGCGTTGGCCCGGCCCAGTAATTCCTTCGAAGGTTTCTGCGAAATGCAGTTTCACCAGGTACTTTCCGTTCGGAACAGGCCACGAGAAAGAATCCATGCTGTAGTGCTCCGCCCGGTAAAGATCGGGGCTCTTCGTGTTGGCGATCTGGATGTCGGGACGCTCTATCGTTTGGCCGCCTTCAAAACCCTGCTCGGCCTGCCATACATTGCCTTCAGCATCTTTGACCGGCTCGGATTTACCGGCTTTGATGCGAATGATGCCGCCTTCAGTCGTAGCCGCCGCTGGGCTACTTTTCGTGGGAGCAGGCGTTGCTACGGGTGCCACAGCCGGGACTTGTGCGGCAGCCATTTCCACCGGATGGTCCTGGAACAGTAGCGGTGCAAACTGATAAAGGCTCCGTCGCCAGGACTGCCACTCATGCGCCGTTTCAGGAGACACGTAAAAGTAAGTGTTTACGCCCTCCGCCTTGAGCGCCTGCGTGTTTGCCTTGGGATCGCCCCCAAATCCTCCACGATTACCGCCCAGTTCACGACTGCCGTAGCCGACAAACACCACCTTTACCTTCTGCTTGAACCCCGCCATGTCGGTGATGTTGGTCGGAGCGATGCTGCCGCCGCTAAAAATCCCGATGTGGGAGAACTTGTCGAGGTTGGCAAGAGTGATCTGGCGGGTCTGCATTCCACCCATGGAAAGGCCAGCCATAGCTCGATTAGGCTGGTCTGCCAAAGTCCGATAATTGGCATCGATGAAGGGGAGCAGATCGTCGATGAGAACTCGCTCGAAAGCGCTGAAGTTGAAGCGGCCGCGTCCGCCGGGACCGGCGTTTGCAGCACTGCCGGGAACATAGCTGTTGGCCATCACGATCATGAATGGCTTGGCCTTTCCCTCGGCAATCAGGTTGTCCATGATTAGACCAGCGTGTCCCTGGCTGCCCCAACCGGTTTCATCCTCCCCGCCACCATGCTGCAGATACAACACGGGGTAGCGTCGGGACGAATCCTTCTCATAATCCGGAGGGGTATAAACGAAGCAGCGGAGATTGGCGTTGGCGTTTTTGGAATAGTAAAGGGTCTGACGCAATTGGCCGTGAGGCACGTCCTTAAGGGCATAGAATTCCTGGTCGTAGGCGGGGACTTCGACGCCACTGCCCCAGCGGCTGGCGCCGTAAAAGAAAAGGCTACCAGGATCCGGAACCGCAGCACCATCGACGAGGATCTGGTAATAGTGAAAGCCTTCGTCCTGCGGTCGCGACTCGCCTATCCAGGCGCCGTCCTCACCTTTGGTCAGGGGATATTTCACAGCGCCTATATCAAGCATCACGCTTTGGGCCTGCGGTGCAACGACGCGCGCACGCACGCGCCTTTCAGAATTTACCTGTGGGTATTGTTTGCCGGGCTGATTGAGTGAGGATGGTTTGAAATCCTCGACCGCCGGTTGGTTTGTTTGCGCCATGGCCGAGAAACCGGCCACTAGAGAGAGAGCTAGAATTCTGGTTTTCATGAGATCGTTCCTAAATCATTCATAACTGCTCGGGTCGCTGCGGCGGACCTGACAGGGGCGGGGACGGCTCGTCCCCGGTTTGGGGAAGCCATCGACAACGCCCGGGGACGAGCCGTCCCCGCCCCTGTCC
>DATDCV010000032.1:0-43293 GCA_036524155.1 Verrucomicrobiia bacterium
AAGCGACGCAAGCGCTCCTGCCCACGCGCGCTGCGGCAACCTGTGAGTAGTTGGCCACGCTTGCGCAGAAACACCTATCATAATGGCCCCGTCGAATACTCCGTCGGAGAGATCTATGCCTGAATTCCTAAAAGGCATTGCAATTAGGACGCCAGAACTGATTGACGGCCTGGCGAGTGGCGCTAATGATAGGGCATGAGCCGGATCTCCCACCCATCCTCCTTCTCCCGCGCGGTCTCCCGAACCCGATGCCTTCCAGCCGACTCGCGGCATAAAGGGGGCCGGCGTCTTCTGCTCGCTGCGCTGATGATGTGGGCGGTCTTGGAGGCGCCGCGGTCCGCAGGCGCGGCAACGGTCGCGCCACCGGGCAAGAAACTCATCGAATACGGCTGGGACGTGCCTACGCCCGCTCAAATGCGCGACGAGCTTGGAACCATGGAAAAACGACCTTTCGACGGGCTCATTTTCCGGCTGAGCGCGGGCCACAACGCGTTTGTGACGAAACCGCTGGAGACCGCCAAGTTTGCCGAAGACGAACGCATCTTGCACGACCTGCGGTTCACGAGGTTCCATGAAAACTTCGTGCTCGTCTGGGGCTCACCGCCAGCCGATTTCGACTGGTTCAACGACACGCAGTGGGACGCCATCGAGGCCAACGCCAAACTGCTGGTGCGCATTGCTCAGGCCGGGCGGGTTCAGGGCATCTGCTTTGACCCTGAACCTTACGACTTCAGCCTTTGGGAATATGCCAAACAGCCGCGGACCAACTCCCACGCGTTTGCGGAATACCGAACCAAGGTGCGGCAGCGCGGCGCCCAACTCATGCGTGCGTTCGAGACGTCGATGCCCGGAGCGACGATCCTGACGTTCTTCCATGTCAGCCTCTACGATCGTTTCGCGACTCTCCCCGAGGCCGAGAGAGCACAGCGGCTGGCTCGGGAGAGCTGGGGCCTGATGCCCGATTTTTTCGTGGGAATGCTGGAAAGCGCCGGCCCCAAAGCTCGGTTCATCGATGGCAACGAAAACGCTTATTATTACACCTCTCGCGAGCAGTACTTCCGCGCCTACCACGCCATCCGGGAGCGAGCGCGCGGCCTCGTGCCTCCCGAACTCCGCGAGAAGTACGCGCGCCAGGTTCAAGCCGGGCAAGCGCTATATGTGGATCAGAACTTCGCCTTGCGGCAGCCCAACACCGAGAAGTACCTGAGCTACCGTATGACACCGGACGACCGCGCCAAATGGTTTGAGCACAACACTTACTGGGCGCTCTACACGACGGATGAATATGTCTGGTGCTACAGCGAACGGATGAACTGGTGGAAGGATCAAACGCCGCCGGGTCTTGAGTCGGCGATCGTGAGCGCCCGGCAGAAGATCGCCGGGGGTAAGCCTCTGGGCTTCGACATCGAGCCGATCATTGCCGCCGCCGGAAAACGGTAGGCAACTCTCGTTTCAGCCTCGTGGCGCAAGCGCTAGGGGTTTTCCGACGGGAGTTCCCTGATCTCGCGCACGGCAGGTATATCGACCACTGCGTCAAGGAACTCGTGGAGGTGACGCCGCGGCAGTCGCACGTCCAGCCGGCCTCGCATCATTGCCTCGCCCGGCCCTGGTTGGACTGCCAGTTGCGCGCCGACGTGGAATGTCTCCCGAACGCAGTCCAGCCGTATCCGTGTTTTGCCGTGATCCGGGTCGAACACAATCTCAACGACTACGGATTTCACTCCCCCAAGGTGGCGGATCTCCCAACGGCGCACGCCTGCAAGGATCACCCGCACCAGCAACGCCAGTCCCAATCCCGCCGCAGGCCGCCCCACACCGACGGTGATCCCGATGGCGGCCATCATCCAGACAGCGGCCGCGGTGGTCATTCCGCTCACCGTGGTTCGCGAGTGAAGGATGGCACCGGCGCCGAGAAAGCCGACGCCCGTAACAACCTGGGCCGCGACACGGCCGGAGTCGCCGGTCGTGGTCGTGAAGGCATAAGAAACCATTGTGAAGACCGCCGAGCCAAGGCAGACCAGAATGAGCGTGCGCAGGCCGGCTGGTTTATCCTCTCGCTCCCGTTCCGTCCCAACGATGGCGCCACAAAGGATCGCCGCCAGCGCCAGCACAACCTCCAACCAGGGCGAGGCCAATTCGCCGCGCAGACTGTATGTGGGCCAGTGCATGTGTGGACTCCACGGGTAGCAGTGATCGACTCTTGGGGCCAGCAAAATCACGGTCACGAAACCCGCCCCGGCGCACAACCACTAACGTCGGCTGAGAGTTGCGGATGGGGAACCCCGAGGCGCGGAGGTGGCGGCGAGTGTCGCCACGGCGGTTTTGAGTTCGGCGACCGTCCTCTCTAAAGCGAGGATCCGCGCCTCACGCTCTTCCAGTTTCTGGTTCAGCCCCTGAATGGCTGCCAGGGCGACGCCGTCGGCATCGACCGTGGCAATGTGCTTATCGTCGGCGCCGAGCCCGAAAGCGGCATGGAAATCCTGTGCCATAGGCCCCAGGTGCGCGGCCGCCAAATCGTTGGTAAAGGTCCAGCGCTGAAGCGGCAGTGCGAGCACTCTGTCCAGGATGGCGCGCGGCTCTACCTCGGTGAAGTTGGTTTTGGCATTGCGGTCGCTGCTCTGGTAGAGGCCCTGGATCCAAAGGTTACCCGAGTAGCTGAGCAGCGCGACGTTGGCGCTGCCATTCCAGAAATTAAAGGACGGCTCGGTGCCGGTGCCGACCGAAAGCGTCCAGGCCGCTGAGCCCGCAACGCCCATGACGAGCCGCGCCCAGTTGCCGTTGTCGTTTTGGGTGAGGCGGAGCTGAGGAGCCCAGCCGCCCGAGGCGACTTCGAGTTGGCCTTCCGGCGGGTTGGCGCCGCCGATGTTAACTCCGCCCGAGTTGAAAATCCTCATGCGTGGGGTAAAACCGGTGAAGAAGTCCAAACCGTACTGGTTGCCTCCGCTCGTGCGTTTGGAGGCAATGCCTTCTCCGCTGGCAGGGCCAAACGTGATTCCCGGGTTCACCGAGCCAGCGTTGAGGCCCCTGGAATCAACGACCACAGTGGCCCCGACATTGATTTTATTGCTGACGGTGACATTGCCCCTCCAATCCCACGACAGGGCAATTGCCTCCGGACCGCTCACGCCGAGAGCGCCGCCATTATAGCCGAACAGGACCGGGCCGTCGACGTTGACGCCGGCGAAAGGTTTGGCGCCGCCATACCAACCCAGGCCATGGTTCGGATCGCCTCGCAGGTAAACTATATGGTCGTTGAGAAATAAGTCCTGCGAGGAGTTCTGTGTGAGGCTGCCCGTCATCTTCCCCAGGGAACCTGTGTCAAACGCGAGCTGGGTTGAGGTGATGGTGTTGGCCGCGGGCGCAGGCAGACTGCTAAGGCTGGCACCGCTGCCGACGAAGGCGTTGGCCCAGACCGCGCCGGCCACGTTGAGCGCCGCGCCGGCGGGATTGTTGGTCCCGATACCGACTCCGCCCACGGCGCGAACCAGAAATTGGTCATTGCCGGTGGAGACGAAATTTGCGTCTGCCGAATCCGCCCAAACGAAACTGCCGCCATGGTTCGCCTTGGCCCGGCGCCCGGCAGCAAAACTGTAATCGCCGTTGGCTTCATTGAGATAGCCTCCGGGCACGGTCGAGCGCAGACCGGTGGCGCTGTTGGTAAAGCCTCCGCCCACCACGGAGTCGCGAGCTCGAGCCGTGTTGCCAAAGCCCCCGGAAACTGTGGCGGACGTGTCGCCAGCAGTGTTGTATGCACCGCCACCTACCGTAGCGTGCCAGGCGTTTGCCCGAATGCGGTTGTAGTCGCCGCCACTAATGGTCGAGTTCTGCGCGTTCGTCTCAACGGTGTTGAGAACGCCTCCACCAATCGCAGAGGATATCGAATTTGTTTGGATTGAATTGGCGCCGCCGCCCGCAATGGCCGAGCCGATCGCCCCGCTCTGGATCGAGTTGTAGTCGCCCCCGCCGATGAACGAGTCAGTCGCATCGGGACCAATAGTATTATGTTCGCCACCGGCAATCGTGCCCACCGCCCCCTGCATGATGTTGCCGTTGCCCCCGCCTACGGAGCTGTAGCCGGAGCCCAACTGGATCCAGTTGTCGACCCCACCGGCAATGGTTCCCCCATTGGCGTAATTGTCGATGCGATTGGCGTAGCCCCCGGCGATAGTGCTCCAGTTGTACTGGATTACATTGAGAGCGCCTCCGCCAATTGTTGCGCCAAGCGCATCAGCCTCGAGCGTATTTGCGCCGCCACCGCCGACCGTGCCAAAGTCGTTCTTGACGGTGTTACGCCAGAGCGTGCCGCCGGAATTGGTGCCGCCGCCGCCGCCGATCGTAGCGGCTCTGACACCGGCCGCCACAGAGTTGGCCGCGGCGCCTCCGATGAAGTTCGGCGCGCCATTGTCATTCGGCTCCAGGCGCAGAGCGCGGGCGCCATTGACGCTCAGCTCTAGCGCCTGTTTATCCTTGGTGCCGAGAAACTGTGTGCCCGGCAACGTGCCGCTGTTGCCGCCCAGCAGCCACACTTTATTGGTGCGCGCAATGCTGTCCGCCAGGCGGCTGTCCGGCACCGTGCCGCTGGTCAAGTGCGACGCGTTGAGATTGGTTAGCCCGGCGCCATTGCCGCTGAAATTCGCGGCCGTGATTGTGCCGGCCGCAAAACCACCCGCGGCGTCCCGCCTCACGAGCGTCCCGGGCGCGCTGGCGCTGGTGGCACCGTTGGCCGCGCTCGTCGCAGTGGCCACTTCGGCAGCGGTCTGGCCGCCGACCCGCGCCACCACCGTGGCGCTTTGGGTGCCGGTGACGTCTCCCGCCAGCGAACCGCTGAAACTGCCGGCGGTGGTGGCCGCGGCAGCGGCATCTGCGGTTGTGGCTCTGTCAGCCACCGAGGAAAACAGGGCATAAGGCGAGACCAGGAACGGTTGCCTGGGCGCGAGGGCGGTGAAGGCCGCGCCGCCGTTGGTCCGTACGGCAACCTCAAGCCACCGGGATTCGCCAGTGAAAATGCCGGGACCGAAATCAAGCGTGGAGGTGAAGATCCCGCCGGTCACGACGACAGCGTCATTCGTAAGCGGTCCCGCAATGGGGCTGGCTCCGGCCAATGCGTCATAAGCCGTGAATCGCAGGTCGTAAATTCCGTTGGCCGCCCCGCCACCCGCGAGGAGCCTGCCTTGATAAATGAACGCCGTTCCCAGGGGCGCGGCCAACGCCGTCGGCAGCCAACCGCCGAGCAACAGTCCGGCTATTAGTGAAATGCGAGTCGCAATATGAGAGTTCATATCCAGTTCCTTTAGAGTGTGCAGGGCGTGGCGCAGCGAACTTGGAACAGGCAGTTGCTGTTCCAGGGCCGCACACGAGTCCCGCCAACGGCAAGAGGTTTCATCGCCTGATTTGATTCAGGTCTCGGTTCAGTAACAGCGGCGCGCCTGAACGCGGACAGCATAGCAGGCTCCCGGGTCACGTCAATTGCCTCGGGATGCAGGATCAGGGTTGGCGTGGTCTATTCGCCGTCGCGAGAAGAGATGGCGGATTAAAGACAGCGCGAGCCTGCCTCCCTGCCGGCGATCATCAGTAGCGGATTCTTGTTTTCTAGTTCAACCGGCAGAAAGCAACGCGGCTCCGACTCCGCGTCTCTCAAAAAAATGGCTGGTAAACACTTACGGTGGCTTGATTACCGTAAGTCGTGATCGTGAGCATTCCGGTAACACCGTTGGTCACAACCCAGCTTCGGGCCCCGTCTGATGTCTTAACCTCGGCGAGGCCGAGCGTCAGGATCCGGTCTGCCCCATTAGGTTCAACCAGAAGAACGGAGGACTTCACCAGGTCAGGGGCGACGTTAATAAGCGTGGCGATCGTCGGGTCTGAAGTGCATAGGAGCTTCGCATACCGCAGATCCATATCGACCGTGGCTGCCTGGGCGGAATTGGTGCGATAGGCAACGTTTTCAGTTATGGCTTTGCCGGCTGTCACGCCGCCCGCGACGTACAGATTCCTGGGCCTGCCGGAGTGGCTCGCGCCGATGTCGTAGCCGTTATCCGACCCGGCCAGCCACATTCCATTCGGGTCGATATACCACCGCGGGGTGCCCGTTTCGCCCTGCGTGGCAGCCGTCATGAATCCGACAAATTGAGCCGCGTGCATCTGCATGTATTGGTCCCCGCCGATATACAGCACGTTGGCGCCGTTGTAGGAGCGGGCGTGGAGAAAACCGTATCCGTAATCGGCAGCGGCATAGTCGGGGGCGACGAGCATGGCGCTCTTGATGGTGTTCGCCGTCAAGGTGCCTGCTCCCTCATCCCCACCCACGCGCAACGAACCGTACTGGTAACCGTTCTGAACAATCAAACCGCCAAGGCTGGTAAACGTCTGCGGCTGCGTCCACCACTGCACCGAATTCACATCCGCATCGCTGCCGCCGTGATAGACTGTTGTCACCGGGCCTCCTACGCTGGAGTGATACACCATCGGGTCGTAGTGGGCGAAGGACGCGGAGCCGAAGCTCACCACGGGCATCTCACCGGGAACGAACGAGCCCTCAACCGAAACGATCGGCGAACCGCCAAATCCCGCTAAGGTTCCGTTGACGATCCTGACCCCGGCGGCCCGAGTGTTGGGCTGGCCTGCGGTGAGACGATAAATCGGAATGCTCGACGTGCCGCTGCAGGACAAAAAGTAAGGATTAATTTGTTCGAACTGACAATTGTTGGTTAGGAGAACAACGGAACCCGAGTTCCCGACAAAGCTCTCGTAATTGCCGCCGACCCACGTCGTTACGGTGCAGTCGCCGTAGAACAGCCGGTCGCAATTACCCCATTCACCGCCAATTATCTGGAGACCGGCCCCCGCCCGGCCGCCTCCGCCGGGGATCGGGGTCCGGTCGTTGATGATGCAGGTCAAACGATCCTCGGAAGCCCGCCCCATCTGCTGCAAGCCCCATCCGCCCCAGCAGCCGTCCAGCGTTGTTTCCTCCGCCGACTGCAGCCAATAAGCAGCGTTGGTATTGAACATGGAAGCGCATTGCTCAAATCGAACCCCGGCGCTGTCGCAGACCTTGTAGCCATTTGCGAAGCCCGACACGAGCATGCGCTCGAACCGCACCATTTGAATCGGGCCGTAATCGAGGCTACCGGCTTCATAAAGATGTTCCAGGCGGATGCCGCAGTTCGTCACGTTGTAGCCCCAGTTCGTGATGCCTACGACACCAAAGTCGTGCAGGTACAGCTTCCGCAACGCGTAGGTCCATTCAGTGAGAAAGTGCAGGCCGTCGGCATCGGTTTGGCTTTTCTGCACGATGCGGGTTGCCGAATCGTCAGGGTTGAACGGGGTGCTCCCCGCGCCAAAAATTTCAAAACCCTGGATCGTGTGCGGAAGGTTCAACGCCGAGGTGATCGTATAAGCTCCCTTCGGCAGGTACAGCCGATACGGCGCGTTGCTCGCACAAAAATTTATCGCCGCTTGCAGCTTGGCTGTGTCGTCGGTTCGGCCGTCGCCAGCCGCACCGAAGTCAGCCTTCGCGTCCAGGTAAGTGGGAAAGTTTGTAAGGGTCGAGGCGTCGTAGAGGGCCGATCCTCCACTGCCTGATCGGACCCGGTAAAACCGCCCCGGGTAGTTTGTGCGCTGGTAGTCGTTGAAGTACCACAAGTTTTCCGTGAGGGTATTCGTGCTCACGGGGACCCACACTGCATTGGCAAGGCTTGCGGAGGCTTCAACCACAACGACTCTGCCTCTTGCCCAACTGACGTGGAAGCCAAACCGGTTCGTCTGAGCGCCTGGGCCGGGCCCGCCAATCGCCGCCCGCGGTCGCCATAGGGCGGTGGGGCGACCGCCAAAAACCGGTCCCCAGCCGCTCGCCCCCGGTAAGTAATACACTGTGGCGTTCGTCGCCTGGCTAAACACACGGTCAATCCCGGCGCCAGTCGGGGCGTTGCCTGTAAAAAAGACTCCGGCCAGACTCCCGCAGCCATCGAACGCATCGCCCTCAATATAGCTGACATTATCGCCGATCGTGACACTTGTCAGGTTGGTGCACGAAGCAAATGTATTGCTCCCGATGCTGCTGACGGGATAGCCATTAATGCTGACGGGAATGTCAACCGTACCGCCGGACCCGGTGTACTTCACAATGGTAATCGCGTCGTTGTTCGTGGTGTAGGTGTAATCCTGCGCTTCCACTACATCGCCGGGCCAGTCGCAGGCGCCCAACACGAGCGCGGCGGCAACCAGATGGGATATTATTTTCATCATTCCTTCCCTCTCATGAATCTTGAAGTTCTTAACCGACCTAAACAGGCAAAAGATGAGTTCGTAACTGGCCGGGGCGAGGTCAATGAAACCATCTCCGCGGTGATCGGCAATACAACGAGGCATTTAACTCCGTGGAGATCGGAAGTTCCAGCCTTGTTTTGAACCTACCTGTCCCCCCGAAGGCTGCTCTAGAACCAGACCAAACGAGACGTTTTGGGCTAAAAAAGGTAGGGACGCGTTCCACCGCGTCCCATTCTTTTCCCCAAGCAATTCGACGGACGCGGTGGAACGCGTCCCTACCCCTTCACCGCTCGGCGACGCTCAAGCGATGGCTACCTGGGTGCGACAGGGCTGGCAGCTTTGACCTCCGCGTGATTGAGCAGGTAGGTCCGCCGCTGTTCGACAAAGGCCTTCAGGCTTCGGCCTGGCCCGCCCGAGCCCTCCGGGGCGGCTTCCAAAGAGCTCTGAAACTCCTCAAAGGTAGAGAGCTTCTTTGTATCGGCCTTCAGCTCGTCGGCGATCAGCGCGTGATACTGTATGACGATGGGGCGGAGCTTGCTCCAATCGAGCCAGTTCTCCGCCATGTGGCGAACGTAGCCCAGGTAGCGGGCGCGGAATTTCGGGACGGCGAGCAGCTTGGAAATGATCGGCTTGCTCGAATCGTTGGCGTTTGCCAACGGGTCCAGATTCGTCCCCCCCTGGCGCGGGCCGCCGCCAAAACCGGGTGGTCCGCCGGGACCGCCCGGCCAGCCTGGACCGCCTGCGCGGGCGAAATCAGGCCGGGGCAGACTCGCGTTCAACCCGTTCTGAATTGTCTCCTCGTCCAGGGCGTCCGCTTTGCCGGCGTTCCATTCCTTGAACCACCTGGCGAAAAGTTCCTTCACCTCGCTGTGGGTGACGCTTTGATCCTTGTTGGCATCCGCGGCACTGAAAAGCGCCGGCCCGAGGAACATGCCCGGGCCAAACCGCGGCTGGCCCGCTGCACCGGTGCCGGGCGGGCCAAAGCCTGGTGGCGGAGGAGACATCTTGTTAATCGCCTCGACCCACTGCTCGCGTGTAGTTTGGCCGGTCTTGTCCCGGTCGATCCGGTCAAACCAGGCATCAGCAAGGTTGTTGAATTCAGCGGCGGAGAGTTTGCCGTCGCCATCTTTATCGCCGAGCTCGAGGAACTGTTGAACGAGAATCATACCCGGGCCGAACCCTCCACGACCGCCCGGCCCGCCGGGGCCACCCATGCCCCCTGGTCCGCCAGGGCCACGCATGCCCCCCGGACCGCCGGGGCCGCCCCCGGAACTAAACGTCTCGTTCACGTCATAAGGGATGAGGTGAAACCGGGCCCTCGAGTCTTCGTACATCTCGTAGTCGCTGGCCCTCGTCCAGAAGCCGTCCCCGCCCGCCAGAACGTTATCCCAGGCGAAAAACCTCAAAGCGCTATCGATGTCGAGCACGGGGCTCAGTTCAGCCTCGAGGGTCCGAGTTGGCGTCTCGTTCAGCACTTTGCACAGGTTGATCAGAGTAATCCACGCCTTCTGCTGGTCCTTGGACTTGATCTGGTAAATGCGCCGGTACTCCGCAACGTCCTCGCCCAGGTATTGCAGTCCGCCACGCCCCCCGGGGCTGCCGGGCACCTTCCAGCGCACGCCCTTGGTGGTGCCGAAGTTGTCTCTGAGGAAATCTTTGTTGAACTGCTCGACGTTGGGATAGATACCCCAATTCTCGCCATTGATGACCAATCGGACAAAGTTCGCTCGGGGCGCCGCGAAGTAGTCGCGCGCCATCTGCATCGCCAGGACGGAGTGGAGGAAGCTCGGATCCTCGTGCGAATTCAGCAGGTTCAGGGTGCGGAAACCCATCAGGTCCTGACCTTGGTGCACCATGTCGATTGAGATATTCAGAGGCCGCTTGCTTCCGGTGCCCACCATCATGTACGACGTGTTTCCCCGGAAACGCACGCCGACTTCGTAATAGGTCCGCCCGTCCACCGTGAGCTTGGCGGAAACGTCCACGTCGGTCCCATGAAACATCTCCAACTCCTTCTCCCAATTCGTGGAATCGAACTCGAGGAACAGCGTCCGCAGCACGTTGGAGGCGTAAAGGGGAACATCCGGATAGTTTTTCACCTGCGCCGGGGAGATTTTTGCGCCGGGCAGGGGAGCAGGCTCGCTACGGCCAAAGCCGCCGGGTCCGCCGGGCCCACCCGGTCCCCAAGGTCCGCCGGGCCCACCCGGTCCACGGCGTCCGCCTGCGTTATTCTCCTGCTCGAGGTACTTGAGAGCCTCCTGGCGCTCCTGTGCATTCAGCCAGCCGTTGCCGTCCTTATCGAATTTTTTGAGGATTTCGACGGTCTGCTTCATGCCCATTCCCGGACCGGGGCCGCCAAAACCACCCGGGCCAAATCCTGGCGGCGGACCGCCAAAGCCCTCGGGGCCGCCTGGTTGGGCCCATCCAGTCAAGCCGAAGCCGAGCGTCAGGGCGACGGTTGTTGTCACGCGCAGCAAATGGGGTCTCTCGATCATGGCGTCAACCTACACTCTGGCACATTAAGGGACTATTAAGGTCATCCGGGACGAGCGGCCCAATGGGCGACCTGGCAGACGCGCGGAAACTGATCGCGGGATCAGCGCGGCGACGGGTGTTTGACGCCGCGCCCGATCGGCGAAGGCCAGGCTCTCAGGCTTGCTGTTCCTTGAACTCGCCGGCGGCCCGCACAAAGATCCAGAACACCGCGACAGCCAACAAAGTGTGGGCGGCCAGGACGAACCACACGTTCTCCGGCGCGCCCGCGGCGTTGAATCTGCCGTAAAGGCTCGTGTAGACAAATCCGCTGGTGAATCCACCAATCATAACGGCGAGAAAGTTGGAGCCCATGTAAAGCCCCGCTTTTTCCTTGGGCGCGATCCAGGTGATGTACTCCTGGATGCGCGGGGAGGTGATCATCTCGCCCACGGCGAAGAGGAAGATGCCCAGAAACACCAGGAGCGAGGAACCGGATCGCGCGAGCCCGATCACCGCCAAACCTGCCGCCGCGACAGCCAGGCCGACCATGAAGGAGGGCATCGCCCGAAAGCGCTCGAACACGCGCGAAACACCCAACTGGAGGATCATGATGATGTAACCCGTATGCGAAATGGTTTCGCCCAGGATGTGCCGCGTCCCGTCGTCCGCCTGGCGCGAGAAGAAGTCGGCGAAGGCCTGCCCGCAAACGGAACGGACGCCTTGATACAACCGCACGGTGTCGAGGTTGCTATCCACATAGAGCGCGCAGAGATTGAAAAATGCCCAGAACGGGAGCCAGAAGAACACGCCGAGGAGCAGCAGGAAGACGGAGAATTTGAGGTCAGCCAGCGCGGTGCTGATATCGCGGAATTTTTTGCCGAGCGTTTCCCCTTTGAGTTCTCGCGGTGGTTCTTTGTAAAAGACAATCGTGATGAACAGCATCACCCCGATAGCGATTGCCGCCGCGAGAAAAGCGTAGTTCCACGAGATCGCCCGCAGTTTGCCGGCCACAATCGGGCCGAAGGAGCCGCCGACATTGACCATCGCGTAAAAAATTCCGAACCCAAGGGTCTTGTTGGTGGGATCAGTGGTCACGCGGATCGTTCCCGCCACCAGCGGTTTGAAAATCCCCGCGGCCAGCCCAATGCTGAGCATAGTGAGCGCGATGCCCGAAAAGGACTTCGTCAGCATGAGCAGGAGAATGGACGGCAGATAGGCCAGGTAGGAAATAATCAGGACCTTTTTGAACCCGAAACGATCGGCAAAGGTGCCGGAGATGAGCGGGATGGCGTAAGAGAACAAAAGAAAGATGCTCTGAACGAATCCTAACTGATCGCGCGAATACCCCAGATGGGTCATGTAGATCCCGAACCCGAAGTAAATGCCGTAGTAGGCGAAGCGCTCAAGGACCTCCACGATATTCGCCACCCAGAACACAGGCGGAAACGAGGTCCGCTGCGGCGAGCTCAAAACCGGTTGGGCTGCGTCACGCTGCAAGGCACGGACAGGGTAAGCGCGCCTGGAAATGCAGCAAGTTCTTTTGGCGGGCCGGGGTGACTGAAGCTCGCGAAGAACTGAGTCAGTCGGGCCCTGGGGTAGCCGACTGTCCGCCTCGTCGCCGCCCTCGGACTATTCGGCCGGCCTGGCCCGGAAGAATTGTTGAGGAGTGTCGGGTCGCACGCGGCTGGTGAACGAGAGAGTGCCCTGCGCGTTCGAAACGGTGGTCCAGGGCGTCCAGATCATCAAATCGTTCGAGATCTCCAAGACAAAACTCGCGCCCGTCCGACCGTTGAACGTGAAATGAAATTGGCCGGAGATCGGTTCTCCTTCCACGCGCAGCCGACAGCTTTCGCCCAATTCCCCGCAGCCATTTATCCGGGCGCTGAGGCCATCGGAGGAACTCATTCCCACGAAAGACGCGGGGCCTCTGGCTGTTGGTGGCGGGGTTGCCCGGTAAGTAAGTGTGCGCGAGATGTTGTCGAGGAATGGCCCCCACTTGACGTTGCCATTCTGGGCGTCAAACTGGCCGCCGGAGCTGACATCCGACACGACCCAGCCGGCCGGGGGTTTGTCTTCGACAGCGTAGCCGGCGGTACTGGCGGCGGGAGCGGCCGCGAGGGTCACAGTCAGCGGTTCGCCGGGAACGAAGAACGCCGGCGTGCGACGTTCGGTCCAGCCCAGGCTCTTGGCCCGTCTCTGGTCAGGCAGCAGGGGGGATCCACTTTCACACCGCGCCCACCAGAGCGGCTCGTTGGTTACCGAGGAAATGACCTGGTAACACTCGCCGCCGCGCCAGAGGAAGGCGGCGCGCGTCACGTAATCGATCGGGATGCCGTGCGCGTGGCAGAGCCAGTTCGAGCCGCGGCGCCAGGCAGCTCCGTAAGCAGTGAGTTCGCCGATGCTGATGCGCTGGTCCGCGGGATCCAGGTCGGCCGGGAAACAGCCGGCGAGGACCTGGCATTGATCCCCGGCAATAGGGCTGTTTATCCCGTCGGCAGAAGCCTGACCACTGAAGCAGAAAACTCCCAGGGCACAATGGGTGCCCCAGATGGGGCCTTGCGCATGGTAAGTCAAGGTGCGGGGTTCGTGATCGAAGAACGGGCCGAACTTAACCTTGCCCGTGCGGGAGTCGAACACGCCGCCGTGACTGATGGTGCTCACTGCCCAGCCTGCGGGAGGTTGGTCCTCGATAGCATACACGTTAACGCTCACGGAAGGCAGAGCAACGAGTCGGATGCCACCGTTCGTTGTGAACACGCGCTGGACAAAAGGCGCGGCGGCGGCCAGGTGGTTATTGAGCCGCGCCAAACCGTCCACCGGTACGCCGTTAACGCTCGTGAAACTGCCCCCGATCAGGACCTGCCCGTCGGCCTGGATCAGGCTGGCAGAGACCCCCGGCTGCCCGGAGGCCGGGCCGAGTCGCGCGTGGAACGCGGGGTCGACAGTGCCGTGGGGATCGAGCCTGCAAATGCGGGTCGGCTGTCCCCCGGAAATCTGATGCATTGCGGCCAGGATGTAACCATCGGGCGCGACCGCCACGGCCCCCACGTATTGGCCCACGGGAGCGTTGAATGACTCGTCCACGCGTCCGTCGGGATGCAGGCGGACGAGACAGATCATTTCTTCGCCGAGCCAAAGGCACGGCTGGCCCGCGATGAGGATGGCACCATCCGGCTGCACCAGGATTTTGTGGATGGCGAATCCTGACTGGCCGGCGAAGTTGAAAGTTGAATCTACACTGCCATCGGGGTGGAGCCGCTGGAATCCTATCGCTCCGTTGCCGCCAAAAAGGATCTTACCGTCGGGTTGCACGGCCAGGGCGCAAACCGCATCGCCATCATAGGCGGGCAAGTAGGGTGGATTGAACGTGTCATCCAGGGAGCCGTCCGCGTTGAGGCGTGCCAGGCCATCCGCGAACTCGCCCCCGAGGACAATCTTGCCATCGGCTTGTAGCGCCAGGCAGCGCAGGCGCATGCCCAGGGATTCATGCAAATGACCCATGAAACCTGGGTCCAGACTCCCATCCGGATTGAAGCGAACCAGTTCACCCGAGCCGCCGGCCAGCAGCTTGGCGTCGGGCTGCAGCGCGAGGAGGCCGACCTCAAAGTGGTTGGTCCAGGTCGGACGGAAGCTGGTGTCGAGGGAGCCATCCGGCAAAATGCGCGCGACATTGGCACGCGGCTGATTGTTATAAGAGGCGAAGGAACCGCCGACATAGACGCGGCCATCGGTCAAGGTGGTGAGGGCCTGAATCGTGACATCGTGGCCCGGCAGGTTCAGATCGCCGGCCGCGGCGTAAAAATCATTGTCGAGCCTGCCACTCGGCAGCAAGCGCACGAGAGAAGCCTCGCTGCCATTCGTTAGAGGAAGCGAGCCGCCCAGCCAAATGTGGCCGTCCGGTTCCAGGACCATGGAATTAAAACCGGACGCCGGAGACCAGTCCCTGAGGCAGTCTCCCGGATCGAACGATTCATCCAGGCGGCCGTCCGGGCTGAGCCGGGCGATCCGGTAGCGGGGGACGCCGTTAACCGACTGGAACCACCCGGCGACGAGCAACCGGTCATCCGGTTGCACTGCAAGCGCCGTAAAGCAGTAGAACCCGTCGTTCGCGAAGTCGACGGCGAAGCTGGAGTCGATCGATCCGTCGGGGTTGACCAGGGCAAGCCGGGAGTAATACCAGCCGGGCCGGCCGAGGTCGAACGGGCCGGCAGCGTAGATTTTGCCGTCGCTGCGAACGGCGAACTGAACCAGTTCGTAGCCCGTCAAATCCGTCGCAAAACTGGAATCGAGACTACCGTCAGGATTCAGGCGGCAGAGGAGCTTCCGCTCCCCGAGAAAACGGCCTCCGACCAACACCTTGCCATCGGCCAGGACCGCGAGGTTGACTACCCCCTGGTACCAATCCGGCGCCCCGCTGGCGGGGACGAAACCGGCGTCAAGACTGCCATCCGGATTCAGGCGGGCCACATTGGTGCGAGCAACGCCGTCTACCTGACAGAAACTGCCGCCAACCAAAATCTTGCCGTTAGTTTGAATGACGATCGCGCGCACGACGCCCGGGGCATTGTAGGAAGCCAGCACAGGGCGGAAAGCGGCATCCAGGCTGCCATCGGGATTGAGTCGGACGAGGGAGGAGCAGGCCTGGGTGTCGAACACCGAAAACGAGCCGCCGACGAGCACCTGGCCATTCGGCTGCAAAGCGACGGCATAGACGTGGCCGTCGACACCAAGGCCGGGATTGAAACGCTCGTCCAGGGCACCGGTGGGAAGCAGGCGCGCAATGTGGCGGCGGAGGCGGCCGTTGTAGCCGCTAAATTGGCCGCCGACCAGGAGATTGCCATCCGGTTGCCGGGCCAGGGCGACGACCTCGCCCGATGAGCTGGCAGGGCCTATGACCTGGCCGCCGCGCGTCGGGTCAAAAGTGAGATCCAGCGAGCCCGGACCTGACGGAGCAGGCTGAGCCGTTAGTGCGAAGTCAAAGCTCAGGTCAGTGCTGAGGCTATTGACTTGATGCACCTCCACCGCCACAACGTTCGTGCCGCGGACCAGCAAAGCCGGGTTGAGGCTCGCGGTATACAGTGCATTGTCTGACACGGTCGTGCTGGCTAGCGTGGAATAACTCACCGGGCCCGGCGGCATCCCCACCCGAAACGCTTCCACGCCGTTGAAGTAAACCACCGCGCCGTCGTCGTAGACCAACGACGCCGTGAGATTGCTGATGCCGCCGGCCCCCGCCAACACGAAGCGGTGGCGGAAATACGCAGTAATGAGCCGGCCTTGGGGCGTGCCGGAGTTCAGGACCGTGGACTCGTCCCCGTCGCCGAACCCAAGTTGAGCCGGGCCACTAGCCCAGGCGCTGGCATCGAACGCCGGTGCGCGCCAGGCGCTCCCCGGGTCCAGGCCGGTGTCGAGGTATTCCCACACGGCCCCGGCGGGAATGAGCGAAATACGCTGCCCCTGCGCCGACAGGGCCATCAGTGCGCACGCGGCGAAGAGCAGCGCCGGCGCGACAATCCACACCTTGAATAAACCCTGCGCGGAAGGAGGTTGTGATTTCATGAGTGTCGGGGGTGGTTGTTGAGGCGGTTCCCATCGGCAGAATCCGTTCTTCCCTGGGATGGCCGGTCTCTCTTCCTCTGCTTTGTTGAGTCTGCTGGATTCATCTGGACCAATGGGATAGCAGCAATACAGTCTAATCCTGGGAGCCCGGTCCATCCAAGAACTTAATATAGACTTTCCGTTTAGCCCTCCGTAGCCCTCCTTAGCCTTTCGTGGCTCCCGCAACCGCCGGAGAAAGTGGAACCGACGGAAGTAACAGTTCGAGGGAAAATGTTTTTCTCCGCGCGTGGCCACGCCGAACTGGCGGCGGGCGGTGGCCATGCCGCGCTCATGCTCGCTGGTGAGGGGGAAATTATGCGGCTGAACGAAGAGTTCGACACCGGGGAAAAGTTGCGGCAGGAGGGTGCGCCACGTGGCCCGAAGGTGATCTTTCTGAAGGTGGGGTTGGAGGTCCGCTGGGTTCATTTGGTGACAAAGGATTCGGACAAAATGATTTGCGGGACGAACGCCGGGTCAACGGGTGCAGGTTCGGGCGTTGCGGGCTCAGGCTCATCCAAGGTGAGCGGATAGGCGCGAATGATCTCGAGGATTTTGTCGAGATAAACGGCGGTGGTGACTGGTTTTTGTTCACGGCCTTTTGGAACGCGTTCAGCTTGCGAAGCAGATCCTGGAATTTGGCGAGGCGGACGGTATGCTGAGCGACATGGAGCAGAGACTTTTCCTTCGCCGAAATATTAGGAATGGATTGGGGGGCGGCGAGAATGCGGATAGCATTTTGCTCATTAGGACTGTGCGAGTGGCCCAGGTCAGGTCGTGCGCCGGCGCCGGGCGGGAGCGCGGCGCACCCTGGGAACGGTTGCGGCACTAGGGCGCGCAGTCTGTGTTTCGCGGAGCTGGCAACGCATCCAGACCTCGGCGACGGCTATCGCTCCTCCGACAGCCAACAGGAGAAGCAGCGGCGACGCCAGTCGATGTTTCAATGGCAAGAGCGATATCATCGGTTTACGTTACACTGTACGCACCGACATAAGCCGCGCCGCGCGAGGGCACGCGGCGCAAGCATTTATGACGTTCAGTATAGATCGCGTTGTGCACAATGAATGTCAGTTGACGACTTCGCGCTCCAGGATGAGCTCGTAGTACTTTGCCGCGCCGTAAACACCAACGCCGGGCGCAAAGATCTGAACCAGGCGCCAGCCCTCACGCGCGTGCTGATGGATCTGCTCCTGGTAATGGTCGCGCGCCTCATTTTTGGCGCCGATCCAACCTTCGCCGAGCCGGACGAACTTGTACTCATATCGGGCGTCACTTCGGGCATTCATGCAGCAACGCTGGATTAGAAATGGAGCACCGTCGATTACAACCCTGCGGGCTCTTTGGAACTGCCAGGCCGATGACAGTACAGGCGACTATGGCGCTGCGTCGCGGTGGGAGCGGCGGGGTGGCGAGCAGGACCGTGTCGGTCTGGGCGGGGATTGGGCGAGCGGGGAGGAAGGGCTGGAATGATGAAATCGTGAATTGGTGAATTGCTGAAACGGGAGGGCCGAGGGGCGAAATCCGGTAGAAATTCGAGCGATGAAGTCCGAAGGGGGAGGCGGAGCGGTGTGCGCGTGACGCAATTGAGAGCGAAGGTTTGAGCGCCCGCGGCAGAAGGAAATGAAGGAAACGGGGATTGTGAGTTCTACGCCGGGGAGGTGCGAGGTTTGTTAACGGCGACTGTTGAGGCGAACTCGAAGACCGTGGCATGGATTCGCTTTTTCCGCGCCGGCATGTCTTTGACCCTGCGTGGGCGAGGTCAGCGCGTTCACGCTGGATCAGGCCAACCTGCCGCCTGCTCCATTTTCCCAGTGCCTTTGCGGTCCGGCAATTCCCGTGTCCGGCCTACGGTCGCGACCACTTGTTGATTGCCCAGCGCATCGCAGCGAGGTCGCCAAAAAGTGCGAAGCGATCATAGTAATGTGCCACTTCCTCATCGGACATGCTCCTCAGGGTGAGATCGGATTGCGCCGTCAATTCACTGTAGGTCCTTCTGCGGGCGGTGAGAGCATCGAGCTGCTCCTGCACCGTCTGTCCCGTGCTGTAGTACGGGGCTTTGGGGTCCATTGCCTCCAGCGCGTTTCGTTCGATCGCCATGCCGACCAGCTCCTGAAGCATGGTGACTTGAGGTGATTGGTCGAGGCGATGTGCGAGGTCCAGTCCCATCTGCAGTACCGCTTGTGCGGACGTTCCGTCCCCGGCCTGCTGGTACCGTTTGGCGAGTTCGACCAGGTTAACGCCCAACTCCTTCAGCCTGGCCGGTTCCGGCAGCGGGGCGGTCATAGTAGCAATGGTTTTGGCCTCGGCGGCGGAAAAACCACCCGCCTGATAGGCCTCTTCTGCGTTTTGCATGGAATCGAGCATATAATTGTCGAATCCACGCTTGCCGGAGGCCGCGTTGATTTCCTGCAAAGCCTGGTCGGTCAGGCCTGCCTTTGAGTGTTCGCTCGCAATGAGGTAATTCGCCAGCGCATTGTCCGGATCGGATTGCTTGATCTTTTCCAGCCACTGCTGGCGCTCTTGCGCCGACTCGCTTTCGAAGGCGGCAGCGAACTGCACCCGCGGGTCGTTGGGAAATTTCTCCTTCGCCTCGGCCAGAAAGGAAGCATCACCCGAAGCACGCAGCGCGCCGAGCAATGCCTCCGCACTCCGCTGGTTTCGGGCCAGAAACGGCTCGAGTTGTTCGTGACCCACTCGCGGGATGCTGCCGTTGGAGATTCGGGCGTATAGATTGCTCGAAGCGATCTGGTTCGTCGTGGCTTCAGGCTGCGAAGCCGCCGCCTTTTCATCCGGGAAGGGAGTGAGATTGCCGGTCTCGCCCTGTGCGGATGCAGCCTCTGCCGGCGGTGCCGTCTCGCCGTTGACGGGCCGGGTGCTACCCGGTTGGACTAATGTGATCCAGCCCAGGGTGATCAGGACCGTTACGATTGCGCCAATGACGATACGTCTCATGTGCGGAATATCTGACATCGTGAGCCCGGAATCGTTTTGCGGAGGTATCAAGAGCGGCCAACGATGCTTCGTTGGATTAGTGCGTGGAAGATTGCAAGTGGCTGATTCCATGAGGAATCCACGCAGGAAAGAAGTTTGGCTATGGAGCGCCTTTTTGCGGAGGTTGTTACCACGATAGCACGGATCAGCAACGATCACAGCGGGTTGTAGGGCCGCGTTTTGCATTCGCCTAGAAAACCAGGAGAAAACCGCAGGGTCGAATTCCCGGTTGAGGCGAACACCGGCAACGATTGCTCAAGCGCAAACGGTCGCGAGTGAACCGGTGACGGAAAAGGCGCGCTCTCCGGCACGGAGCGCGTGGTCGGTTTGCGTGCCGAGTTGGGAATCCTCAATGATTTGACTGGAGACCGTCGCAGCGTTCGCGTGGATGGAGAACAGGGGCGGTGAGGGGCTGGAGGGGGTAAGCAAGAGGGTGGGGCGCATAGATGGCGACTCCTGCCAGGCAAAGGAGGACTTCAAAATGCCAGAGAAAGTAAGTTTCGTCAGGTGCTCATCGCCGCGGGCAAGTATCAGGGCAATGTGGATCAAGCCAACTTTTCCGGATGGGGGCCAAGAAGCTGTAACTTTGCCCTGCTGTGACTTTTCACTTGCTTCGCACCGGCCTTCCTGATAACAGGACGGTAGTTCGTTCAGTCGAGCACGATCAGAAGGCGCGCGGACCCTGGATAATTGAAGCAGGCGACTTTTAATCATCAGTTGGCCAGCTCAACAGCCACTCGTATTGTGGGTGGCTCCGCCCCAAGGTTTTTGCGCGCCCTCCTTCGCAAGCTCTCACGCCGCCACATTCCGTAAACCCTCAGCGCTTCACACCTATGATGCAACAACGCCTTTGCCCTGGACGCAAACTGATCGAAATGCTTTCCCTTCTGCCGCTCCTCTGGGCGGCGGCGGCGGTTGCGGCTCCAACCGGTCAGACCGTGACCTGGTCCGGCGGCAACAACTTCCGTTCGTGGATGGGCACGACCAACTGGACCCCAGGCATCGTGCCCCTCAACGACCTGACCACAAGCTTCACGGTCGTCGTTCCGGACAGCGCCAGCTTGAAGTACGATGCGCCCAGCTCCGGCACGATCGAAGCTCTCAGTTTCGGCGCGGCCAGCCAATTGCTGATCACCAACGGCCAACCCCTCGAGGTCACCGGTGTGGCGGTCCTCAAAGGCATCATTAACGTCGCCGGCGCGAATAGCGCCTTCCGCGCCCCGGCTCCTACGCTCGTCCTTTCCGCGAACCCGCGCTTCTCCGCGGCCAACGGTGCGCAAATCCAACTCGGCGCCAGCACATATTCCTGGGACCGCTATAACGGCAACGCCACGCTGATGTCCGCCATTGGCGGCGGCGCAACAGTCGACCTCCACTCGCTTAGCAGCCTCTCCGTCAGCTACGGCGATAGCGGCTCCTGGACTTACGCCCTCACCGCTAAAACCAACGGCCTGATTGACCTGTCGTCTCTTGCCAACCTTACCGGTCCTGGCAGTGATGACTACCTTGAACTCAACGCCGACACCGGCGGTCAAATCCTCCTCGGCAATGTCCGCCAGGTCTCCGGCAACGTCCGCTTCAACCTGGGCGTGCCCTCCTTTGCGCTCCCCGAGGCCACCAGTCTCTCGGCCGCCACCTTCAACTTGCGAACCGGTGTTGTGGTCAACCTGCCCAAGCTCACCGCCATCTCCAGCAGTACTATCAATTCCGACTCCAACTCCATAATCAACGCTGCCGCGCTCGCCTCCATATCCGGCACCCCGATCTCACTGGGGCGCGGGACGACTTTCTCGGCCCCGCAGCTAACCGCCATGGACGACGTGCCGCTCACCTTGAACGGGGACGCTGCGTTCCTGGCCACCAACCTCCTCAGCTACCGAAATAGCGCCATCCCCGTTAATCCCGCGCGCAACCTCCAGGTGGGCACGCTCACCAACATCTACGGTTCTTCCATCAACGTCTCCGGCGGTTCCACGTTTACTATTGCCGCACCCGATTTTATCCAGCCGGGTCTCGGTTCCTACACTTATCCTCCGAAATTGGCCTTGTCCGCGACCGACTCCGGTTCGTTGCTCAACGCAGCTTCCATTCAGACCATCCGCTTCACCGGTGTCGATTACGCGTGGGACCCCGACGAATCGCGCTGGCGCAACGATTTCACCTACACCATCGTCGCCAATGACCACGCCACCGTCGACCTCTCCGGCGCTCAGGAAGTCTATGGCCCCGACCTCTCCGCCTATGGGGGCAACGATTGGCTCGCCTTCCGCATCCTCAACGCCGGCAATATCCTTCTCCCAAATCTCAAACAGGCCCTCCGGCACACGGCTTTTGAGATAGGCGTCTCGCATTACCAGCTCCCCGCCCTGCAGCGCGTCCAGAACGGGCGCTTTTCGCTCACCAACGGCGCCACTCTCGACCTCCCCAGCCTCACAAATTTCGACAACTCCGTCATCACCTTCGGCTTCAACTCCACCTTCAATGCCCCGCAACTTCGCACGTTCCTCAACAGTGACCTTGCGCTGAGCCCCGATAAGATCTTCCTGGCGCCGCCGTTCACGAATTTCGACGCCGCCCGCATTTCAGTCTCCAGCGGCAGCACCCTGGGCCTCGCCGCCACTTCCTACGAAACTCCCTCCAACTGGCAGTGGTCTCCGACTCTGTTCTCGGCCGACGGCACCGGCTCGCGATTGAATTTCAGTTCCCTCAACTCCATGCGCGTCTACGGCGGTGATGGGGGCGCCCGCACCTATACAATAGTGGCCAACAATAACGGCGTCATCGACTGCTCCGGCCTTCAGTCCGTAACCGGGCCGGACCCTGGCAGCTACGGCAATGACGACTGGCTCAATTTCAGCATTCAAAACGGCGGCCAAATCCTGCTCGGCAGCCTCCGGGAACTCAACGGGCACGCCCAGATTATGGTCGCGCCAGCCCACAACCTGGCGCTCCCTTCTCTGGCCAGCCTGGCCAACGGAGCCGCGCTCACTCTCTCTCCCGGGAGCACGCTCTCGGCCCCGCAACTTCGGGAGATCCGCAACTCCTCGCTGTCGCTTGATGCTGCCGCGGACCTCCAGGTGCCTTCGCTGACCAATGTCTATTCCTCCCAGTTGGCGGTCTCCGGCGGTCGCACGCTGCGAATCGACGCTGAGGCGTACGAATCGCCCGGGATGGGCTCTTACACCTACCCACCCCGGCTCTTGTTCTCCGCCGAGGGTTCGGATTCGCTCCTCGATGCCCCGCGCCTTTCCCAGATCCAGGTGTATGGGGTCGATTACGGCTGGGACCCCGTCGAGTCACGCTGGCGCGGCGATTTCTATTACACGGTCAAAGCGGCCAACCTCGGCGTTGTGAACCTGTCCTCGCTCCAACGCGCGCTCGGCGCAACAACCGGCTGGGGAAATAACGATTGGCTCCAGTTCGCTGCTTCCTCCGGCGGCACCATCAAGTTCGGCAACCTCTCCGTCGAGCGTCGAACCTGTTTCTTCGCGTCCAACCCCGATTCCACGCTTCAGTTTGACGGCCTTTATCTCCGTCCCCCGGCGACCCTCACCCTCGATGCCGCCAGCGTCCTGCGAGTCCGCGGTGACTTCCGGTTCGAAAACACCGATGTCAACTCGATCCTGACGGAGTTCGCGTCCTTCGTGATGGACGGCCTGCAACCCCAGCGCCTCGAAACCGGCGCCTCCGACATTGGTCCCTCCACCACCGTCTATCGCCGGAACTTCAGCTTCAGCCAGCTCAACGTTGGCAGCCCGACGAATTCCAGCATCGTCAAGCTCGTCGACACACTCAACAACGGCGCTCGCGGCCCGGCAGGAGAGCCGGAGGCACTTTACCTCTATGGCCTTTCCGGCCAGGGCTTGCGCCTTTTCTCGGGCTCCCGCCTTGTCCTGAACAACCTCAGATGCTATGCCGCCGTCAACAGCGCCATGGTCGACTTGCGGACCCTCATTCCGGCCGGATCCAACTCCGTTCCCTTTGATGGTGGTTTCATCGCTAACTACGGCGGACCGGCGATCACTAACTTGAGTCCCTCGACGACGGTTACCCCGCCACTTGCTTCGGTGGACCTCGCGTTCAACACACCCATCCAGGCCAGCTCGTTCACTGTCGAGGACGTAGTCATCACGGGCCCCGGCGGCCCCATCCCCGCAACCGCTGTTGCCCAGGTCGGTGCCACCACCTGGCGCGTTAGCTTCGCCCCCCAGGCCACCAGCGGTTCCTATACCGTCCGGGTCGGTCCTGACATAAACGAGTTCGCCGCCAACCTCTCAGGCATGGATCAGAACGGCGACGGTTCCAGCGGCAACGGCGCCAGCGATACCTTTACCGGCACTTTCACCATTGACGGTACTCCTCCAGCCGTGGTTGGGGTCTATGCGCTTCAAGGCGGCACTTATGTTGGTATTGTGTTTAATGAGCCCGTCACCGCGGCGTTTGCGACCAATGTGGGCAATTACTCTGTCAACGGCGCCTCGCCTACTCGGGCCGTCCTGCAGGCAAACGGTACTTGCGTGGTGATCTCGGTGGCTCCTCTCGTCGGCGAGTCCTTCTCTCTCGCCGTCAACAACCTCGAGGATGTGCTCGGAAACGAGGTCAACCTGAACCTGGCCGGGAACATACTCGGCCTCAGCGCCGTCGACATCGGAAGCCCCGGCAGCAATCCCCGCGAACCCGGCTCGACCGTGAGTTTCAGCCCAACCAGCCTCCAAACCACCGCGGGCGGCTCCGACTTCTTCTGGAATTCCAGCGACGCCGGACACTTCGTTTACGAGCGCCGCACGGGCGACTTCGACCTCCGCGCGCGTGTCACCCGCCTGGACAAAACTTCCAACGAAAACTATGCGCAGGCCGGCATCATGTGGCGCGAGTCCCTCGCGGCCAACAGCCGCCACGCCTATTTCCTCGTTACCCCGACCAACGGCGCCAATTCCTATTATGCCGTCACCCGGCTCAGCACCGGCGCCGCCAGCGTCGAAGGCTTCTATACCAACCCTTCAGCCCGATCCGGCGTGCCCATTCCGAATGCCTGGATTCGGCTCAAGCGGGAAGGCGACGTTTTCGTCGGTTTGCGCAGCACTAACGGGTTGGACTGGGTCGAAGTTGCGCGCATGACCAACAGTTTCCCTGCCGACGGCTATGTCGGCCTCGGTACCAGCGCGCGCAATAACGCCGCCGGCCAAACCACCACTGCCTGGTACGAGGATGTTTCTGACTTCTCACCTTCGATCGCCTCGCAGCCCCAGAGCCAGACCGTGAGTTCGGGCACACCTGTTACTTTTGCGGTGGTGGCGCGCGGCTTGCCCGTCTTGAGTTACCAATGGTTCTTCAATGGCCAGCCCATTAACGGGGCCACAGCCGGCAGCTACACGCTGAATTCTGTCACCACGGGTAATGTTGGGGACTACCGCGTCAACGTCACCAACCTCTACGGGAGCGCCGCCAGCCAAACTGCGACACTGGTCGTGGATGGCGTTGGCCTGGGCGGGTTCGAGGGCGACCTCGCGCCGGCTCCCAATGGAAATAATTCCGTTTCCGTTGCCGACTGGGTCAAAGTCGGGCGGCTCGTGGCCGGGTTGGACACACCGCTCAACACGAGCGAGTTTGTACGCGCCGATTGCGCGCCGCGGATGACCGGAGCCGACCTGGTTCTGGGTGATGGCCGCCTGACGGTCGCTGATTGGACACAGAGCGGGCGCTACGCCGCGGCCCTGGATCCGCTGACTGAGGCAGGCGGGCCGACCTCGCCCTCACCAGCGCCGCCCCCGCCGGCACGAAAGGATCTCTCGGACCGTTCGCTGACGCTGGCTCAAAGCCGCGGCTGGTCCGGGTTCGAAGTCGAATTGCCCGTTCTGCTGGAGAGCCAGGGGGACGAGAACGCCCTCGGTTTTAGTATCACCTTTAATCCGGCCCAACTGAGTTGTCTGGGGGCGATATTGGGCAAGGATGCGACGGGCTCCATCGTGCAGGTCAATACAGGCAGACCAGCGGATGGTGTGACCGGCGTGGTGCTCTCGCGTCCCATTGGTCAGAGCTTTGCAGCCGGCCAACTCGAGATCGCCCGCGTCCGCTTCGCAGTGTTCGGCAGCCCTGGCAAGGCCGCGGTGCTCTTTGCCGATGCGCCAGTGACCCGCGAGGTGGTGGATGTCACAGCCCGGCCGTTGGCGACTGACTACGTCAGCGGGGAAGTGCAGGTGATCGAGGCGCCACGGTTCGCCGGCGTAACGGCTGCCGTTGGTGGAGGGATCTCCCTGCGGGTGAGTGGCCCGGTGGGCGAGTGGTGTGAAGTCCAAGCCTCGAGCGACCTGGTGCGTTGGGCGCCGGTCACCCGGGTGCAACTCGGTTTGGAGGCAATAGCCGTCAGCGACCCGGAAGCCCCGGCACATGCCAGCCGCTTCTATCGCCTGATGCCGGTGCAGTGAGTTTTGCGTGTCATGGCCATTCCTGGAGAAAAGTATGAGCGCGAAATTCCTGACAAACCGGGGCGCAGTGCCGCAGCGCTCCGCGGTGGGCGGATGGCTGAACCTGCTGGCCCTGTTGTTGGTCCTGGGGGCATCGACGTCCAAGGCGGCATGCCTTGCCCCGCCCGCTGGCCTGGTGGGCTTTTGGACGGGCGACGGCCACGCCTTTGACGTGGTGGATGGAACCGCAGCGACGTTGCGGAACGGATGCAGCTTCGGGCCCGGATTGGTCGGTGGCGCTTTCCAGTTTTCGGGCAGCAGTCAGTACGTCCAGGTAGGAAACTTGGCGAAGCTGCAAATGACCACCCAGTTCACGCTGGAAGCCTGGATCTTCCCGACCGGAACCAGCGACAGCGTCATCGTGACCAAGGAGGGCGAGTACGAGTTAGCCCGATTCGGGGACGGAACAATTCGATGGGCTGTGGCAGCCTCGTCACCAGGTTGGACGGTGATAAACTCCGGTTACGTCGCTCCGACGAACACGTGGACTCACGTGGCTTGGGTGTTCAATCAGGGCACCAACTGGCTGTATGGCAACGGCGCCCTGGTGCAAACCTATGAAGGCTCGGGCAATGTCGGCGACGCACAGACCGGCTACAACGAGTTTTGGATCGGGGGCCGGCAAAACGGCGGCCAATATTTCAAGGGAACCATCGATGAAGTGTCCGTTTACAGCCGGGCGATTTCGGCGGGGGAGGTCGGATCCATTTACGCGGCCGGTTTCGCGGGTAAGTGCCGCCCACTCTGCCCGGAACGCTCCCTCAGCGTGGTGAGTGTTTCGGAGGTGGCCGGCCGGCTGGTCGAGGTGCCGGTTGCGATGCGCGGCTTGGGCGATGAAAACGCGCTTTCGTTCAGCTTGAGCTTCGACCCAACGCGCGTCACCTATGTGGGCGAGTTCGCTGGAGCCGGAGCCGCGGGTGTCTCGCTCATGGCCAACTCCAGCCAGCTCAGTTCCGGGCGGATCGGTTATGCGTTGGCGAAAGCGGCCGGGCAGTTGTTCGCCGCTGGCTCGAACGAGTTGGTGCGGGTTCGTTTTCTCCTCGGCAGCCAACCCGGGGCCGTGGCGCTCAACTTCGGTGATTCACCGCTGCCGCGTGAAACCGTGAACGCCGAAGCCAATGCGCTGTGCGCGGCCTACGCCAGCGGAACAGCGACGATCCTGGCGCTGGCGGGGCCCACGGTCGTGACGGCGCCCCAGAGCCGCACGATCCAGCCGGTGCAGGGAATCCCGACCAATGTCACTTTCACAGTGACGGCTGGAGGCAGTACGCCCCTGGCGTATCAATGGCGGTTCAACTCCAGTGCCATTCCCGGCGCGACTGCCAGCGCATACACCGTAACCAATACGACCAGCGTCAACGGTGGGTCCTATGACGTCGTCGTGACAAACGACGGCGGGACCGTCACCAGTCCCGCCGCGACGCTGACGGTCCTGCCGCCGGTTATTCCGCCCGTGGTGGTTTCGCAGCCGCGCAGCCAGGTTGTTTCGACCGGCGAGACCGTGATCTTGACGGTTAGCGCGACCGGCACGGCGCCTCTGCGGTATCAGTGGACAAAGGGCGGCGCGAACATCGCCAATGCGACCGATGCGGCGCTTGCCATGGTCAACGTGACTACGGCTGCCGCCGGCACCTATGCCGTCAAAGTCAGCAACGACGGGGGCACCGCAAACAGCCAAAACGCGACTGTCACCGTCAGCACCAGCGTCCGGACCGTCCGGGTCGTAGACCGCAACGCTGCTACGGGTGGAGCGATCGATGTGCCCGTGGAATTGGTCGGGCTCGGCGATGAAAACGCGGTCGGCTTCAGCGTAAATTTCGACCCCGGGCGCTTGATTTACCAGGGCATCGGCTTGGGTGCCGGCACGGCCGGCGGGGGTTTCCTGGTCAATTCGAACGAGCTCGCGTTCGGCCGATTGGGCGTGGCGTTGACTCGTCCCGCCGGGCAGGCTTTTGCCGCGGGCACGAACCAACTGGCGACCCTTCGCTTTCGAGCCTCCGACACCAGCGGCGAGGCGCCGCTCAGCTTCGGAGACCAGCCGGTCCGGCGCGAAATTGCGGATGTGTTGGGGAATGCGCGCGCGGCCATCTTCCGCAACGGCACAGTAAATATTCTGGCGACCGCTCCAGCCATCACTGTGCAGCCACAAAGTACGAACGCACCCATTTTCAGCAGAGTTGTCCTGCAGCCGGAAGCGAGCGGGAGTGTGCCGCTTTCCTATCAATGGCAGCGCGATGGAGTGGACCTGGCCGGAGCCACTCTGCCGAGCCTCACGTTAGATAATGTGCTCCCCTTCCAGGCAGGGGGCTACCGCCTCACTGTCATCAACGCGGCCGGCGCCGCGACCAGCAGTGTTGCGACGGTGACGGTGCCGCGCGTCGTGCGTCTGAGGGGAACCAACGGACCCACCGGGAACTTAATCGAAATGCCCGTGGAAATGCTGTGCGCGGGTGACGAAAACGCGGCGGGGTTCAGCTTGAACTACAACCCGGCGGAGATCGTGGCGGTGGGTGTTGTGCCCGGGACCAGTCTCGGAACCGGTTCGCTGAACTGGAATACGAACCAGTCAGGGCGGGTTGGGATAGCGTTGGCACGTTCGGATAATGGTGTCTTCGCTTTTGGAACGCAGCAGGTCGCCAGCGTACAATTTTTGCTTGGACAGAATGCCGGCAGCCGCGCGGTGACATTTGGAGACCAGCCGATCGTGCGCGAACTGGTCGATCGTGGCGCGCGGCCTTTGGCGACTGATTACCAGCCGGCCGTGGCTGTGGGTTACGCTGCGGCGCCCACGATCACCCAGCAGCCGTTGGCTCAAACGGCCTGGACGGGCAACAACGCTGCATTCTCTGTGGGTGCGACCGGGACCAAACCGATGGGCTATCAATGGTTGCGCAACGGCACAGCCATTTCCGGGGCCACCGCCTCTCTCTTCACCATCACCAATGTCCAACCTTCCGACGCCGGGAATTACGCCGTCCAGGTCAGCAATTCAGTCGGGACGACGGCCAGTGCGACAGCGTTGCTGACCGTTCTTGAGCCTCGTCTTCCGCCGGTCCTGATTAATATCGCGGCCCTGCCTCTCTCCAGCCAGTGTACGATTACCTGGCAAACGGACGAGCCCGCCCGCTCGCAGGTGGAATACGGAACCTCGGCCAGCTACGGTTCGAGCACGGCACCCGGCTCGCAACTGCTTACCTCGCATGTCGTCACCCTCTCGGGTCTGAGCCCCGTCACCACCTACCATTACCGGATCCACGTTGTGGACGGGTTCGCGCAGGAAACCATCAGCGAAGATCTTACGTTTGTCACCCGGCCAGACACGACCGCGCCCCAGACTGTACTGGGCAGCGCGTTGTCCGTTTTCTGTTCGGTTCCGGTGTCGTTGTCCTGGAGCGGCAGCGACGACGTTACCGCAGCGGGAGCGCTGGGATTCTCTTACCGGTTGGATGCCGAGGCTTGGAGCAGTTACACGACTGCTCACTCCGCTAGCTACCCGCAGCTCTCCGAAGGTCCCCATGTTTTCCAGGTCAAAGCCCGCGATGCGGCCGGCAATGAAGACGCGACTCCGGCCAGCCTGAGTTTCAGCCTCGACACGACGCCGCCTCAGATCTCGGCCGTGGCGGCCGCCCCGGAGCAGGCTCGCTGCGAGGTGAAATGGCAGACGGATGAACCGGGTACCAGCCAGGTTGAATACGGGCTGACGGCCGCGTACGGGCAAATGAACGCCCTCAACAGCTTTTTGAGCTCAACCCACAGTCAGATGCTGACGGGTTTGGTTCCAAACACCAACTACCATTACCGCGTCAGGTCCCGCGATGCCTGCGGCCATGAAACTGTGTCTGCGGACCGGCAGTTCGCCTTGTTACCCACGGCCGATCTCCGAGTCCTGGCTGTTTCGACACCAGCCGATGCCTGGTCAGACATTGCGATGGACGTTAGCTGGACGTTAACGAATGCCAGCGTCGGCACGGCCATGGGGCCCTGGCGCGACCGACTCTACCTCTCCGCGGATGATCAACTCCAAATCAACACCGACCAGTTGCTGGGAGAGTTTCAATACGTCGGCAATCTCGAACCCGGTCAGACCCTTCAGCGCGTGCAGTCCGTCGTCATCCAACGCGCCGGGATCGCTGAGGGCGCATACAAGGTCCTGGTCGTCGCTGACGCCGGCGACGCTGTGCCGGAAGGAGCCGGCGAAACAAACAACGCTGCGGTCAGCCCGGCCATCTCTGTGCATATCAACCCCTGGGCCGACCTCGTCGTGAGTGCTGAATGCCCGCCCTCCGGTGTCGGCGGCCAGACCATCAATCTCACCTGGGTCACCTGCAACAACGGTCTTGCTGCCACAGATGTTCCGCTTTGGTACGACCACGTGTATCTCTCGCCGACTACTAACAAGGCTGACGCTATTCGAGACTACGGCGAGTTTGCGAACCCCGCGTTCCTGGGCGCAGGCGAATGCTACCTGCAATCCACCGCCATCCAACTGCCGATCGGCATCGGAGGTCCGTATTACTTTATTGTCGAGACCGATTCGAAGAAACAATTGCGCGAGGAAAGCGAGGCCAACAACCTCGGCTGCACTCCGATTCCCATCAATATTCAACTCGTCCGGCCCGGCTTTCTTCACGTCGAGTCCGTCCAGGTTGCTCCGGCCCCACCGACCTCGGTTTGGGCCGGTGAGCCCGTTACGGTTACGTTCGTTGTTCGGAACACCGGGGAGTCTGCTGTTCCCGCAAGTTCCTGGGACCACGCGTTTGCCTTTTGCACTCCGCCGGCACTTGATTGCACTCCAACCTATTGGCACTTGGCGCCGGTAAGCCGCTCTCTTGCCCCGGGTGAGGCCTATACCAATACTTTGGCCCTCACCGTTCCTGCCACTTTGGTGGCGGGAACATACAACCTCGCTGTTGTTATTGACCCAATCTTCCGGCTCGGGAATGTCGGCCGTGACCTCGGCGGGGCCCCCATTGCTGTCATTCCCGCTCCTCCTTCCGACCTTGAACTCACCGCCGTCGCTGCGCCGGGGTCGGCTTACCCCGGCCAGGCCATCACGGTGGCATGGACCGTCGCCAATAACGGCAACGCGAAAACCCCCTCCACCTATTGGTACGACGCGGTCTACCTCTCCACCAATTCCGAGTTTCATCCCACACAGAGCCGGCTCCTCGGCACGGCCGGCCACTGGGGCAGCATGGACCTCAGCGAGGTCTACGGCCGCAGCCTGCCGGTGACGTTGCCCGCAGAATTGCTACCTCCGGGCATCGAACGCGCAACCAACTACCTGTTCGTCGTCACCGATGTCGGAAACTCCATCACTGAGTCCTCCGATGCCAATAACGTGCTGGCCGCGCCTGAACCTTTGGTCATAGAACCATTTGCGCCCGCCGACCTTGCTGTCACCAGCGTCGATGCTTCGGGGACATTAGTTGCCGGCCGCGCCGCCACCTTCTCCTGGTCCGTCACCAATTACGGCCCCGGCATCACCACTGCCACAGGCTGGTCTGATGCGCTTTACCTCTCGTCCGACCCGTTTCTGGATCCGGGCTTGGATTTTCTGGTTGGGACTGTAAACCATGCCGGCAGCCTACCCCCTGGCGCCGGCTACACACAGACCAGCCAGCTAACTATCCCTGCCTGCGCGACGGGCCAGCTCTATCTCCTCGTGCTGGCTGATAGCGGTCACAAAGTGAATGAGGCTGGGGCAGTCGCCAACAACCTGGCGACCTCGACGGCGCCGATTGCCGTCTTGCCCAGCCCCGCAGCGCGCCTGCAGGTCCTTGCTCTGACGGCGCCGTCCACGGTCCAGGCCGGGACGTCTCTGACCGTAAGCTGGACCGTCGTCAACCACGGCAATGACACCACCGCTTCGTGGGCCGATGCCCTCTTTCTCTCACCCGGTCCGGAGTTCGATCGCACCAACGCTTTTCTGCTGGGCAGCTATCCTCATTCAGGAGGACTCGCCCGCGCCGAAAGCTATACCCAGGTGAAAAGCGCGGTTGTGCCGCGGTGTTTTGCCGGACCGTTTTACGTGCATGTCGTCGCTGATTCAGCCAATGTCGTCAACAGCCTCTCCTGTGAAACGGGCGGTTGGCGCGGTTCGGATAACCCGGTCGCCATTTCTCCAGCCGATTACCCCAGCCTGCAGGTTGCCGCCCTTTCGGTCCCCGCGTCCGTTGACTCTGGCGCGCCCTGGTCCATCTATTGGACCGTTACTAACGCCGGGCCGGGGGCCGCCGCCGGAACGTGGTGGGATGCCATCTATGCGTCGCCGCGCCCGGAACTGGACACCACCGCTGCTCTGCTGGCCCGCTTTGAGCATAATCTCAGCCTGGCCTCGCATGGCGTCTACTCCGAGGACCGCCAGGTAGCCTTTCCTCCCTGCGTTTCTGGCAGCCTCTACCTGTTCGTAACTACCGACCTGAGCAACTCCGTCAACGCCGCCGCCTGCCAAACTAACAATACGGCGCGTTCGGTTGACACCGTCCAGGTGCAGGCAGGTTCTCGTCCGGACCTAGGAGTCAGCGGCCTGGAGATGCCGCTGGCCTGCTTTGCCGACCAGCCTTTCACCATTTCCTGGGTCGTCACCAACGCGGGGACCGCCACCGCCGGAGGCATGTGGCACGATTCCGTCTTCCTGTCGACCAATGCCATTTTCGATCCTCAACGATCCATCCTCCTGGGCACTTTTCCACGGAGCGCGGTTCTGGATCCGTCAGCCGCCTACACCACGGCGCCCGACCTGGTCCTCCCGCCTGACAGCCATGGGTCCTTCCATGTGGTCATTGTCGCGGATGTTTCCAACGTGGTCGAGGAATGCAGTTGGGAAAACAACAACGTTTACGTCAGCGCCGAGCGCGTGTTGATCGTTCCGGTCCAATATCCCAACCTAGAATTGACGAGAGTGGAGGCTCCCGGGGACGCGTTCTCGGGACAGAACATCGCCGTCTCGTGGATCGTTAGGAATTCGGGAACCGGGACCAGCGGTGCGGGGGTCTGGTACGACGCGCTGTATCTATCCAAGGACCAGGTATTGGACGCGTACTCAGACATCAAGCTTGGCACCTTTGCCCGGCCGGCCCCGCTGGCCGCGGGACAGGAATACACGAACCTCACGACCGTGCTGGTACCTCCGAGCGCTTCGGGCGCGTATTACGTGATAGCTGTGGCCGACAGCGGCGGGAACCTTTACGAGTACATCGGTGAGGATGCCAACTCGCGCGCAAGTGCATCCATCCTGGTTACGATGCCTGCACCCGCGGATCTGGTTGCATCGGATGTGACTGTCGGGCCGGCGGCAGGTCTGCCCGACCAGCCAGTGACCATCCGCTGGACAGTCCGCAACAACAGCGCCAACCCGGTGCCTGCCACCTGGACGGATGCCATCTACCTGTCGACCAATACAGTTTGGGACATCAATGCTGTCCAGGTCGCGCGCCGGGATCATAGCGGTCTGGCCGCCGGCGGAGCCTACACCGACTCGTGGACCGGCCCGTTGCCCGCACTCACGCCGGGTTCGTATCACGCTATCGCGCGGGCGGACGTGCGCAGCAGCGTGCGAGACGCCGACCGGGCGAACAACGACGCCGCCTCGACCGGCACGGTAACGACGGATGTGCAGACTCTTACTTTGGGAGAGCCGCACACAAATCAGCTAAACACCGGTTCGGCACAATACTACAAGGTGAGCGTCCCGGCCGGTGAAACTTTGCGGGTCACACTCGATAGTTCCTCCCAATTCAGCGCCAACGAACTCTTCCTACGGTTCGAAGCAGTGCCCGACCTGGGCCATTACGACCTTGCCTACCAGAATGTCGCCGCACCCGATCAGCAGATCCAGGTTCCGACCACCCAGGCCGGCTGGTATTATGTTATGGTCCGGGGTGCCAACGTTCCCGATGCGCCAGCCTCGTACACAATCAGGGCGGAGATCGTGCCCTTCGCGGTCGAAAGTGCCAGCACCAGGTTCATCGGGGACAACGGACAGGTGACGCTGATCCTGCGCGGAGCCAAGTTCGAGACGGGAGCGGCCGTGCGACTGCTTGGGGCGAACGCGGCCTACACAGCAGAACGGGTTGTCTTTACCGATAGCACGACCGCGCGGGCACGTTTCCAGTTCACCAACGCCGTGCGCGGCCAATATGATCTGGTTCTGGTCAATCCGGGGGACAGAGTAGCCCAGGCCCCAGAGCGCATAACAATTGAAGAAGCGAGACCCCTGCAAGCGAGTGCCTGGAATGGAATCGTCGATCTGCTTCCGAGACAGGGCCTGCCCTTCCGCTGGGATGGATTCGTCCAAAATGTCGGTAACGTGGATGTGCCATACCTGACCACGTCAGTGGTGCTAAGCCAGCCGTTCCCGATGACAGTGACACCGCCCGCACAAGCTACCGGCAGCGCTGATCTCGAAGACAACTCAACGTTCACAGTCAGGGATGTTCCGCCGGGGGAGGCGTTCGAGTTTGCCTTCACCGTGACAGACTTCGCCAGCCAGGATTTCGTTTACTACATTCGCCTGAAGCTGGAAACCAAGAGCGAGTTTTTACTCCATATGGCGAGCCTGGCGGAGGAAATGCGGCAGGGAATTCTGGTATCCACCAACGCAAGCACCCTCCCGCCGGAACTCTCAGCCCCGCTGGCCACTCCCGAAAGCTGGGCCGCCTATTTTGGGCAGGGTTTGGCGATGGCCGGCCTCATCGACATCGAGGATCAGCTGCCGCAGGCGAAGGACTGGACTACCGTTCCGGGTAAGGGCGCTCGTTCGAGGGCAAAAGATGCCGAGAGTTGCGTGTTCTCGTGCTATGTCGAGCACGACAGAGCGTTTGACCTCATTGTGACGTGGTATGCCGCCAAATCGGTCCAATGTCTATTGAAGAAACCGCAGGAGGGGCCGCTTTGCGCAGCCAAACTCGTGCTTCAACTGACGATCAAGCTGCGTGACCTCAGCCAAAAAACCGACAAATGCGTGGAGAAGTGCTTTTGCATGGACGATCCGATTTGTGGCATGCCCACCGGCCCGAACCCGCCTTCCTCAAGGTCGGGAGGCGCTCCGGGAATGGCGAGAGCCAAGAGCGGTGAGACGTGCGACAGCTCGGCTTCCAGCGGTCATGTTTGCCCGCCCGCGCCAAGGGACCCCAACGAGAAAGACGGCCCTGCGGGGTACTCTACCGAGGCTTTTGTCGGCGTCCAGCAACCCTGGCTTTACACCATTCACTTTGAGAACGTCTCGAATGCCACGGCTTACGCCCGGCAGGTGTTCGTAACGGATAAAATGGACCCGAACCTGGATCTGCGGACGTTCCGGCTGCGAGAGGTTGCCTTCGGAGATGTCGTTATCACGGTGCCCACGAACCGCAGCTTCTTCCAGACCCGCGTGCCTCTGCCCGCCCCTCATGCCAGCAACATCGTCGCTGATGTCAGCGCAGGAGTGGATCTGGGGAAAGGGGAAGTCTTTTGGACAATCAACGCTATTGACCTGACCACAGGTGAATTGGTGGCTAACGCGTTGGAAGGCATCCTTCCACCAAACGACGCGACCCATCGCGGGGAGGGGTATGTTGTATATACCGTCAAACCCAAAGCGTCGGCCAACACCGGGACGGTCGTGACAAATCAGGCAAGAATCGTTTTTGACACTAACGAGCCGATCGACACCAACCCGACGCGACACACCGTGGATGCGGTTGCGCCGACGAGCACCGTGGGCGTGCTGCCGGCTATAGCGATGGAAACCAATTTCCCGGTAAGTTGGGCCGGAACAGACGATCAAGGTGGCGCGGGCCTGGCGACCTACGACATTTACGTTTCTGACAACAGCGGTCCGTGGCAGGTCTGGTTGTCCAGCACTGCAGGGATTGGAGCGATCTTCAACGGTCAACCCGGCCATCAGTACGCTTTCTTCAGCCGGGCACGCGATCACGCCTCAAACTTGGAACCCCTGCCGGCTGGCCTGCAGGCCGCCACCGTCGTCTCCAACAACCGCGCGCCCAGCCTGGCCGTCATCCCCAACCAAACCGCTACTGTCGGCCAGGACCTCGCTCTGCAACTCTCGGCTTCCGATCCGGATGAACCGGCCGGATTTACGTTTGACCTGCTCGATTGCCCAACGGGCGCGTCCATCGATTCGAAACAAGGGATCCTTCATTGGGTTCCGCAATCTTGGCAGGCTGCCACCACTAACCTCATTACCGTTCAAGTGCGGGACCACGGATTCCCACCTAAATCCGCCTCCCAGTCCTTCCTCGTGGTGGTCGATGACTATACCGAGCTCACCGTCAACGGCGGCACTTTTCTGGCCGGTCAGTCCGGGTGTCTTCCCGTCCGCCTCATCTCCACCCGAGCCCTCGCGAATCTTTCCTTCGTGCTGAGCTTCCCTGTCGAACGCCTGCAGAACCTGGCGGCTTCGCCGGCCGGGACGGACATCTCGCAAGCCCGGCTGGGACTGATTGCCCCCGGGCAGGCTCTCATCACCCTGAGCGCTGCCCCAGGAGCCACTCTTAAAGGCACACAGGAAGTCGCCAGCGTTTGCTTCCAGGCCGTACCCGGCCAGGCATCCGGCGTCGTTCCCCTCGGCATTGGACAACTCTCCGCCCGAACGCCGGACGGCGCCACCGTTCAACCCGCAGGTTTCCTTGGCGGGAGCCTTACTATTATCGGCACCCAGCCGCTGCTTGAACTGGCCGGCACTGCCATCAACCAGGTCGAAATCATCGTCCACGGCTATCCCGGCAAAACTTACGTTGTAGAAACAGCTTCCGACCTGCATGGACCGTGGTCGCCCGGTAGCAGCTTCACACTCTCGACTGTTACCCAACTCATGTCCTGGCCCATCGGGACGGATCGGATCCGATTCCTGCGTGTGCGGGAGCAACCAGGTTTGAGAACGCGCGAGGCGACGGAAATCACGAACGGGGAATGAGGATTCGACGGTAAAAGGAGGCCCTGAGAAGCAGGTCTCAGGGCCTGAAATTGGTTGCGGGGGCTGGATTTGAACCAGCGACCTTCAGGTTATGAGCCTGACGAGCTACCGGGCTGCTCCACCCCGCGATCGCTTACGAGCGACGTTAATAATGCCCCAGGTTTTGCCGGGTGCAAGCGCGAAATCTCAAAGAAGGCCGAATTTCCAGCCGCAATTCGCTCTTGCAAAAGCCCGACAGCGTGGTATCAGGCTGCATCGGGGCGCCGGTTGCCTGTGACGAGCAAACCGCTTACCGCCAGTTCTACGGATTCTGCGGCAACTGTATTCGCCGGTCGTTCCATGACACAGAGTGAATGTGACTTATATTTACCACAGTACGCGTCCCAGCGAGAATTGTAGGCTGAGCCGGGGCGCCGGGTCGGGAATTTGAAAAAGGAACTTATATGACTGATGCAACTGTAACCTCTCCGGCGCCGCGCAAACGGCGCGGCTGGCTTCGTGTCCTCGTGTGGCTGGCTGGAATTTTCGTTGTCCTGCTGGTTGTCGTCTATTTCGTCGCGACAAGTTCCGCGTTTTTCAAAGGCGTTATTCTGCCCAAAGCCAGCGCGGCCCTGAACGCGACGATTACGGTCAGCGACGCATCTATCAGCCCGTTCAGCCAGGTGGTGCTGCGCGATTTCAAGCTCCAAACTACCGGCGCCGAACCGCTGGTGGCGGCCTCCGAAGTGCGCCTTCGTTACAGCCTGATGGCGATGATGCGCGGCAACATCGACGTGGACGAAGTAGCCGTCGTGGCCCCGACGGTGGCGCTGGTGGAAAACCCGGACGGCACCAGGAACCTGGACCCCATCTTGAAGAAGTTCCAGGAGAAACCGGCCGCGCCGACCCAACCTGCCCAACCTTCAAAGCCGGCGCAGATCGATATCAAGAAGATCACATTAAGCAACGGGACCATTCGCCGGGTGAAGCTGTACGCCGGCGGCAAACAAGACGTGGCCGAGCTTTCGAACGTGAACGTGGAACTGGCCAACCTGAAGAACGGCGGAACCGGCAAGCTCACACTCGGAACGGATATCAGGGTGGAGAATAATCCGCCGGCCCCACAGACCAACGGCCTGTTGCTGGCAAAGGTGAATGGGAGTTTTGACCTGGCGTTGACCCCCGACCTCAAACCTGGCTCCGTCCAGGGCACCACGCGGTTGGATGTGACCAGGGCCGAGGGCAGCCTCGCTCAAGCGGCGGCGCTGGCGGCGGCGTTTGAGTGCAACATCACTCCCGTCAACATCAACCAGGTCGCCCTGCGTTTTCTGAAAGGGGACATGCGGCTGGCGGAGTTGAGGGTCAGCGGCCCATTCAATCTGGAGAAGAGCGAAGGGCGCCTTTCCGTCGAGTTGCTGAACGTTGATAAGAACGTTCTCAACCTGGCCGGCGCGAGCAGCGGCCTGGACTTCGGACCGACAACCATCAGCTCCACGAACCAGGTCGAGTTGGCGAGCGGGGCCTCACAGATTTCCGTCACCGGCCAGTTCAACCTGAACAAGTTCCAGGTGACACGCGCGAATCAAACCACGCCACCCCTGGATTTGCGCGCCGATTACAGCGTCTCCAGTGACCTCAGCAATGTCCTGGTCCGCGCCTTCACGCTAACGGGCGTCCAAAAGGGAAACCAATTTCTTCGGGGGGAGCTGCCCAAACCGCTAGCGATTGCCTTGCGCAGCAACGCTGGCGCCGGAATGCCGGAGGAGGGCGCGCTCAACCTCGCGGTGAATCACCTGAACCTGGCGGACTGGAACGCGTTCACCATGAACATGGCTCCGGCCGGTGACGTCAACGCCAGCCTCAAGTTACTTTCCCAAAAGGCCGGCAAACAGATCACGTTCGATCTGAGCTCGGAAATCGCGAACCTCACGGCAGTCTATGAAACGAACCAAATCACCGGCGCGGGAATCTCGCTAGCGGTGCGCGGCCAAATGATTGACACGAACCAGGTCACCGTGCCCGAGTACCGGCTACAAGTCTCGCGGCAGAATCAGGAGTTGATCACCCTGTCGGGCTCCGCGACCTATGAGCGATCCTCCGAGAGCGCCGACGCGCAATTGAACGCCCAAGTCAGGCTCGCCCGGCTCCTCGGGGCATTCCCTATGCCGGACGCGACCGCTTCCTCGGGCGCCGCGGAGATGAAAGCTCACCTCGTGCAAAAGCAGAAAAACCAGAACGTCACCGGCAATTTCGCGCTGACTGACTTCTCCGGCCGGTTCGGCAGCAACGCCTTTCGGAGCTTCGGATCCACCGCCGATTTCGACATCGGCATAACCCCACAACAGGTTCAGATCCGGAAAATCTCCGGGCAGGTCACGGACGGAACCACAGTGGGCGGCAGTTTTGACATGGCCGGCACCTACGACCTCACCAACAAAGCGACACAGCTCACCGCGAAACTCGCGAACTTTAACCAAAACGGACTGCACACGTTCCTCGATCCGATGCTGGGGGACAAGAAACTCGTCAGTGTCGCTTTGAATGCCAACGCCGCGGTGCAATACGATCCCAAAGCCGCCTCGACGGTCAAAGCGGACCTGGCCGTGACGAACCTGGTTGTCAACGACCCAACAGGCCAGATACCGGCCAAGCCGCTCGAAGCCCGGATGCAGGCGGACGTGTCGATGGACAAAGACGTGGCCGACATTCGGAAAGTCGCTCTCGGTCTCACGCCAACGTCGCTCGCGCCGAACAACGAGGTCCGCCTTACGGGCCGTGCCGACATGTCGCAGCCAAAGGCAATCCAGGGTAATCTGAAGCTCGCGGCAGACACGCTGGACTTCACCACCTATTACGACCTGTTCGCGGCTCAACCCGCAGCCGCGCCGGGCCAGCCCGCGGCTTCGGCTCCTGCGCCGGGCGGAGCCGAGACCGCTGCGCCCACTAATTCGTTGCCGCTGACGAATTTCATCGCCGAAGCGGCCATCGGGCGCATTTACCTGCACGAGGTGCAAATCACCAATTTGCAGGCCACGGTGAAAATCAATGGGCCAAGAATCGATGTAAACCCGTTTAAGTTGTGGCTCAATGGCGCGCCGGCCAGCACTACCGTGGCACTGGACCTGGGTGTGCCGGGCTACCAGTACGATGTGTCCGCCAGCGCCGTCGCGATCCCGCTCGCGCCGCTGGTCAACACTTTCCAGCCTAAACGAAAGGGAATCCTAAGCGGCACCATGACGGCCCAGGGGCAGGTCAGCGGGACCGGCACCACCGGCGAGAGCCTGCAGAAAACGCTGAAGGGCCAGTATGACCTTAGTTCCACTAACTTAAACCTCTCGGTGGACAATATTCCCAACGACAGCATTTCGACGCGGTTGTTGAAGACGTTGGTTAGCGCGATCGTCCTCATTCCGGACCTGGCGCGAAATCCCGCGGGAGGTCTTACGAGCCTCGCCGGGAGCTTTCTTTCAGGCTCGTCGCGCAGCGGAGCGAGCGCCGGGACGAATGACCTCAGCAAGTCACCTATCGACTCGATCATCGCCCGCGGCACCATGGGGTCTGGCCAGGTCGTTTTGCAGCAGACCACAATTCAAAGCCGCGCTTTCCGGGCAGACGCGCCGGGGACGATTACCCTTAAGCCCGTGCTGACGAACTCGCCGATCGATATTCCGGTGAGTGTTTCACTTGACCGCGCCGTCGCCCAGCGCATCAACATGGCGCCGGCTAACACACCGACCAATGTCGCCTACGTCAAGCTGCCCGATTTTCTGGCCGAAAAGGGCACTCTGGGCGAGCCCAAGATGGATATAAACAAAACGGTGCTGTTGGGCGCAGTACTGGAAGGAAGCAGCGGGTTGGCGGGCAAGAATTCAGGCCTCCTGCAGGGGCTCGGCAGTGCTTTGACCGGTGGCTCCTCGAGTGCCAATACCAGCACCAACGCAAGCACCAATCGACCAGGCGGCCTGCTGCAAGGCCTCGGGGGCCTATTGGGCGGAGGCAAGGCGCCGGCCACGACAAACGCTCCCGCCACAAACCAGTCGCCCGGGCGCGGCCTGCTGGATAATCTCCTCGGACCGAAAAAGAAGTGAACCCGAACGCAATAAATCTATGCAGCCCGTCCTCGATTATCTAGAACAGAACCAGCCTCGCTTCGTCGACGAACTCTCACGGTATGTGCGCTTTCCGAGTGTCTCGGCCCAGGCGGAACATGCTGCCGATATGCGAGCCTGCGGCGACTGGCTGGTAACGCATTGCCAAACCATTGGACTCGAAGCGCGCCTTTGTGCCACCCAAGGGCATCCCATCGTGTTCGCCAAAACGCCGCGCACGGTTTCGACCGGCGACGGACGCCCCCATTTCGTTGTTTATGGCCACTATGATGTCCAACCGGCCGAACCGTTCGACCTCTGGAAGTCCCCACCGTTCGAGCCGCGGATTGAAGGGCGGTCCCTGTTCGCGCGGGGCGCCTGCGACAACAAGGGCCAGAACCTGGCCCATTTCAAAGCCGTCGAAGCTTACCTGAAGACAGGCACCGCGCTGCCGTGCGACATCACGTTCGTTATTGAGGGCGAGGAAGAGGTCGGCAGCAAGAGCCTGGCTGCTTTCCTCAAAGAACATCAGGAGGAGCTGCGGTGCGACGCCGTGGTCATCTCCGACACAGGGATGCCCGCCAAAGACCAACCGGCGCTAACCTACGGGCTGCGGGGCATCGCCGGGTTCGAGGTAATAGTGCACGGCCCGTCTCGAGATTTGCACTCCGGCATATTTGGCGGCACCGTGGACAACCCGGCCATGGTGTTGAGCCAGATTCTCGCCCGGCTCCGGGACAAAAACGGCCGGATCACAATTCCCGGCTTCTACGACGACGTGCAGCCGTTGTCGGCGTTCGAGCGCAAACAAATGAAGCGCCTGCGTCTCAAAGAGAGTGAATACCGAAAGTTCCTCGGTGTGCCGAAGCTTTTTGGCGAAAAGGGCTACACGCCGGTTGAACAACGTTCGGCCCGTCCGACGCTCGAAATCAACGGCTTGACCAGCGGCTACCAGGGAGAGGGCAGCAAAACTATCGTGCCCGCGTGGGCCCGGGCCAAAATCACGACCCGGCTGGTGCCCAATCAGGAACCCGCCCGGATCGAGAAATTGCTGAGGCAGCACCTGAAGAAGCTCTGCCCTGCAACCGTGCGCCTCGAGGTCGTCTCCGCCCACGGCGCCGAGCCCTACCTGGTGCCACCGGCCGGCGCGCAGGCCCAAGCCGCCCTTCGCGCGCTCAAGTCCGCCTTCGGCCGGGAGCCAGTGCTGGTTCGCGAAGGCGGTTCAATTCCGATCGTGAACGATTTCAAAAAGTTCCTCCGGGCCGACTCGCTGATGCTGGGCCTGGCGCTCCCGGACGATAATGCGCACTCACCCAATGAGAAGTTCGATCTCGATTGCTTCGAAAAGGGGCAGGCCATGAGCGCGTATTTGTGGCAGGAACTAAGCAAAGCCTGACCGGTACGACTTCCTCAAGCCGGGCATGCAGCCTGCCAGATCTCCTTCGTGGTTGACCGTGCGGTCTCCGCGATGGCCGTCGCGTCCTTGCGACCGGGGTGTGGAGCTAAGCAGATCGTAATCCTCGCTGCGGAAATATGGACAATGACAGGATGCTTGTCCCGTGTAAGAGGGTCTCGACCCCGCAACTCAACCGCCGGCCCAGCCCTTCAACTCGGTCAATACCCGTTCGACGGGCAGTCCCACCACGTTGCTGTAGGAGCCGGAGACCTTTTCGATGATGGTCTCGCCTTCCTCCTGGATGGCGTAAGCGCCGGCCTTATCCAACGGGTTTACCTTGGTTAAGTATCGCCGGATTTCGACCGCGTCCAGCGCGCGAAAAGTGACCGCAGTGGTCTCGGCGAACACTTTGTAGCGGCGGCCCCTCAAGTGGAGCAGGCAAAGACCAGTAACGACGTAGTGCGTTTTGCCCTGGAGGGCCTCGAGCATTTCGTAGGCCTCTACGAGGTTCGCGGGTTTGCCAAAAAGCCGGGAGTCCAGGTAAACGAGCGTATCCGCTGCGAGCACCAGCGCGTCGGGTTGTTTTTTCGCCACGACCCGCGCTTTGCGGTAGGCATTGATCTGCGAAACCTCCTGGGCGGTCAGATCTTCAGGGTGGATCTCGGCCGCATCGCTGGCCAGCACGGTGAAGTCCACCCCCATTTTGCGCAGCAATTCCGCCCGCCGCGGCGAAGCGGACGCGAGGATGAGCGAAGGCAAATTCATTCCCAATCCCGAGCTGGTTACTGATGTCTTAAAGCTCTAAGATCCAGCTCGCACCGGAGAACATACATAGCCCAACGCCAGGAGTCGAGTGGCTGAAGCGTGCGAAACGCGGCCCGACAGGGCTGCTTTAGAGTCCGTGCAGCGGGTGGGCCGCCATCCGGCGCGCGCACTTCAGTCCGTAGCGAAGCATGACCGCCTGCAATGTCCCTTTTGCTCGACCCGCCGATTGACGAAAATTTCTGCGGACTGAAGTCCAACGTCACTAGGAATTGGTGCGGTTTTGGGAGAGTTTTTTGCGTGCTGCGGCGCGGGATCCCTTGAGTGTCGGAAAGTCCTTTTGGAACGACCGGAGGGCTC
>DATDCV010000033.1:0-1772 GCA_036524155.1 Verrucomicrobiia bacterium
GGACGAGCCGTCCCCACCCCTTCATGCATACGCCCTGCATGATCCGTCCTTGACATTCTTTCGCGTTGTTCTAACCGTTTCGGCGTGCCACAACCGGACTCCCATAATGCAATTCATCAGCTTGTTGTGGCCACGCTCGAACTTACATCTGCAACTGCCCAGAAACTCTCAACCGTATGTCCGACTGGATCACATTCCTGCCCTACCTGATCGTAGGTGCAGCCGTCGCCATCTTCTTCGTTCTGATGATGTCGGTGTCCTTGTGGGAGAAGCAGTATATTCGCCAACTGGAACCTGCAGCCAGGGATGCTCTCGGTCCAACTTCACCTTACTTTGAAGCAATGAACCTGGCTGCTCCGGCCAGGAGCTTTATTCCATGCGGGACTTTCTACCGTCTGCCAAGGACAGCGGCCGCAAATACGTATATGGCCGCCTGGCTCAGTCCTGACCGGACCACCTTGGCCTGTATCATCGGCGGCAAGGTGGCCAAGCTCAAGTTCCTGAAGACTTTGCTTCTGACCTGGGTGGAGGACGAGAAATTCCTCGTCACTCGCGACGATTTCGGAGAGACCGATCACTCGCATACGCTTGAAGTGGAAGTCGTGCTGAACGCCGATTTTGAGGAGTTGGTAATTCGCCACGAACAGCGTCTCGGAGTTTGCGGCTCATTGCCAAGGCCGCTTGATCCAGCCTCTGTGGCGGCACTCTGGGAGAGAATCGAAGAAATCCGGGCGCGCAAGCTTGTCGCCGGCGGCTTGGCCCGTTTTGTGGACGAACCTCGGGGAATCTGGCGGTACACCTTCCGCGGCGGTTGGAAAAACTTCTCCACCGTATTCACCCAGATAAAAGACCATAAGAAATACGCGGACCGTCTAAAGAAGAAACGGCCAGGCCTTGAGGCCTGAGCATGCGTCAATGCGGAAGAGGCCTCGCGTAAAGAGGCTGAGGTTGAGCACAGAGGTATGGAGGACGCAGAGGGGAGGCATCTGATTGAATGCCTGCGCTGCGGACGTGGGACCCTCCGCGCTCCAGGGGAAAGTGCTCCGCCAGGTGCTGTGCATCAAGACGCACATTTACTTGACTCGTGCTTCAAGGTAGTAATCGTAATGTGGGCATCGGGAGTGCCCAGGCCCTTTAGTTCCCTTTAAGCCAAAACTAAGATCGGTCATTTATGAAGCCTTACTTCTCATGGTGTTCGACACCCACCTATCTCGCCTCTCTAATCGCTCTGGCTCTGTTGTGTTCCAGCGCGGCGCGCGCTCAAGCCGCAACAGTATTTACCAACGACACGCTCATCGGTGTGCTCGACACCAATTATGACGGTGCTGAACTCGTCGTTAGTAATTGCACACTGATGGTTGATGGCGTGCATTCCTTTGCCAGTATCAGATTATTGAGCGGCGGCATGCTCACTCACTCCTTCTCATCCAATGGCTGGCTGACGGTCGATGGAGGCTCAAACGTTCCAAGCGGGCTTGACCTGACGGTCAGCAACGATTTCCTCGTTGAGTCCGGCTCGGTTATTAACGCCAACGGCCGCGGGTTCGGCGCAGGTTCAGGGCCAGGTTTCGGCAAGTCATCCGGTTGGCCAGCCAGCGGCAGCGGCGGGGGTCATGGGGGTTTCGGCGGTGCTTCTGGCACTAATTCCGGCATTACGCTGGCGGGTGGGGTCTATGATTTGATAGCGACACCAAGCGAGAAAGGCAGTGGTGGAGGTCGTGGCTACCAGGGGGAGGATTTTGGGGGCAATGGCGGCGGATCGATCCGGATAA
>DATDCV010000034.1:0-16034 GCA_036524155.1 Verrucomicrobiia bacterium
GTTGAACTAAACCGCTTCGCGGCAGGGCAGGCCCTTCGGCGGTAGGGTGGGTTGTCGAGTTTTTCTTCATCTGGGTGGTGGGCTGGCTAGTGTGGCAGCACCTATGACACCCTTACGCAGCCGTTTGATCGAGGAGATCACCCTTCGCAACTACTCGCCCCGGACCGTGGAAGCCTACGTGCACGCGGTTTACTGCCTGGCGCAACACTACCACCGGTCGCCCGACACCCTGAGCGACCCCGAGTTGCGGCAGTACCTCCTGCACCTGCACCTGAATACCGGCAAATCCGCCAGCACGCTCAACGTGGCCGTCAGCGGGCTGCGCTTCTTTTACCAGCGCGTGCTGCACCGGCCGTTTTATCATCTGGAGCGCGACTTGCCGCGGCCGCGCCAACCCAAACGCCGCCCCAAGGCCTACAGTCTGGCCGAGGTACGGAAGCTCATCGGGACGTGTGTCCACCCCAAGCACCGGGCCTTCCTGCTGACGGTTTACGGCGCGGGCCTGCGCCTCAATGAAGCCTGTCACTTGCGCCCCGAGCACATTGAGCGCGACGCCCGGATGATCCGCGTCGAGCAGGGCAAAGGCCGCAAAGACCGCTACACCGTGTTGCCGGATTATTCCCGGCGGCACCGTCTGCCGGCCCGTCACTGGAAAGTGCTCAACGCGATGCAAGCCTGCCGCACGCCGCTGCTGGGCGGACATCAGTACTTCTGTGCCCATTGCCGGACCGCGCACTTCGCTCCGCATGGGTGCGGCAATCGGCATTGTCCCACCTGCCAGGGCATTCACAGCCGGCAATGGCTCGGCGCGCAGCAAGAGCTGCTGTTGCCCATCCCGTACTTCCACCTGGTTTTCACCCTGCCGCACGCGCTCAACCCGCTGATCCAGCAAAACCAGAAGCCGCTCTATAACCTGCTGTTTGCCGCCGTGTCCGAAACGCTGCTGACCTTTGGCCGCAACAACCTCGGCGCGCAATTGGGCGTGACGGCGGTGCTGCATACCTGGAGCCAAACGCTGCTGGACCACTACCATCTGCACTGCATTGTCACCGGCGGCGGACCCGCGCTGGACGGCAGCCGCTGGGTCCATTCCCGGCCCGATTACCTTTTTAACGTGGGAGCCCTCAGCCAGGTGTTCCGGGCGAAGTTGTGCCAAGGACTGCAGGCCCTTTACCAGAAGGGCGAGCTCCAGTTCCACGGGCAACTCGAGCCGCAGGGGAGTCCGGCGGCTTTTGGCAAACTGCTGCGCGAGGTTCGGGACAAAGGCTGGGTCGTTTACAGCAAGCGGCCCTTTGCCGGGCCCCGGCAGGTGCTGGCGTATCTGTCCCGCTACACCCACCGGGTGGGTATCAGCAACCGCCGCCTCCTCAACCTCGACCGCCAGTCCGGTTCCGTCGCCTTCGATTACAAAGACTACGCCCAGGGCGGGCGGCACAAGACTATGGAGTTGGGGTTGAATGAGTTTATCCGGCGCCTGTGCCTGCACTTTCTGCCGGCGCACCTGGTGAAGATCCGGCACTATGGCCTGCTCGCCAACCGGGGCCGCGCGGAGCGGTTGGCCAAGGCCCGGGCGTTGCTGGGAGTGAGCCCGCCGCCGCCCAAGGCGCCCCAGGAGCGCACGCTTCCGCGCTGCCCGCGCTGCGGTTGGGCGGCCCTGTTCCTGGTCGAAGTGATCCCGCCGCTGCGGTGGCAGTCTCCACCGGTTCCAACCGACACCTCATGAGCGCTCCACACCCAATCCCGGTGGTCAGGCGGCCGCGCCAACGCCTTTTCGCAGCGTCTGGCAACGGGAGATTTTTGTTTGCCTCAGCTCTGACTTGGGCACAATTTGTCTGGGATGCCCACCGGGAGCCACAGCGGGTTGCGGATCGGGCCCCGCAGAGCGGGAGCCAGACCCGCCTTATCCACCGGGGCGCTCGAGATACGGCCCCAGGCAGAAAGCTCGGACAATACAATACACTGTAACTCGGCCATCACGGGTTCAGCGGTTCAGTTCAACAGCAAAGTATCCGCCATGCCCCCCAACCACTCACCAAATTCCTGCGTCCCTGTTCCCATGGGCACGGCGGATACTTTGCTTTTACGTTAGCAAGAATCAATGAAAGGCTACCTCCCTCAGATTGTGTGCGGATTGAGCCTCCTGCTCGGCCTGTCGATTGGATGGTATTTCGGCTACACCCGTCCAGCTATCCGGATGCACCGCTTGGACGAAGAGGTTCTGAAGGAAACCGGTATGTCCGGAAAGGAGGCCGCAAAGGCCGTTCCAGAGGCTCTTGCAGCTATCAAGCGCGAAGACGAATCGACCGCTTTGGTGAGCCTAAAGGCAGTTGGAATGCTGAACCGGGGCGATATTGAAAGAGCGGAGAAGTACTTGGCCTATTGGGTCGGGAGTTATTATCGGGTGTATCAAGGTCAGGGCGGAGACTCGAACCTGCTGAAGGAAATCAAAGCTGTCGCGGCTACCAACAAATTCGTCGAGGCTGAAATCTCGAAGAATCCAGGAAAATGAATGCTAACAAGCCGAGGCACCGAATGAGCGGCAAGATCGTCGGTTTGACATTCTGGCATCGGAGCATGCCGCTCATCGGTGCTCTTTGTCGTTTGCCGTTGAATAATGAATGAGATCGAGCAACGGCAAACGTTGCGGATGAGCCTCGCCTTGTCCGCAATGGGGCGATCCACGGTCGCCCATCCCTGCACGGGACGCCGTGCATACTCCGCCCGCGACGGCGGGCAACACGCGCCGCGCCCATTGGTAGCGACGCAGTACGGTTTGTCGCGCGCACTTCGGTACGACGGCAAACCAGGCGGATGGAGCCGCCCGGACATTGCATCTCTGAGCAATCGGAGTCCTGCGTGTCCGGCGGCTCATCCGCAACGTTAGGCCCCTCTCGCAATGACTGCCGAGCTGACAGAGAAGCAGCGTTACGAAAAGCGCCGGTGGTATGTTTACGGCGGCACTTTGATCTTCCTCGTGTTCCTGACGGTTGCGGAGGTCGCACTTTATTACTCTGAGGGTCTTGCTCCCTTATTTTATATTGCGTCCTGCATGACCATCGGCGGCGGCGTCCTTGCTTGGTGCATCTACGATAGTTTAGCGAGAGGTTTTCATCTTTCGTCCCGATACCGATGGTGGATTGGGATGCTCGGTCCGATATTTGTTCCGGCCTATTTTTGCCAGAGCAGAGGCGTGCGGGAGTCTGCAAAATCAGTGTTTGGTTTGGTGCTGTATGCACCGTTCTATGCCGCTTTTTACGCTACATGGTACCTGACTGTGGGCGTAATGACATGGATGGGTTATTTCTCACGGGGATGAGCGAACATTTGCCATGGCCTAACAAGCCGAGCCACCGAATGAGCGGCAATAACATCAATTTGAAATTCGAGCATCGGGACGTGCCGCTCATCGGTGCTCTTGGTCGTTCGGCGTAGAAGACAATGCAGCCAGAGATTCTACCGCCGCCGTGGTCACTGTTCCTCGCACTGTGGGTTCTGTGGTTCCGTGCAGCACTAGCTTCTGCGGCAGGATATTTCCTGTGTCGCTCCCGCAATTGGCTTGCACTTGTCGTCGCGTGTATCGCGGCTTACTGGGCTTACAACTCGATTAGTCTAATGGTTGTATTCCGAAAGGAGCTCTTGAACGCGGACGGGGGGTTGCGCTACATGGTTCAGGCGTATATCGCCCTGCTCCTGCCGTACTGCTTTATGTTGCTTGGATTGCTGTTGAAGCGAAAAGGGAACGCCGAACCCGCCGCTTCACCTAATGTCGGCCCCGCGTCGCCTGAGGCGAGCTCGGAGGCCGGGAAGGGGCCGCCATCGGTGAGCTAAACGTTAAGCCTTTCCCCTATGACCAAAAAAGTATCCAAGGCCCGAGAGACTTTCATCACAAAGGCGGAAAATGCTTTGAAGCGCTCACTCACTCCTGATGAGCGCAGGATGGTCTTGGGCTTTGATGAGGAGGTAGTGAAGTTTGCTGTAGAATCGTTCAGCAACCAAGAGATCGCCGGGATGCTGGACGAAGGCGACACGGTCGAGTTCCTTGAGCAGCTAGCCCGTGGGCCTGGCTCGCTCCACGCAAACAGGCAGAAGCTTCTGAGGTTCCTTGGTCCAAAGGCACGGAAGGTGGTCGGAGCACTCGAGCTTGATTCTGAGCTGGAGCGCTTTGGCGGATGGCTCCTTGGGCTGTTGCGGGATGAACCGCCGTCGGCGGGCATACGCGCCCTGAACTTTGGACTCTTCGAGGGAGACCACGGATGCAAGCTCTACGTCACCGGCGCAAATCGCTACGACGAGCACGATTCCGACTGGGCATGCGCTAATGATTGGTGGCCGGAGCGTCGCTATGCCCCTGTGGAGGTATTTTCTGATCTTTATGGCAGGTTGCGCAAAATAGAAACGGAATCCTGGGTTGTTGCACAGGCCGTAGCCATCCTCCTCATCAAAGCCTTCTTCGAGAAGCATGGACTGGAGGTCAAGAAGGTGTTGGGGAAAAGGAAACTTTTCATTGCCTCGGGTTTTGACGATGGAGATCTTTATGCCATTAAGACGGCATTCACCCGAGCGGCTTAACCCCAGCATTCAGCGGATGGGAGCCAGCCGTTCAGGTCAGTGGCAATTCGAGCGTCGGTGGCGGCTGGCTCCCACCGCTGATGCTGAGCGTTGGATGATTTGCGCGACGTGAATGGATTCGTGATGGGAAAGCGACGAACAGTCTTGGTATCTGTTGCCGGCGTCCTGGTCGCGAGCGCGTACGGCTTCTTGCTCTATGCGGTCACCGAGCCCTGGCGCGTTTACGGCAACGACTATCTCCCGTTCGTCTGGGCTATCCCTGCGTTTCTGGGAGCCGCTGCCATCGCGACTGCCAGCATTCGTTGGCCAAGGTGTTGGCCTCTGGTTGTCTTGCTTGTTCCGCTGTTCCTTGTAGCGAGGCAGCAGATCATCAACCGGCGGCTTTCTGACTGTGTCACGTCTTGCGGGAACCATTCCTCATTCTGGGGTCCCTTGGAGTTCGACGGGGATACGGCGCTCCCCAGCTCTGCGGAGTTTGCCGAGTTCCTGGTGGCATCGCACAAGGATGAGCCGTTGCCACCGTTACAGGGTACGCGCTGTCCAGGCTACAAGAGAGCGGGAACCACGACGGGCATTGTATTCGTTGGTGGAGGGTTGCGTCTCGCATCCCTTGCGGACAACGAGGTCTTGGTGGCTTTCTGTTCGTGGAAGTGCCATCCAATTCCCTACGACCATCAACACTGCCTTGTCTGGGAATGCGCCGATGTGAACGGGACGTACAGGGGGATGTTCAGACGGCACTGCTCGGAAACAAAGGACATGATTGGCAGGATCCAAAAGGCACTTGAGCAGGCTAATCGGGGGCTTGTTCCATATTCCCGAGAGGCGTGCACGCTGCTCACGGATGAGTTACAGAAGAGAAAAAGACGAGGCATCCAACCAATCACTTCAGCCAAGGCCGGGGGAGCGTGCTCGGGTCCGCTTCGCGGTTGGCGCCTTGCAGCCCGGCCTGGCTGAGTTTTATCGTTCGCCATGAGGTTTGCGATTGCCATTTTGACCGTTATTTTTTGCAGCTCGTGTTCGACTGTTGACCACAGGCGCGCGAGCTCCGACAGCGCCGTTAAATTTGTCACTCTGCCGCAGTTGGCAGTCGCAGGCGTTGAGGTTGGTGACGGTCTTGAAAAGAACGAGGCGGCAGCGGTGTCATCGGCATATTTCCGTGCGTATATCTCCGTCTGCGGGATGACGGATGTTCCTTTGGAACGTGGAGAGTTTTGGTGCGTGCAGATCTGGGGCGGGTACGCTGGTAATTCGGATTTTGGGCGCCTGTGGCTATCGAAGGATGGACACCGAGTTCTTCTTGAGCTACCAAAGGCTGGGCTCCCGCGGAGCAGCAGGCTGAAACTGGCACATTATGGGGTGACCTGTGACTGAAGGGTTGGCGAACCCGCAGAGTGGAGCGAACGGGAGGCAGCCCTTCAGCTCTGAGACGAATCGAACGCCAGCGACGGCGGGCTCCCCTCGCTGACCTCCGCGTCAAGCACAACCCCGACCCACCCCACGTCGCCACACCAGCAAGCGGACGGTGGCTTTGAAAGGGGCGCAGACGCTGTGGGAGACGACGTAAGGAGTCTCTATTATTTGTGCGACCGCGACGGACAAGATCAGAGTCTCCTTACGTCGTCTCCTACAATGGTCTAAGGCGCCGCCTGGCTGAGGATTTGGTGGCTGACCCCCCAACCTCGTCAGGGGTGGGCTGTCATTGGAACACAAACCTCTTCTCCAGGGGAGGAAAGGGAACGAAGGGGCAGTGGGGTGGCCGTTTTTGCAGGGTTGACGTGAGTGCTGATCGGCGTATAAACATCTAATTATGAGGATCCTCGATGGAAGATCGGATCCGAGTGATAGACGAACCACTGGTCCGTTGATCCATTGTTGAATTAGGCCACTATGCGCGTCTCCGAATCAACGGCACGATTTTGGTTCACGGCTCGCTTCGTTTTTTGGGTGGCGTTGACGTTGTGGTGTTACGTCAGTTGGTTCTATCGCACCGCGCGTCGTGATGGCGTCGGTGTCGCTTTTCTCCTGCTCGGCGGTTCTTTTGCTCTCATTGAGGTTCTGTTATGGGCAGACCGGCGGCTTCGCCGACGCAAAGGCATGCGGTGGGTCAGCAGATTCTACCTGACGATAGTTTGGGTTTGCGTGGCGGTGGTTTTGATTACGGGTTGGTGGATTGTGAAATCTTGAGATGACAACGACGCGGCCTAACACCAGGCGCGGTAGCCAACGCCGGGAGTTCGTCTCGGTTGGAATTTCGGCGTTGTTGGCCCGGCGGGGCTGCGCTCATCGTTCGGCGTAGGTGGCGTTATGTGGCAGAGCTACATTTTTGGCATGCATTGGAAGCATGGTGGCAAGATGTATTACGATGAGTTGACTGCGGAGTCGCAAGAAGAGGCGGCTGGGTATTTTATTGACCACTGCCGCGACGACGTCAGCTTGGTTCGCGTAGAGTTGGTTGGCCCAGATCACGGAGGCACTCGGGAGTATGCTCATTCGCCGGTTTCGCCTTTCGACCCCTTGAGGGCACGTCGCCGATTGGACAAGGATGAGGATGCCAGATGAGATTCGCGCCGAACAAGCGCACTTCAGGCAACGGCGCGATCGCGCTCTTGTTTTCAACTCAAGGCCTCAGCCGCGCCGTGCCTGAGTGCGAGCGTTAACGGGCAATGGTCCCGTGAATGAGCGCCCGCTCCTGCGCGACACTCCTCCCATCCGGCAACACCTCGCCCCGCTTCAGCCGCTCCAGCATCGTCTCGCGGCTGATCGCACCCGAACGCCACGCGGCCACCACCGCCGTGATCTCCTCGCCCGACATCGCGCGGGCACCAAGGTCCGTGTTCATGGCGAAGCTCACCTGGCCACTCAGCGCCCGCAGATCCCCGCCCTCAACCCACCACTGCGCGATCTGCAGCACCCGCGACAGCGACTCATTCACACTCGCCACAATCGAGCCGAGGCCGCTCAAGCTGGTTGAGGGTTGAGAGTTGAGAGTTGAGAGTCCGGAGCAGAAGGGGAGTTAACAGAAGGGAACGAAGCTAACGAAGGTTGAGGATTCGGAGCCCAGAGCTCGTGAATGCACTGCGGACCGTCCATTCGCAGGACCCGGATCCGATCCGCGTCGCGCAGCACAACTTCGACGAGCGTCACAGCTCCGTCGATACGCTCGACCTTCCAGTTGAGGATGTCCTCCGCCCGCCACAACGAGACGTGAGGTTGAGAGTTGAGAGTTGAGGGTTGAGAGTCCGGCGCTTTCGGAGAAAGCGCCCTACCAGTGGGAAAATCGGGCAGCACCAACGAACCCCCACGGCCCACAGAAAGCACCTCACTAACCACACGCCTTGCGTAATGAACGAAGCTCGTCCCCCACCCGTCGCAGTCCTCCACAAATCCACGGATTGACAAGCTCCCGCGAGTCCCATTCTCATCCTGGAAGGACGAGCTCCCGCGAGTCCCTGATCCCTTCTCCTCCCCGAACCCCACGACCGGCGCCCGCCGAAACACCAAATCCAGATACTCCTCCAGCGTCCGCGCCGTCGCTCCAAAGAACGAAGCCCGCGCTTTGTAAGCGGCATACTCCTCCTCACTCTGCGAATCCAACCTCGGCAGATACCTCTCTCCCGCCGCCTTCACCGCATCCTCACCCGCCAGCACATCCCGCGCGCGCGACCACGCAGCCACGCTCGCGTCGTATAACGAGTGGGTTGATGGTTGATGGTTGATGGTTGATGGACGGAGTAGAGGGACACTGAGCCGCGGAGCGGCAGAAGGCTGGGATGAGGGCGACTCCGGTTCCATGGCGGAACAATAACCTCGGTTTTTCACGTCAGGCCGACCTCCCGTCATCAGTCCTATCCTGCGCTGTCCCCCGCTGTCTCCCGCTGTCAGGCCCTGTCATCTTTTCGGAACAAAATTGTTGACCGCTCCCGTCCCGGTTCCATGTCCGCACATCACAAACCACTGACGCTTTTCGCCAAAAGGAGGGGGGGCCATTTTTCCGATGTTGACGTTTGCCCTCACAGGCGTATAAGCATCTCTACATGAGGAGCCTCGGCCAGAAATCGCGCCGCTTGGAACAGCAGACGGCTCGTTCGCTCAATAATCGTTAGCATGAGGACAGGTATGACAAGGCCATTGGCTGGTATCGTGTTCCTTTTAAGCGTTCTCGTCGCGAGACCCGCCGAACTCGGGGGCACCACGGAAGCAACAGACGTCTTCGCAACAGCGCTGCGACACAAATTTGCCCACAACGGGTCTGGTCTGCAAAACAAGGCGGTGGCCTACTTCATTACCATTGGTGACAAGGACAGCGATCCGTCGGATGATTTAATCAGGCGATTTGTCCCCCACGTGCCCCCAGTGCGAAAGGGATCTGAGTGCCGTCACGATGAAGGCGGGTTCGTTTTTGACCGGACGTCGGGCAAGAAGGGCCTTCTGTTCCGCACGAAGAACATAAAGTGGATTTCGGATACAGAGGCGGAGCTTCAGATAGGTTATTACGAACAAGGCATGAGCGCCGATTGGAGCACCTACACCCTCAAGAAGGATAAAGGCAGATGGACGGTCTCTGCTACCAAGCTGGAAATAATTTCCTGATGCTAACAAGTCGAGGCACCGAATGAGCGGCAAGAACATAAATTTGAAATTTGGGCGCGGTAGAGTGCCGCTCATCGGTGCTCTTTTTCGTTAAGCAGCTATGAACAGGACGATCCTTCGCAAAATTGGCGGGGCCGTTTGTGCGACCGGCGCGGGCGTGTCGCTGCTCCTGATTGTTTTAGTCGTCATGGACATGATCGACAAAGGTGACTCGTTTTCCTTTCCCCGGTTCACGAACGGAACTGTGATCAGTTTTGAGAACCGGATCACCGACGGAAGTGGGCGCAGAATGGCTACTGCGCTTTACTTCCCCTGCATCAGCTACCGCGATTCCGGCGGAGTTGAGCACAGTTTCTACTCAGACTATGGCTCCCTTCAGCGCAAATTCGCGGAAGGAGACCGTGTTTGTGTAGCGTATTATCCCGGCTCGAAAGGAAATTTCGGGGAAGTCGTTGCTCCTTTCACGATGTGGGGCGCAACCGTCTGGCTGGGGTGGGTCCTGGTAGTGGGGGCGATCGTTTGCACTCTTCCCCTCGCCGTAGCCGCCTATGCGTGGTTGAACGACCGACGGGTGCGCGACATCATTTCACGCCTACACCATGTCCATCCCACTGCTTAACGAGGCGAGGCACCGAATGAGCGGCAGTGACATCTATTTGAAGTTTCGGCACCGGAGCATGCCGCTCATCGGTGCTCTTGGTCGTTAGGCCGCGCTCACGCCGATGAGGCTCGCCATTTATACCATTATTCTGACCTCCTGCGTTGGTTGTTCTGTCCAACCTCCAGCGCGACCCTATGACGCACAGGCTGCTCGCAGCAACGTCATCGCTGTGCTTCCATCAGGCTGGAGCGTGATTTCTCCACCTTGGCAACAGGACCGATTCACCACGGGATACTTCATGCATCCTCAAACGGAGGCTTTTCTTTTGCTCGGGCCTGGCTCGAACTACGTGGACTGGACTGATCGCGCGGGCGGGTCGTATCGTGAGCACCTAGCGAAGGAGTGTGTTTACATCTGGATGGTGCCTGGCGATTTCAGGCCGCCATTCCCGCACTTTCCGAGCGAGCCTTGGGGCGGCAAGCAGATATACTCGTCCAGCACCCTGCGCGCTTACGGATACGAATCGCATTACATTGCAGACACCAATCAAATGGATACCATCATGAAACAGGCGACGAGGATTTCGTCGCCCGAGATCCGCATTTCGTGGTCGAGTTGGCAGCGAGACATCGAGGCGAGTCTGAAGAAATGAAAGTATGGCCTAACCCCACCATTCAGCGGATGCGAGCCAACCGTTTGCGTCAGTCGCAGTTCGAGCGCTTTTGGCGGCTGGCTCGCACCGCTGATGGTGATCGTTAGTCGTGGCCCTATGCCTGCGCTTGGATGCTACTTCACTGCCAGAGGTCGAACGTTCAATGTGGATTCGTTCCTCAAGCGAACCACCCTGGATGCGGACGCGCTTTTCTATCGTGGGCAGCCCCTCAAGGTTCCCAAAGGGAAGTTGCAGAAGGTGAGCGGGCTTTCGGTGACGATCAATCACACCAGGGTATTCGGGGATCTGGAGCCTCAGATTGCCAAAGCTTTGAGGTTCCTACGGAAGCAGCAGAAGGAGCTGTTGCGCTTATCCCGTTTTCCGGGCGTTTCCGATCTGAGGCTGGTGTTCCCTTGCTGACGGCCAGAAGGCACTTACGGTGTCGAAAGGTTTCCCGCCGAGTTGTTGGGGTTGGCGGGTTCACGTCGCATCAGCATCGAGCTTTCATTTTACCCCGGAGACTGAAGCGAATGGGAACGACTAACGGGTAAATATCCTACGGAGGTTATTACAGACCATCAATCCTAATTTGCACTGGCGCGCGGCGCCCACGCGTTAAGGTCGGCGTTTGGCCCCTGCCAGGCTCCGCGCGAGGTGGGGGCCAATCAACTGCACATAGCGCCGGGCATCTTCCGGTGCGAGGCGCTTCGCCTCGAACTGTCGCTGCACCTTCTCGGCCAGCATCGGTGCCAGCAGCACCCGCTGGGTGTCGTTGGCCACGTCGAACACGCGCAGCCCGTCCTCCAGGCTTATGCGCCAGATTTGGTATTGCAGCGGCTGCCACAGCACCCGTTCCTTGATGCGGGTCAGCTCCGCCTGGTCGCGCACGCCGGCGGCGCGGGCGCGCGTCACAAACTCGCCCTCGTTGTTGATCCTGCCCAGGCGCAGGTCGCGCACCAGGTCGGAGATCCCGCGCGCGTGGGCGGTCTGCTCCTTGGTGAGTCCGCCGGCGCTGGCCTTCGCGCATGATCTCGGTGACCTCGATGCCGGTCGGCGAAAGGTAGCTGGTGTGGGGCGAGTCGAGCGGTTGACGCTGGTCTAGCGTCAGTATTCGCGTCAGTGACAGTCCCCTTTTCTCAGGTCATTTGGGAGCATTGGAGAACACAAGGAATACAACCAACACACAAAACGCCCCAGTTCTGCAGGGGTTTTGTTGTATTCTATCAATGCTACGCTGGTTCGCAATCAGCAGGTCAGGGAGCCGAATCCCCTCGGCTCCACCACCCCGCTAGGTTTCGCGCGTGGCCTTGCCTGCTGCGGACAAGTTCGCCAGGTTCATCTCCGAGTATTTCCGTGACAGAATCACGCCGTCTGCGCCGGCCTTTAGCGCGGCGGCGACGGCTGCGTAGGTGTCTTCCGGGGAGGCTTTGCGGCTTTTCCCGCCGGTGGGGATCCCGATGTCAATGCCTGGCAACACGCGGCATTTCCCATTCACGCCCGCGATGGCTCGTCGCGTTTCGCGCGCGACATAGTCCGGCGAAAGACCGGCTTTGGCCAGCCCGCCGAGTTCGGCCTCGTTCCCATAGTTCAGCAGGTGGTTGTTAAATTGGAGCAACTCCTCTTTGGGCACATCGCGGAACACGGTCGAATGGATGTTCTCGATAAAGTGCGCGTAACGCTCGCCGCCGCAGTTATTGTATGCGACGACTTTCAAAAAGTCGGCTTTTTCGGCCAGGTCCTCGTAGCGGCGAGTGGCGCGGAAGATGGGGTTGAAGGAGTTCACGTGCTCGATGTGGAACCCGACCTGCAAGGTCGGGCGAACGGCTTTGACCGCGGCGCGCACGTCCGCGAGGACCTGGTGTTTGCCGATATCGAAGAGCCGGTCCCATGCGATGATCTCCGGGTTCTCGACCAGCAAGCGCCAGAATTCGACAAAATACCCATCGGATGGGCGCTGGGCCGTTAGAGCTCGTTGCACGTATTCCTCGAGCTTACGGTAGGCCGCAATCGCCCGGTCGGCGTCGATTCCCTGCCGCTTCGCCGCCTCGCGATGATGGGGGCAAAAACAGGTCACACGGTCAGGAGCGATGCTTTGGGCATGGCTGGCACCCAGGGCGTTGAGGAGCGGGCCGTTGCGTTCATTAAAGAAAAGGATGCCATCGATATCGTACGACCGGCAGTAATCGGTGACGAGGGCTTTCCAGAAGTTACGCACGTCGGGGTTGAAGAGACATTGGCTGCCGGCACGGCGGCCCTGAAGGTCAACTTCCGCGACGCCGGGAAAACCGGGAACCGAGCTGCGCCAGACATCCTCGCACGAGCAAAACACCTTCAGCCCGCGCTGTTTCGCTTTGGGCAGGACGGCGGCCAGGAGATCGAAATCGCCGTGGTCGGTAGCCCGCGTTTCCTTGAGGATAGTGTCCCGGTAAAACTCCGGGTGTGGCATCGCATAGTTGCCGCCGTGGAAGGTTTGCTGGTCGGACTCCTGCGCGCCGTGGTCGGGGAACGGCTGGCCGGGGATTTGGCGGCCGGCGAGACCTCGCCCATAGGTAAACGCCGCCAGGAAGAGCGTGTCCACTGCGCCACGCGTTTGGAGGATATCGAGCACCCGGTCGACCCCTTCGTCCACAAACGAAACAGCGCCGATCTGGATCCCGATCATCTTTCGCGGAGAGGCGGGCGAAGGCGGTACATCCGCCGCGGATAGCGTGCCTGGCGCCACAGCAGCAGCGACGGCGGTGAGGCCCGTCGCACCGATGAATTTACGACGTGATAAGGAAAGGTCTTTGGATTTCACGGCCAGATTCTCACCGCGACGGGCCTCGGGCACAAGGCCGAACAGGGGTGTGTCGGCGTCGTACTGTGTATCCCTCTGAGAAGAGGTTCCGAAGGGGGCCAGGGAGAGCGGCGAGGGCGAATCGCGACACTTGTTCAACCCGCCAACGGCAACTACCCTGCCCGGCATGGAAATCCTCTATCATCATGAAGAACACTTTCGGGGCGGCGAGACGGTCAAGGACATTGTCATCGGCATGTCCGACGGGCTGACGGTGCCGTTCGCGCTGGCGGCGGGCATCTCCGGAGCCATCAGCGCAGCGCATGTAGTTCTGACGGCGGGGTTCGCCGAGATTGCGGCGGGCTCGATCGCGATGGGTCTGGGCGGTTACCTGGCGGCCCGGAGTGAGGCGGAACATTACCACAGCGAGCTCGCGCGCGAGGAAACCGAGATTATCGAGAAACCGGAGGTCGAGGCCGAAGAGGTAGCGGAGTTTTTCCGGCAATACGGGCTGACCGACGAGGAATACGGCCCAGTAGTGGCGGGCCTGCGCACCAAGCCCAAGGCTTGGAGGGACTTCATGATGCGGTTTGAGTTGGGGCTGGACGAACCGGACCCGAAGCGGGCTCTTCAGAGTGCCGTGACCATTGCGGTGTCGTACATCGTTGGTGGCATTATCCCGCTCGCTCCTTACCTGGCCTTCCATGACATCCGCACGGCACTCGAATTCTCGGTGGTGTTCACGCTGGCGGCGTTAGCCGCGTTCGGCTTTGTGAAAGGAAAGTTCACGGGCGTTTCGAGGATCAAAAGCATGTTCCAAACGGTTTTTGTTGGCGGACTGGCAGCGGCGGCCGCTTATGGGTTAGCGAGGTTGATCTCGTAGGACGGTTGTCCAAGGAAGAGCACAAATAACGGCGGGACCTGGCGCTCTGCCTGTGCGCCGGAACCGGCGCGGCAGCCTGAGGTCGCGCCGGGGCGAAAGACTACCGAGCCTTGACGCCCTTGCTAGCATTCGGAGCATGACCTCTTGCTCAACAATTGACCGGATCCTGAAAACCGGCCTTACGGTAGTCGCGGGATTTGTGCTTTTGTATCCGGCGCACGGCCAGAACCCCGGCAGCTTGCTGTGGCAGATTGGCACGCAGGACGGCGATGACCGGGAGTTTGCGCTGGCGCCCAACGGGCATGCGAATTATCGGGACGACGGCTTCTTCGTCGTGGGCCGCTCGGACGCCAAACGCGACTGGCCATACGTTCAGCCGGGGCCGGTCGATGGCTGGGGCGGGGGCAGGCCGCACACGTTCACGGTCACGTTCGGCCTCAAGGAACCGCCGAACGCTGGCGAATGCAAGCTGCGGGTTGCGCTAGTCGATACGCACAGCCGCGCGAATCCCGAACTCAAGATCAGCCTAAACAACGAGGTCAGGAAACACCAAACACCGCCGGGCGCAGGCGACGCCTCGATATTCGGGGAAACCGCCAAAGGCAAACCGCACAACTTCGAGATTTCCTTCCCGGCCACTGTGCTCAAATCCGGCCTTAACGAGCTCGCCATCACCACGAGTTCCGGGAGCTGGATCATCTACGATTGGGTAGGATTCGAGGCTCCGGCCGGGACCGAACTCGCTGATGTCACCGGGACGAGCATCGCTTCGGCGAGCTCGCCGCCGGTGCTGGTCCGACGCGGGAGTCAGTTCGGCCAAATAGTGCAATTTACCGTTCGCCATTTTGGGGAGAATAGAGAAGCCGAGCTGCGCGTGGACGGGGAGGCAGTGACGAATATCACGCTGCGAGGAGTAACCCAGAAATGCGAGATCGCCGTTCCGGCTGTGGAGCCGGAAAGAACCGTGTCCATCGAGCTGAACGTCTCTGGTAAGCCGGCCGCCCGGCAAGCGGTAACGCTCAAGCCGGTACGAAAGTGGACGGTCTATTTACTGCCTCATTCGCATGTGGACATCGGCTACACCCATGTGCAGACAGACGTCGAGCAGGCACAGTGGCGCTATATCGGAATGGGAATCGAGGCTGCCAGAAAGAGCGCTGCTTTCCCGCAGGGTTCGCGTTTTAAGTGGAACACCGAGGTTCTTTGGGCCGTGGACAGCTACCTGAAACAGGCGACGCCGGAGAAAAAGAAAGAGTTCCTGGACGCCGTCAAAGCCGGCTGGGTGGGTCTGGACGCGCTTTATGGCAACGAATTGACGGGCCTATGCCGGCCGGAGGAATTGATCCGGCTGGTGAGCTTCGCCGCGCGGCTCGCGAGTCAAACGGGCGTCCCCATCGAATCGGCGATGATCACCGATGTTCCGGGTTACACGTGGGGCATCGTCCCAGCCTTCGCGCAGGCTGGGGTGAAGTATTTCTCGATGGGACCCAATGGCGGCGACCGCATCGGCCATACGATTGCGGCCTGGGGCGACAAGCCATTTTGGTGGATCGGCCCAAACGGAAGGGATCGGGTTCTGGTCTGGATGACCGGGACGGGCTATTACCGGGTGTTCCAATCGCCGGAGATGCTGCACAACTATCTTTCGAGTCTGGAGGCCAAGGGTTACCCCTATGACATGGTGCAGGTCCGGCATTGTCTCGGAGATAATGGCGCGCCGGACGTGGATTTTGCCGACACCGTCAACAAATGGAACGCGACCTACGCCTACCCCAAGCTGATCATCGCGACGACCGCCGAGATGTTCCACGACTTCGAGAAGCGATACGGCGATAAACTTCCGACCGCCAGGGGAGATTTCACCCCGTACTGGGAAGATGGCGCAGCGTCGTCTGCCCGCGAGACGGCGCTGAACCGGGTATCAGCGGACCGGCTGTCGCAAGCCGAAACCCTTTTCGCC
>DATDCV010000035.1:0-2355 GCA_036524155.1 Verrucomicrobiia bacterium
GGCCGTCGCCGAAGGTCCGGCATAACAGATCACCCATGCGCCGACAGGCCGGCAGCGGCCCCTCATTCCCGGTATAGCGCACGTAGGTCAGAAGGCCGATGAGATTGTATTTGTGCGCCCAAACGTCCCATTCGGTCCAGCGGTCCTTGTCGAGGTAAGTGCCGAGGTAACCGTCTTCGAGCTGGCATTTGACGAGTTCGGAAGCGACAAAATCGAGCTTCTGGCGCAGGGCCGAGTCGCCGGTATTGACCCAGGCCAGGGTGGCAGCATGCAACCATTTGCCGACGTGCTCTCCGTCCCAAGCTTGTCGCCCGGGCCGTTTGCGATACCCCTCCAGCAAGCGCGCCGGATCGAGTTTCACCAACCGATTAGACTCATTGGCCTGCATCCGCAAACCGACCCAACCCGTCAGGTGAACGGCGTCCGGCCACTGGCACTGCTGTTGATCCGCGATCGCCGGCTTGACCTTTTCCGGCACGGTCGCCGCTGCGCCCCTGACGGAACAGTCGAGCCCCGCCGACCAGGCCAGCAAAAGAAGAATTCCCGCAGGACAGTCGCGCAAAAGATGTGGGCTCATGGTTGACACGCTTTGGCAACAGTAAGCGATCTGCACGCGGTAAGGAATAGGTATTCATCCGCGTCGCGTATCACCTCAGTCTTGGGTCGGAGCGCCGATTTCTAATCGGCTTAAGCGAGCCGACGGCCGATGGTAAGCCGAGTGCAACTCGGCGCTCCGACCCAAGACTGATGGGGTACCGCGTCGCGCCCCCAGCTGGCAACCGCAGGCTTGGGACCTCAAAAACCTTTGTATTACTCCCAGTGGAATTTTAGTGGTTTCCCCGGGAGCTAAATGAGTTCCGGCCCGATTGCCCGCAGGCCCTCCGTATGAAAAATAAGGGGTTACGCGCGGGGAACATTATGGGTGCGCCTATGAAAAAGAGCGGGACATGTCGGGCAACAAAGGGAAATCCATCGACATTGGGGAAAATCTTCATCGCCTGTAGCCTGGCGCTATTGTGCCTGGCCGAGGCGACGGCTGCCCCGCCGCCAGGCGGGTTCGCACCGATTGTGGTACCCGCCGGCGGCTTCGGCATTGATGGTGACCTGCTCTCCGGGTCTCCTGAGGCTGGGATCGGCGATTGGGTGGCTGGACCGTCCGGCGGCGGCGTTCTGAGTGCCACAGGAGCCCCCTTAAACCCGGCGACGACATTCCACTTTATTGATCTCTCTGACTCCACCAGCGACCGGACGTTCGGCGGCGGTTTGAAGTGGACTGACGACCCAAACACCTGAACGTGGACGCTAACGAAGGCCTCGGCAAAAACCGACATCAACAATGTTTTGCTACATGTGGCCAATGACGCCGAGGGACATACCTGGCTCGTTATTGCCGCCGACCGCGCCAGCAACTCGGGCGATTCCTACATCGATTTCGAGTTTCTCCAGAACCCTCTTTATCTCACCAGCACGAACAAGTTTTACTCCGCGGGCCCACACGGTGGGCGCACGACCAATGACGTGCTCCTGAGCCTGGCGTTTACTGGTGGTGGTAATATTGCCGAGTGACCATCAGTTCCTGGCGGCAGGCTGAACCAAACGCTGGCCGGCGCTTCACCTCACGTAGGTGCGGCGCCGGCAAGCCGTTTATATTCCGGCCGTATTCCCTTCGTCCCACAGTGCAAGATCGCCACACTCCGCGGCAGGCCCAACCGTGATTTGCCCGCGTACCCCGGGTTGAAGAACAGAATTCCCCCCAGCTTCTCACAAAACGGTTTGTGCGTGTGTCCGAAAACTACCAGGTCCGGCTGCTCACTAGCGATCCGTTTCCGCAACGCATCCTCCGGTGCATGCGGGTTCACGACATGGTGTAACAGGCACTTCCTCGCACCCAGTTGAACCACCTCTGTTAGCCTCCAGTGGAATCCCGGGTCATCCGTGTTCCCGTATACAGCCGTCACCGGCGCGATTTCTTCCAACGCAGAGAGTATTCCGGGTAACCCGATGTCGCCCGCGTGGAGAATATGGTCCACCCCCGCAAACAGTCGCGAAATCTGCGGATCGAAGAAATTATGTGTGTCCGAAATGATGCCGATCTTCATCGTAGAACAGGCGTCTCGCCTGCCTCGTTTCTCTCAGGAACAGATCGAATCACGGAAAAACCGCAAGCCCGTCCTGCGGCTCACGCCTTCGCGTCGGTGGGCGCTTCTTCCCCCTCCGGCTGCTCCGCCGGTTCCGGTGCCTGTTGCGGTTCTTTTTCCCGCGCCGATTCTGACGCCTCGGTCATTTTCATGGCCCCTACAAAGAGGCCGGTGAAAATGCCCCCGCTGAGCAGCGTGTTCCAAAAGAACTGCAGTG
>DATDCV010000036.1:0-29461 GCA_036524155.1 Verrucomicrobiia bacterium
GGCACATCTGGACGGTTTGCGCATCGCCGGCCAGTTTGGCTGGCAGCTTTGCCAGAAAGCCCTGCAAGAGCCCGGGCCCGGAGAGGTCTTCGCGGCGGCTGTGCTGGCCTTCGGTGGCGTCGATTCGGAACGAATCAAAACCGTCCTCAAGGCGGCGACTCCGGAGCCCAGACTGCAGCGCGCGCTCGTGTCCGCTTTGGGCTGGCTGCCGTTCGACGAAATCCAAACACACATCCGGGAGCTTGCCACGTCCGCTGAGCCAACGTACCGCCGCGTTGCCATCGCCGCCTGCGCGGTGCACCGCCGCGACCCGGGTCAGTTGCTGCCCCAGGCACTTTCCGACACCGACCTCCAGCTAAGGGCTCGGGCGCTTAAGGCCTGCGGTGAACTCGGCAAAACCGAACTCTTGCCGCAGACCCTCCTCTCGCTTTCGGCTGACGACGTAGCCTGCCGCTTTTTTGCCGCCTGGTCCGCCGCCCGCCTGGGGAATCGCTCGCCCGAGGTGATCAGCGTGCTGCGCGAGCTTGCGCTGAAACCGGGTCGCTACGCCGAGCGCGCTCTGGACATGGCTCTTCGCGTGATGAGCCTGAACGACGCTGAGGCCTGGCAGCGCCAGCTCAGAGCGGATCCGGCCAAACAACGATTGGCTGCCTTGGCAATCGGAACCATAGGCGACCCGGCGCTGGCGGGGGATTTGATCGCGTTGATGAAAGTGCCCGCAGTCGCGCGTCCGGCGGGCGCTGCTTTTGCACTGCTCACCGGTGTCGATCTCGCTTACGAAGACCTGGATGGGGAGCCCCCGGAGGGCTTCGAAGCGGGGCCGAGCGAAAACCCGGCGGACGAAAATGTGGCAATGGACCCGGACGAGAACCTGCGCTGGCCCTTGCCGGATGAGGTCGCCAACTGGTGGAAGAAGAGCGGTCGCAGATTCACTTCCGGAAGGCGGTATTTGCTGGGGAAGGAAATCACCGAACAGTCGCTGCGGGAGGCCCTTGTCAAAGCTTACCAGCCTCAGCGCGCGACGGCCGCCCTGGAGCTGGCGCTCCGCCAGCCCGCTCAGCCCTTGTTCGAGGTACGCGCGCGCGCACAGATGCAGGAGGCACAGGTGCTGCAATGGAACTTGTGAACCAAACTCCCGCGAAGGCCGGCTGGACACTCGGCTTTCAAAAGGACGGCCGGGAACTGCTGATCGTAGCGATCAAAGCCACCTTCGACCTGCCTCCCGACGCCGGCGATCCGGTGCTGTCGAAAGATCAAGCTCCTCTGGTTGAGAGCGACGAGTTCACGGGGGAACCGGGCTTCTCAGCGACCCGATACGAGTCTGACTACGCTCATCGTAAACCGTTTTGTGATGTTCTTGTTAACGGCTCGGCTTACGCGCCTCATAGCGAGCCGGCTAAGCGGGTGACGGTTGGGTTGTACCTGGGCCCAATCCAGAAACGCTTTCAGGTAGTCGGCGAGCGAGCGTGGGACAAAGTCTTTCTCCTGTTAAGGCCGACACCACCCAGGCCATTCGTAAAGATGCCAATCTCTTACGACAGGGCTTACGGCGGCACAGACAAATCTGAAAAGAAACCGGATAAGGCAAAAACCTACCTGGACAACCCTGTGGGGGTCGGGTTCTATCCGCTGACGACAAACAAGGCGCTGGTGGGCAAGCCGCTCCCAAATACTTGCGAGATCGGGTCGCTCCCAACCCGACGGAAAGGAAAGTACCGCCCCATGTCGTTCAGCCCGCTTGGCCGTAATTTCAAGTGTCGCCGGCCCTTTACGGGTACCTACGACGACAAATGGTTGAATGAGCGCGCCCCCTTTTTCCCCGATGATTTTGACTACCGTTATTTTCAGTGCGCGCCGGCGGACCAGCAGATGCCCCATCCAAAAGGTGGCGAGCAAGTGGGGCTTGAAAACCTAACCCCGGATGGCGTTCGGCGATTCCGGCTGCCAACCATGCCGATGCCCGTTTTGTTTGTCCCTTACCGTGGCGAGGTGAAACAGCAGGACGCGGTCATTGACACGGTGCTAATCGAGCCTGACAAGAACCGGTTCATGCTCACGTGGCGCGCAAACCTGGCACTCAGACGAAATTGCTTCGAGATTCATCAGGTCGTCATCGGCAAGACCGAGAAGGCGCACCGCCGCGAGTCGATTCGGTCGACCAAGACTCACTATAAGAGCCTGGAGGAACTGATTCAGGCAAACAAGGCCCGCCGAGGCGGAGTGGGGTGACATGACTCGTTTAGCAGTCAAAGCATCGGGCATGGTTACCGCCGTGGGCTTCAACTCGGCCTCAAGCTGTGCGGCGATGCGAGCCGGCATCCGGAATGTGAGACGGGCGAATCTCTGGGATCCTGAATCAGGGAAGTACCTCGCAGCCGGAAGAGTACCTCTGCCGCAATGGTGGGTAGGCCTCGGGAAGCTCGCCGACCTTGCTGCTCCAGCGATCCTTGAGTGTTTTCAGGCGGCTAGGCCAATCCCTCCGGAGCGGATCCCGCTGCTGCTCGGTGTGGCCCCCGCCGACCGGCCGTTTCGCCTCCCGCAATTGGACGCCCAAATCCTGCCCGAGATTGAACACCGCCTGGGCTTCCGCCTTCACGTGGCATCTCAGGTCATTCCTCGCGACCGCGTGGCGGTAGTTGTGGGCCTTCATCAAGCCGCGGAACTCATTGACGGCAGGCAAGCGCCATGTGTGATAGTGGCCGCGGTCGACAGCCTCCTGCAACATGACCTTAAGAACTATTACTTGGCTGCCCGTCGTCTCCTCACCCCCATCAATTCTAACGGCTTCTCCCTAGGCGAAGCAGGCAGTGCTATGTTGGTAGCGGCGACCAGCGACACACCCGGAGGTAGCCTGGAGATCCTCGGAATGGCACTAACTCAGGAGAAAGCGACTATTGAATCCGAAGACCCGCTTAAAGCAGAAGCATTGACCGAAGCAATCAGTGAGGCGCTCCGCAAATCATCCCTAACCATTCAACAAGTGCATTATCGCATCGCTGACTTGAATGGTGAGCACTATAAGTTCAAGGAAATGGCGCTTGCGTTAGGGCGGTTTCCCAGAAAGCCCACAGGTAAAACATTCACCGTGTGGCACCCAATCGAGTACTTCGGCGATGTTGGTGCGGCTATCGGCCCTATCTTGCTTGGCTGGGCTCGCCATGCGGGTCTGAAGGGCTATGGCAACGGGACGACCACCTTATGCACCTTGTCAAACGACAATGGCGCACGGGCTGCACTGGTTGTGGCATACCGCCAAGGAGAAACCGCCCGATGAGCAAGAACGTTTTTGCCAATGGCAAAGAGATTTCCGCGAAGAAGGATGACAACAAATCCATCTGCGCTATGCCGGATGTTTGCCTGTCACCACCATCCCCGCCCGCTGGACCGGTTCCGGTTCCCTATCCCAACACGGCTCAGGGATCCGACACCTCCGACGGCTCCAAGACCGTGAAGATCGGCGGGGACGAAGCCGGGTTAAAGGACTCGTCCAATTACAAAAAGAGTTCTGGTGACGAGGCCGCAACAAAGAGCTTGGGCATGGGCGTCGTCACGCACACTATCCAGGACAAGATGAAGCACGCGGCGTGGTCCATGGATGTCAAGTTCGAGGGCGAGAATGTCATCCGGCACATGGACATGACCACACACAACCACATGAATACGCAGAACGCCGGCTCCATGACCGTCAATCAGGCGAAGGAAAAGACCACGACAGTTGGAGACTTGAGCTGTAAGGAGTTGGAGGAGGCGAGCGAAGATATGCTTCTCAACGAACTCAAGTTCAACAGATTACCGGAGGGGTTCGCTACAACGGTCTCCATTTACAAGCCCGCAACGGGCCCACCTAAGTTCATGCAGGCGGTGTCGTGTGATGCGGCAAGACCGAAGAAAGGCAAGGACGGCTATCAAAACGTCGTCAAAGAGAAAAAAATGCCGCCTTGCGCGGGCGAAAGGCCAACAGGTTCGGGACGAAGACACGACTCAGAGAATAAGACGCTCGACCCACTCATGAGAGCTAAAACGGGTGGCTCAATAAAAATGAACACCTTTCATATGTCATCGTCGAAAATGCCGGACGCCATGCCATGCTATAGTTGTAGGCAGGCGATCTGCGAGGCCGAAAAATGTGGAATCAGCGTTACGCTCTGTACTTCAGACGATCCTCCTAAGGAGGTTGAGGCAAAAGATCTGTGCAAGGACGGAAAGCCCAAAGGGGGAACGGACGATTATGATCCCCTTTGGGCAAGTAAGGGCTTAGGCTAGGGATAGCTTCTGGTAACGGATCTAGCTGTGGCTGTAAGAATGATCTTAATCCGAATGAGCAAAGAGCATAACTACCGGACATATGAACCTCGCCATCCCCGAATACCTTAGGAAATCGAATGTCCAGCAAAGTTCCGTTCACTACCAGTGGGACGACTGGGACGATTTGCCTGCACTCGAGGCTCCAGACAAGGAGGTTATCGCACGCCTTGCCATGGTATCGCAACGCGCGGCGCTTGCTTTTGCCTGCGGCAGCGCCGAATGGATCGTTTGGCGTTTTGCGAGGCTCTGTGACGTCTCCGCTCCTTGGGATTTTGTAGCTGGAGCTTGGGCGATGATTATTGACGTGAGATACTGTGGATATGGCACAGGAACCGGATGGCAGGAATATTCGCTGGGAGATTGGGAGGGCCCAGTAAAGGGGCCCATAAAAGACGGGCTCGAACTACTGGAAACCGCGTTTCAACAGTTGGCCTGGGAAGGCCATACCGACCCGACTCGGTACGCAGGGCTGATCGCCGTTCTGACCTCCTATGTGATGACAGATGATCTCCATTACAAAAAATGGAGTGGGCAGGTGCTGCAACGCTTCGAATCACTGTATCCGCGAAACCCAGAGGACCTGCTGGGTGACGTCGTCCCTAGACAAGCCGTTGACACGGAGCTTGATTTTCATGTTGATCAGTCCGAGGCTTTAATCAATCAATTCTTGGCGAGTTTGGACTACCGTACCAACGCCTTCCTCAGTTCTCCAGAGGGGATGCTGGAACACTTTGACGGCGAGGACGATTTTAGGGGAAGCCCTTACGTTTTCGACGCCCAAAAGGACCGTCAGTCGCGGCGTGAAAGGTAAAGTGTAGAGTTTGGTGAGCACCTCGCGCCGATGCACGTCTTATCGGTTCAGGAGGGCAGCTTAGCCCCTGTCGCGTTGGGAATGATGTCGTTGCCAGTCCGTTATTTTGCGGTGATACAGTGGGTCAGCTTCGCGACTTGGTGCGCTCTGACTCGTAACACTCGAAACGTGAAGAGCAAGGCCGTCGATTTGTCAGCGGGCTGGTGTGTGCGATGCGCTTGGTCGTCGGAAACCTGCCCCTCGCTTTCATGCGGAAGCTGCTGCTCGCGAGGTCACGCGAATGACTGCCTGAGCTGCCGCCTGGGCCCTGCCAAATAAGAGAGACTTTGGAACACATGCGAATCACGAGCCTGATTGGCCTTTTCTTTCTGGTGTTGGCGGCCGTCTTTGGGCTGGCCGCACGGGCCGATTACCGCCGGTCCCATTCGCGCTGGAGTCCCGCCGGAATTACGCATCGGCGAATCGCGGTTATTTTTGGGATTGTCGGTCTTAGCTTGCTGGTGTGGGGGATCGCCTAACGCTCAACGGCAGAAGCAACCCCCGGCGACCAGGACCGTCTTCTCAATGCCCGTTCCCTTCCCCGGTCATCCCGCCTTGACCTGAAACTTCTCCCGCCCTGGGAGACTGGGGCAGCAGGTCGCCAGAGGCCAGCGAACGGTTGGGCGCCCCGGTTGACGCCGGGGTCAGGGCGGTTTACATGTTAAGCATCACTTAGGATGGTAATAAGTAGCGCTTCGCCGCCGAATTTTCCATCCAGACCAAGGTGCGGATGTCGCTCATGCCGCCGGACAATTGGCGGACGGTAGCGAGGCGCAACCGAGGAGAAAAGAATATGGCTGACAGAGTTTCGGGGGTGCTGGGGATGGATCCGCCCGCGCCGACAGGGTTGAAGGACATCCCGAGCGGGCCGCTCGGCGCCGGTTTCGTTGACCCATGGCCCAGCGGAACTGATGCGCCGGTACCGATGATCGCGCGCATCATCGCGCAGGTCGACGACGACTGGCACCCGCCCGCGCCGGATACATCGCCCTCGGTCGAGATCACGGGGACGACGCTCGAGGATGTGGGCGACGTTCTGCAAACCCTCGATGAATGGGGTCAAGGCGGAGGCGCCCTGCGTTCGGACGCCATTCCTTCCGGCACCAGCACCAATCTAACGGTGAAACTCCATGGCAACCTGTTAAAGCGCCTGCCCAAGTGGATCGGATACGCGAGCGCCTCAGCCGCCGCCAAGAAGGAATGGGATCGCATGCTCGGCAAGCTGGAGGCTCACGAGCAGCGCCACATGGAAATCGCCATCGAGCACGGCGATGCGCTGGCCCAGGACCTCATCGGCAAGGACATCGACCAGATCGCCAAAATGGTCACCGCGAGAAACGCCCAGATGGCCAAAGACCAAAAGAAACTCGACGCCGCCACGGATCACGGGAAGAAGCAGGGGGTTCCGTACGGCGACGTCTTCCTGGATACTTCGATCAAGTAAAGCGGTTTAGACTCGGCATCGTATCCGCTCAGTCTCGGGTCGGAGCGCCGATTTTTATCGGCTTAACCGCGCCGACGGCCGCGTGTAAGCCGAGTGCAACTCGGCGCTCCGACCCGAGACTGAGCGGATACTCGGCATCGGCGTTCACTTGGGCGCTTGCGGGGCCGCCGGCATGTAACTTGGGGGCGGCGCCGGCGCGTAGCCGTAGAAGGGATCCCCGTAAGGGGAGATGGTCGTCTCGACATTTTCGAGGCCAAATACGGCGCTCGTGGAACCGGGCGAAGGCGGCTTTTCGACCACATAAGCAACCACATCGTTAGGGCGGACTCCCAGGGCTTCGGCGGCGGTTCCAGCTCTGACCGGCTTGTAGAAGGCACCGAATTCGATATCCTCCCATAGCACAAGCCGAGACTCGTCGTAGATCGTGAGCTCGGGCTTCGTGGGCACAAGCTTGTTCTGGAGCTCTCTGCGAATAACCTTGATAAGCTCGCTGCGAGGCAGGGCTTTCAGACGAAGCAACGTAGGCGTGGTGGGGACTGGAGAAAGAGGGCGGATTTCCTCGATGAGCCCGCGGGGACGCCAACTGGTTTCAGCGGGGGAGGCTTCCGTGGGAGCGGGTCCCTTGCCCCTGGTGGCCTCGGCGCCCTGCGCGCGAGCGCCCTGAATGGCGGCCGTTGCGGCGGCGGCCCCCGCCAGGATGACAAAGTTCGCCATCTCGTCAGCCGCCTCTTCAAGGTCATGCATCGAGGCGGCGTAGGCGGTCATGTAAAGTGAAAGGAAAAGCCGGAAGTGCAGGTCCAGGCCAAGCCCGGCGAGGAGGGGAATCGCGGCGGCTTCGCCAATTCCGGAAACTGCGCAAACCAGGCCCACCGTCAGGACGAGGCTGTCGGTGGAGATGGCGGAGCGGATCTGCTGCCAGAGCGCGCTGGGGACACGGCTCGGGACGAGAGTGAGCATCGTCCCAACTTTCCGGTGGAGGGGCCATTCCCAGACCGTGATCCGAATCGCCTCAGGAAAGTCGCCGGGGTTACGTCGGAAGTCCTGTTTGAGCGAGCCCGGTATCGGGACGAGAGCCGGGTCAGGCAGCGGCGTTGACAAGCCTTTGATGGGCACGGGCGGCACCTTGACGATGTGGCCCCCGAGGAGATGAGCCCAGGTCAAAGAGTCGACGATGCCGTTCCGCTCGATCCCCCGGCCCCGCTGAAAAACATACACGGCGGCGAAGGTGCGAATCCCGAAACGCCCATCGAGTTTGAGCCCCGGCCCCGGATCCAGGCGGACGTTGAGGAGACGTTGAAGCTTGACTACCAGCGGCCCCCTTGCGCCGCGCTGCAGGATCCGGAGGCGCCGGAGACCCCGGTCACGGCGGGCGCGCAGTTTCCCCAGTCCCGCGACGCCAGGCGTCTGAGTGGGTTGGCGGTTCAGCGTGCCGTCGTCGATCGGCATGGCGGGCCGTTGGCTGAGAGTGTTGTTGGTCCGGATCTGAGTCATAAACTATCCCTTGGTCCCGTTTCCCTTAGTATCTACGTGGCCCAATAACCAGCCAGCGCGGCGGCGGGGGTTCGCAGCGAACGCAGAGGGCCGACCCGAACCGCGTCACGTCCCTTGATCGACAGGACCGGCACCAGGCCTTTGTCAGAGAGGGCGTCCCCGGCCCGCTGGCTGAGCCAGGCCTCGGCGCAAGGCTTCACGGTCATTTCGTCGTCGGCTTTGAATTTGTGCAGCGGCAGCTCATCTATTTCGCCAAACCCCCCGGGCCGCATCTCCCAGCCTTCGGCGCGGAAAGCCTCTGCCAACCTGTAGCCGCAAAGAACGGCCGGATTCCCCCACAAATAGTTCTCATGCGGAATGTCTGCCGGCAGTTCCTCGAACTCAAGACTCGCAATCGGATCGCTTTGGCGGCCATATGGCTGGCGCAACAGGAAGCGCGGGAGGGCCAGGGCGGCATAGGCGCTTTCCGGCAACTCGCGCAACGCTTGCCATGCTGCTGCCGCGTCGGTCCCCAACGGCAGGTTCCAGTCACTCGAATCAGGGTGCGACGCGAATGAATCGCAGCCGGCCAGTCGCGGGGCGGCAGCGGCCAGGAACGGCGCCCCGACGCCGGCGGCGAGCTTTGTTACCCGCCCCAGAAGCTCGAGGTCGTCAACCCGCGCGTCGAACGTATACAGGCCAACCCACGCGCTCCAGGGCTGCTCATCCATCTGTTGCTGGATCAACTTGCCGAGGCCGGTGGCCCCCAGGCTCTCCGCCGCCATCAGGTCCGCTTCGATTTCTTGCCTCGAAATGTCTGCCACACGGATTTGAAGATTCTCCTCCCCGCCGAAATGGCGCACCAACATATCCAGCCCCCGCCAGTTTGCCTCGAGCGCCTGGAAATCTGCGTGGTGCAGCATCATCCTCAATCGCCGGCTTAACTCCAGGTCCGCTGCCGAAAGCAGGGCCTTCTGCTGCGATGAAGCACCGGGGACGATGCTCGGCGCGACGATGTTCCGGATCAGGCGATCGACCACGGCATCGGACTGCGGCTGCTTCGTTGCGGTTGGTGGAGCAGGCCGGCCGAGCAATCGCGCGAGCGTGTCTTCGTTGGACTCGGCACTGGCGGGCGACGGAGCCCGGGCTTCCGTGGCCGACGCCGGAGCTGAAAGGAGAGCCTGCAATTCACGCGCCGCATCCGCGGAAGCCGCAGGATCGAGCAGTCGTTTGCGCGCCTCACTTAAGGCCGCCAAAGGAGCAACCATCCGAAGTAGCCGGTCAGGATGCAGGTCCTCGAAGCTGTCGAATTTGAGTTCAACGGCTCCAGTCGGGCCTTCAGCCAGCGCGAAACCCAGCCTCGCGCCGAGTTTGGCCACGACCTGCTCAAAGTTGTCGCAATCGACTTTCCAGACACGGCGTTGATTAATCGGCTCCACTACGCCGCGGTTGCCACGTCCGCTGAAATCTCCAAGGACGGCCAGAACGAACGGCGCGTCGGGATCGCGCCGACGGGCGGTTTTCACGCCGCCGGGCGACACATCGAGTTCGATCTTCCCGAAGCTGAGTTTAGTGGCCATAAGCTTGTCTCAATGTGCCGCTACCACCAACACCCCGTCTGCCCGTCTGCGCCGCCTGAACCCGCCCGGCAACTCTCAGCGCATCAATTCGATGAGCTTTTCCCTGAGCAAGTCCTTCGAGGTTTGCTGCGCGTCCAGATTAATCAGCTCAATGAAGGCGGGAACGCCTGAGAACGCTGTCGCCGCCGTGATGATATCATCCGCCGGCCGGAACGACCTGATGCAGGAAGTGATTGTCACGATGGACAGATTCTTCAGTTCCGGTGGGGTTTCCGTCGTTAGTTCATAGCCGAGATCCTGAAACAGTTGGACCAAACCGGGATTATGGTTGAGCGCCAACTGGAGCACTAATGCGTTTACGACGAACTGTCGCAGATACTCCGGCCGAACTTTCTCCCGTCCAGCCAGCACACTCTTCACCTGCGCCAGGGTGTAATTAGTGCGAAAATTAATTACCCACCGTACGGGCGAGGACATTGTGATGCTCTTGCCCTGAATCTCATGCACATACTCCCAGGGGTGCAGATCCAGGCTGCTCCCGACCAGGGTGAGCCAGGCGGTCTCGACTTCCGCCGGCAGATCATACGGCCGAACGGTGAAAGGCCGGTAGCGCTGCTGAAGCTCCGCCAGCGCGCGGTCCGCGCCCGGAACTTCCGCCCGGCCGCCGCCGAGTTTCCCAAACATCCGGTCGGGCGCGAACAACGGCCTCAGAGTCTCGAGGTGGGCCGTGATTTGCTTTTGCAGGAAGTGGGAGGCAGCCTCGGTTTTGCGTCGTAATTCAGGCAGCTCTGCCAGGGTTAAGCTTCGGCTGGAATCGTCGCTCATGCGTGCGTTTTAGCACAACGGGAGGCCCGCGCAAAGCGCAAATACGGGCTGAACTTCCATCGCTTCTGATTGCCAACCAAACACCGCCAGCTACTCTGGGGCACATGCAATGCCCATCGCTCGGGCGTCCCCTCCTGACCTTGCTGGTCGCGGGGCTCGCCTCGCTGAATGCCCCGGGCAAGGATTGGCCACAATGGGGCGGGTCGAACTGCCGGAACATGGTTTCCGAGGAGAAAGGTCTTCCGGCTTCGTTTGTGCCCGGGGAGAAGGATTCACAGGCGGGCCGCATTCTGATGGAGACTGCGAAGAACGTGAAATGGGCGGCCAGGCTCTGCCAGGCAATTTACTCCACGCCGGTAATAGCCGGGGGAAAGATCTTTATCGGGGGACGAGACCCCGGGCTGGGGTTGCTTATGTGCCTGGAAGAGAAGACAGGAAAGCTGTTGTGGAAGTGGCAAGGCCCCGCACGGAAGGTCCCCCTCTACATCGACGGATTCCTCATCGGCATCGGCCCCAATCCCGAGGCGTTAGGTGTTTGCTCCACTCCCGTCGTGGACGGGGACCGCGCTTATTTCGTCACGCACAGTTTCAAGGTGATGTGCCTGGATGTGAATGGCCAACCGGCTGGCTCCGCTCCCGGCGAGGCGCGGGTGATTTGGGAATACGACCTTTGGGACAAACTGGGCGTTTTTCCGTGTGACGCAGCGAATGGCTCCCCGGCCATCGACGGCGACCTCCTGTACGTGCAGACGTCGAACGGCATCGACCGGAACATGTCCGTCGCCAAAGAAAAGGAACGCAAGTTTCCTGCTCCGAACGCACCCAACGTGGTGGTCCTGGACAAAAGAACCGGGCGCCTCGTTGCCACCGACGACCTGAAGATCGCCGACCAGATTCTGCACGGACAATGGTCCGCCGTGTCCTTGGGCGAAGTCGCCAGGCGGAAACTGGTTTTCTTCGGAGCCGGCGACGGTCGTTGCTACGCCTTTGAAGCCCTGGCGTCTGTGCCGGAGTCGCCAACCAAACTGAAAACAGTTTGGTCGTACGACTGCATCCCGCCGGGATATCGCGATTATGGCGGGCTGGACCAGGTTGCGCACTACCGCCTCGGGGACAAGCGGTGCAAAGACGCTCTGAACAAGAATGACGGAACGTTCGTTGGCGAGAGCGAAATCATCGGCACCCCGGTCTTCTATCGCAACCGGGTTTACGTGGCGATCGGCCGCGACCCCGAGCACGGCCGAGGCCGCGGCGCCCTGCACTGCATCGACGCCACCAAAACCGGGGACGTCACCCGAACCGGCCGTATCTGGACCTACCAGGACCTGGAACGAACACTCTCGACAGTTTCGATCGCCGACGGCCTGCTCTACCTCTGCGACGTCGGTGGGCGTTTGCATTGTCTCGACGCGGAAACCGGAAAGCGCCTCTGGGTCCACGACGGCAATTCCGGCATCTGGGGTTCCACGCTCGTGGCAGACGCAAAAGTTTACCTGCCCACGCCCAAGGGCTTGACCGTGTTGGAGGCTGGAAAGGAGTTGCGGGTCCTCAGCCAGATGAATCTTGGCGCCCAGCTTTACGCGAGCCCCGTCGCCGCCAACGGCACGCTCTATATTGCCTCGCGGGCCGGCTGGCTCTGGGCCGTTCAGGATTCTTCGCCCATTCCCTGACGTCGCGACAGGGTCGGCCTTCCACACTTTGGCGCAGTTGGACGTCATCTCCGCACGCCTGGGCCACCCAGGCGGCGCGTTCGGTCGCGTCCGCCCTCTCCAGCGCGTCGTCGAAGATCTGTTTAGCCAGCGTGTAACGCTCGAGGTTCATAGCTGAGCAGCTTCATTGCTTCACCCGGCAGTACGCTTTTTGACGCCGACTTGCGCCAAATGAACAGTAGCTCATTGGTTTCAGTGGCTGCTCTCATTAACACCCCGCTTCAGCGGGGTGGTCGCGCGGCCCTGGGAGCATCGAACCGCTTCAACGATGGCCACGCCGAAGCCCGCAAGAGCCAAACGATTGACCCGCCGGCCAATCCGGCCGACGGGAGCGCCCGGGCGCTGGTCAATTCCCAATACTGGGATCCGCTCCAGCGCGCCGGCCCGAGGTGAACCGAACCTGCAGGACCCGCTCAATCCTTAAGAAGTGAACCGCGCCCCCGGTTCCCGGCCAACCGGGCGTCGCGGAAAAGCCGGCAGGCGTTCTCGACATCCAAATGCCGCTTTCTACAATCGGCCGATGCGAGATCCGAGAGCCTGGCATCCGGTTTTCACCACGAAACCCGTCAAGACCGGGGCGGGAGGGCGGTCGTTGCGCGGCGGCCGCGAGTTCGGAGTTCCGACGATGAGGCTGACAACCGGCGCGCTGGCCGGGCTATTGCTGGCAGCGCTGGTGCCAAGTTTGACGGGAGCCGAACGACCCGGACGCGCTCGAACCAACCGGCCGGCGGCGGCCGGCACAAGCGCCGATTGGTTCCCCGCCCCCGCGGTCCGTGAGGTCATTGTCGTTTTCAAAACCCACTTCGACATCGGCTACACCGATCTGGCCACCAACGTCGTCGAGAAGTACCGCACGAAGATGATCGACGAGGCGCTGGACGTGGCGGACCGGAATCGCGATTTGCCCCCGGCGCAGCAGTTTGTTTGGACGATCCCGGGGTGGCCGCTGCACAAGATTATGGAGGAGTGGCCGGGGCAAACCGCCGAGCGAAAGGCGCGGCTGCAGCGCGCGCTCAAGGAAGGCCGATTCGTCGTCCATGCGCTGCCGTTTTCCACGCATACGGAACTGCTCGAAGCGGAGGACCTCGTGCGCGGGCTCGGGTATTCATCGCGCCTGGCCCGAGGCCTCGGCCAGGATTTGCCGCGGGACGCCAAGATGACCGACGTGCCGGAACACACGTGGATGCTGGCGACGCTGCTCCACCACGCGGGGGTCGCATTTATGCACATCGGGTGCAATAGCGCCAGCGCCGCGCCGCGAGTGCCGCCGCTCTACTGGTGGGAGGGGCCCGACGGCTCACGCGTGTTGACCATGTACTCCCCCGCCTACGGCACGGGGCTGCTGCCGCCGGCCAACTGGCCTTACCATGCGTGGCTGGCGCTGCAACACACCGGCGACAATCACGGTCCGCCGCGCCCCGACGAGGTCAAACGCGTTTTGGAGGAGCTGGGCAAAAAAATGCCCGGAGTCAAAGTGCGCATCGGACGCCTGTCCGATTTCGGGGATGCGATCCTGGCGGAGCACGCGAAGCTCCCAGTAGTCCGGGCGGACACGCCGGACACGTGGATTCACGGACCGATGTCCGACCCTGCCGGGGCGCGCCTGGCGCGGAACACCCGGCCATTAATCGCGGTCACTGAGGCGCTCAACACCGAGTTGCGCGCCTGGGGACTGGGGGTGCCGGACGCCACGTCGACGGTCGCCGCCGCGTATGAACAGAGTTTGCTCTACGGCGAACACACCTGGGGCGGGTCGATCGGCTGGCTGAAACGGAAATTCGGTTTCGGCGAGGAGTTTCAAAAGGAACGGTCGTCCGGGCGATTCGACCGGATCGAGAGTTCGTGGGAGGAACACTCGGCTTATATCCGGAAGGCGAAAGATTTGATCGACCCGGTGCTGCACGAGAACCTCGAAGCGCTGGCCGGTGCGGTCAACGTAAGCGGTCCGCGGGTGGTGGTCTATAACCCGCTGCCGTGGAAACGATCCGGGCTGGTTACGGTGGGCTGGAGGGGCCCGCCGGTGACAGCGCTCCAACCGGCGGACCGGAACGAAACCATGCCGGCAGCAATTACCCATGCGGGGCTCCGGTTCGTGGCTTCCGACGTGCCGCCGCTGGGTTACCGCGTTTTCGTGCCAACCGGGGCCTCAGACATGCCGTCGCTCTTGAGCGCCGATTCAGCGTCTGCCACCATGGAGGGGCCGTTTTTCCGCGCGGCCTTTGATTTGAACCGCGGCACGATCCGTTCGTTGGTCGACAAGAAGACCGGCCACGAGTTGGTCGACGACGCCGCGGCGCAAGGCTTCGGCCAGTATCTTTACGAACGTTTCGACAGCAACCAGGTGTACCACTTCGTGCACACCTATCTGAAATACTTTGGGTACACGTTTGATTTCGAAAAACCCGGGCTGCCGCCCGCCGAGCAGTTCCCCTACCGCGCCGCCTCGCCCGCGAGTTTCAAATTGCGTTTCGAGAAGACTCCCGTGTCCGTCGTCGCCGTGATGGAAGCGCCTGCCGGGAACGGGGTGCCCAACCCGGTGACCACGCGCCTGACGATTTACCGCGACCTGCCCTGCGCCGACCTGGAGATCACATTGCACGACAAACCGCTCGATCCGTGGCCCGAAGCCGGCTGGCTTTGCCTTCCCTTTAAGGCCGATAGCCCACAGTTTCACCTTGGCCGGCTTGGCTCGATTATCGATCCTGCGCACAACATTGTTCCAGGCGCCAACCGGTATCTCTTCGCCATCAACACGGGTGTGGCCATCGTTGGCGCGCGGGGAAACGGTGCCGCGTTTTGTCCGCTCGACAACCCGCTGGTGAGTCTGGAGGTCCCCGGTTGCTGGAGATTCTCCACCAACTTTGTCCCCAGGAAGCCGGTGGCGTTCGTAAACCTATTCAACAATCAGTGGAACACCAACTTTCGCCTTTGGAACAGCGGCACCTGGACGTCGAGGGTCCGGCTGTGGGGCCTGCGACGCTACGAGGCCGGGACCGGGCTGATTACCCCCTCTCTCGAGCACCGCTACCCGCTGCAAGCGGCGGCCGCCGATGGGCCCGGCGGTCGGGCGCCCCAGAGTCAGAAGGGCATGAGCCTCTCGCGCCAGGGAGTGATCCTCAGCGCCTTCGGACGCAACCCGGACGGGGAGGGAACCATTCTTAGGCTTTGGGAATCAGCGGGTCGTGCCGGAAAGTGCCGCGTCGAATTGCCGGCAGTCTTCAGGAAATCACAGGCGACCCCGGTGGACTTGCGCGGCAGACCCACGGGCAAGCCGATTCAAATCGACAACGGCGCTTTCACCGTCAGGCTGCAAGCGTTCGCCCCCGCCAGCTACCGGCTGGAGCCGGAGCCGTAAGCAGTTGCCTCGACCCTACTCAGACTAAACATGAAAATGAATCAACCTTTGGCCCGCCTGCCGCACGTTCTTTGCATTTGCCTGGCAATGAGCTGCGCTCATTCAGCCCGGGGCGTCACGGTGGACAACACGGTCTCCCTGGCGGGACGGTGGCGGTTCGAGATCGCCGGCACCAATGCTCAGGGCTTCAACCGGGAACTGCCCGGGCGCATACGCCTGCCTGGAACGATCGACGACGCCGGGCTTGGCCCCAGGAACACCAACGCACCGACCCTGGCGGGCCCCTACCGGCTTTACGACTATGCGGGGCCGGCGTGGTATCAGCGCGACATCGAGATTCCCTCCGCATGGCGGGGGCAGCGCGTCACACTATTCCTGGAGCGGGTGCGCTGGACCACACGGGTGTGGCTCGACGACAAATTCATCGGCACACAGGACAGCCTGATCGCCCCGCATCTCTACGATTTCGGGACCGGGGTCGCGCCTGGCAAACATCGGCTGACGATTTGTGTGGATAACACCGTCAAAATCAACCTCGGCGGTTTTGTCTCCGCGCTGTTTGGCGGGACCTGGGGTAACATGAACGGCATCGTCGGGCGCATCGAGCTTGGGGCTACACCCCCGGTGTGGCTCGACGAAGTCCAGGTCTATCCTCGCCTGGCGAGTCGCACTGTGGCCGTCAAGGGCCGGGTCGGCAACGCTGCGGGCAACCCTGGACACGGCGTGCTGCAACTGGAGCTTCGTCAACCCCGTGGCCCGCGAACAACTGCGCCGCGCGAGATCGAGGTTTCCTGGGACGCCGCCGACGGAACGTTCACCGCCGAGTTGCCGATCGGTGATGCCGGGCCGTTGCGCGAGTGGGACGAGTTTGCCCCCGACCTCTACGAACTGCGTGCGAGCCTGAACCGCGGGGCCCACGTGAAGAGCGTCGCGTTTGGGTTTCGGGAGTTTTCGTCGCGCGGCACGCAGTTCACGCTGAACGGCCGCCCGGTGTATCTCCGCGGCACTCTCGAATGCTCCGTCTTCCCATTGACCGGGTATCCGCCCACGGACCCCGCGGAGTGGCGGCGCATTTTCCGAACCATCAAAGCCTACGGCTTGAACTTCATGCGCTTTCACTCGTGGTGCCCGCCCGAGGCGGCCTTCGAAGCGGCCGACATCGAAGGCGTTATGCTTCACGTCGAGGGCCCCCAGGCCAACGTCCAGGCCGGCGTCGACCCCGTGCGCGACGCGTTTATCGAGGCAGAGTTTTGGCGGATCGTGGATTCCTACGGCAATCATCCGTCGTTCTGCCTGATGACCCTGGGCAACGAATACGGCGGCAAGGACGTCTTATTGTCCGGCTGGCTCGACATGCTGATGAAGCGCGACCCGCGCCACCTCTACTCCTCAGCCTCGGCCGCGCAGACCACCGCCAACCGCCAATGGACCGAAAGCGCCGACGGGCGCGGCATCCAGGGCCCAGGCACGCAACGCGATTTGCGCCAGGTCGTCGCCAGTGATTCCCGCCCCATAGTCGGACACGAAATCGCCCAATGGATGTTCTTCCCCGATTTCGAGGAAATGAAGAAATACACCGGCGTCATGGCGCCGAAAAACTTCGAGATGATCCGCGACGACCTGCAGAAGAAGAACCTCCTCGAACTGGCTCCGGAGTTCGTGAAAGCGTCGGGCCAGTTCGCGGTGCGGCTCTACAAAGAGGAGATCGAAGTGCTGCTGCGCACGCCGGGCTATGCCGGCTTTTCGCTGCTCGATCTTCACGACTATCCCAACCAGGGCACGGCGCTCATCGGGCCACTCGATCCGTTCTGGGATTCCAAAGGCTTTATCACGCCGGAGGCTTTTCGCCGGTTCTGCGGCCCGACAGTGCCGCTGCTGCGAATGCCCAAACGCACTCTCACCACGGACGAACCGTTCGAAGCGGCAGCCGAGTTGGCCCATTACGGCGCCGCCTCCCTGGTCGGTGTGCGACCGGTGTGGACGATTAAAGACAAGCAGGGCCGCCGGATCGCGGCCGGCCAATTGACGGCGACCAACGCGCCAACCGGCGGATTGACCGCGCTCGGCGCAATTCACGCTTCGCTTGCGAACGCCGCCGCGCCTGCCAAACTAAACGTCACCGTCGCTCTCGAAGGGACGCCTTTTAGCAACGATTGGGATATCTGGGTTTACCCACCGGGGCCCGCGCTGAAGCCACCCACGGACTTCGTCGTGTGCGACACGTGGGACGCGGCCAGAACCGCGCTCGCCTCGGGAAAGAAAGTGATCTTCTTCGCCGCCGCGACGAACACTTCTGAGTCCATGCGGGGCAGGTTTTTGCCGGTGTTTTGGAGCCCGGTTTGGTTCCCGCGTCAAAAACCCAACACGATGGGGCTGCTTTGTGACCCCGCCCACCCGCTCTTCACGCAATTCACCACTGACTTCCACAGCGATTGGCAATGGTATGAGCTGATGCAACGCTCGCGGCTTTTTGTCCTCGACGAGACACCTCCTGAGTACCGGCCCTGCCTGCAAGTGATCGATAATTTTGCGCGCAACCATAAGCTGGGGATCGTCTTCGAAGGCCGCGTCGGACCCGGCCAGTTGCTCGTCTGCGGATTCGATTTGCCGGCTCAGCCCAAAGATCCGGCCGCCCGGCAGTTCCTGGCCAGCCTTTATGCTTACGCCGGCTCGCCTGCATTCAAGCCGGCCCGGGAGCTTGGCGACGACCTGCTGGAGAAGCTCTTCGTGCCGAAGTTCTCAAACAAACTGCAGGAGCTGGGCGCAAAGATCCGCGCGGACAGCGCTGCGGACGATTATTCCGCAGAAAATGCGATCGATGGCGATCCCGACACGATGTGGCACACGCCCTGGGGTGAATCGGCCACCCCATTTCCGCACACGCTCATCATCGAGTTTCCCAAAGCGACGAGGATCACCGGCCTCACCTGTCTCCCGCGGCAAGACAACAACCACAATGGCTGGATCAAGGACTACACGGTTCAGGCCAGCGCCGACGGTCAGACCTGGGCCTCGCCGGTCGCCCAAGGCAGCTTCACCCGGAACGACCAGCCCAAGACAATCAAGTTCGCTGCACCCGTGGACGTAAAGTTCCTGAAGCTGACCGCCCTGAGCAGCTTCAACCCTGCGGATCCGTTCGCGTCCCTGGCCGAGTTATCCGTGACTACGGAATAAGCGCGCTAATCGAAAGGGTTGAAGACCTTGACGCCCGCCGATTCGAAGTCACCCACGTTGCCCGTGGCAATCACCAGGCGATAACGGCGGGCCGTCGCCGCCAGCAGACTGTCAACGGCAGGCAGGATCAGGTTCCGGGCATGGGTCTCGGCTTGCAGTCTGGCCCATTCCTCCGCCACTCGAGCGTTGATGGACAGAATGCGTCCGGCCATGACCGTTAACAAGCGCCCGTACCATTCCAGGAGGCTGGCGCGCCGGGCACTGTTGGCCGGCAGCATTTCGACCCCGTAGCGGATTTCCCCGGTCACTAGCACGCTGGTATAGAGGCTGGATTCATTTGCCCTCAGCCAATTGACGACCTTCGCCTGAGGTCGCTTTTGCTGCGGCTCGCTCAGCACATTTGTATCCACCAGGTAGTTCATACTCTTAGCCGCCGCATGGATTCACGGCGGCGGCCCGGCACCGGCAGCGCGCCCCGGTACGGGCAGGCCGTCAAGTGATCCACCAGCCCGGCATTCGCAGCGGGCCGGATGCGTCGCAGCAGAATCAGGTCCGCATCATCCTCGTCGGCAATCACCTCAAAATCATCGCCGGGCTCCAGCTTGCGCTCGTCGCGTATCGCTTTGGGGATTACGAGTTGGCCACGTTGGCCCAGGTTCGTCGTCATGAAGTATGATTATCATACTCCATTCCGATCATCAAGTTACCCCTCCCCGCAATTTCTCATCTGCCGGTCCAAACCGGCGCGAGCCAGGCTACCGGTTTCGCCGGGTCTGCCTCAGGGGTGTCGCCGCCTCCAGCGTTCCACACGCGGACAAAGAAGTAGCGGTTGGTCGAGTCGTTGATGGCCGCCTTCCAGGCGACGGTGTAGCTCGGGCTCGGACTGTAGGATTGCACGATGGCTCCACCGTCTTTCACGATGTCGACTTTTGTGATCTTATCCTTGGGATCGTCCGTGTCGGGGTCGCTGACAACGATGTCGAACTTGAACTCGCCCGGGCGGTCGAGGGTTGATCCCATGATGGCTCCGTTGACCGTGTATCGACATTGGATGTTCTTTTCGAGCGCGGCATAGGTGCGCCGATGTTTCATGGCGTCGAGGAGGGCGGCCTTCGTCAGGCCGGAGGCCAGGACAAACGTGCGGGCGGCGTGTTGCCGGATGCCCGAAAAGCCGTGATTATCCCCGCCGGCAACGGGCGCGACTTTCCAGCCCTTGTCCAGCGCGGCGAGGAAAGCGGCATAGCGGGCGGGTTGGGCTTTGTTTGAATTGATAACTTCCAGCATGGTGACGATATCGGTGACTTCCGGATCGCGGTAGGCCCAGTCGTCGTATTGACGGGGGCCGGGGTGATTGAAACTCGCGACAACCGGCCCTTCGCCGTTCGGCCTCGCAGTCTTCAACCATTTATACACGCAGGGCAGGTCCACGCCCGACGAAAGGGCATTCAGGTATTCGGCGCTGTTGATGATGTTGAGGTGGCCCTTGCCGCCCGGTCCGTTGTTTTCCGAATGTTCAAATCCCGGAAGCCCCACAAAACGCGGGCCCGTTGCCGCCGCTGCGGCCCGCTTGATGTCGAGCCATGCGGCGTTAGTGGGCGACACCGGCTGCAAGGCTGCTTCCTGGGAATGGTCCGTGGTCGTGAAGAAGTCATAGCTGCTGGATTTCGCGAGGGCGTAATGTGCGGCCGGCGATCCCTGGACATTCTGCCAGTTGGCTTTCGCCACGTTGTTGGTGCTGGGATAGGAAACCGCGCCCATAACCGACATCCGCGGGGCGGGGGTCTTGGCCCATTGCTCTCCATGCGACCATGTGTAAACGGTATGCGCGTGCGTGCTGCCGGAATAAACCTGGTAGCTCGGCGGCAGGTGTGCCTCGCTCGCGGCGAACCCCGGGATGCAACTTCCCACCGCAGCCAGGACAAAGAGTCGGAGTGTTTGCGCCATCGCTTTTTCGATAGTGGTATTCATTCGTTTTTGGTTCGGTTTCACACGTCTTCGCCGGGCGCCACAGGGTCATTCCCGGCCGTGTGGTTTACATCTACGGCGACTAAAATCGTCAGCCGGCTGCACGCGCGGCGATTTGCACTGAGCGTCTGCCCAAAACCGCATGAGTGGCGGTGACCCTGATACGGCCGGTCTGGCCCCGCAAGGTCTTAATCCACACCGCGCCCGCCCCACCGCTCTCGTCCCAACGGAAGGGATTGTCGCCGACAATGACGCCCGGGCCGCTCGCCTCCAGCGCGACCTCGCCTCCCACGAAGGGGCGCGGCGCGCCGAACTTGTCCACCGCGCGAAAGACCAACCGCGTGGCATCTATTCCATCCGCGATCAATGATGCATCGTCGGCTTTCAGCCACAGTTGGTCTTTCGTGGCGTCCGAGGAAAACGAACGGGAGAGCACGCGCGTCTGGCCAAGAAACCCGTCGATACGCAGTTCCGGCTGGCGGCTGCCCTCCAGGGCGAGGTTGGCGATGAAAGGCGGGTACTTGAGGTGCGGATAATTCTCGCGATCCGGCAGCAATGTCTCCCTCGGCTTCCCATCGATGTGCATTTCCAACCGGTCGCAGTTTGAAAAGATGACCGCCCGGTCACCCGGACCGGAAGGAGATTTTGGCCCGAAATCCCAATAGAAATCGGGCTGGATGACCGGTCGCACTTTTGGATCGACCTGGGCCTGGTAAAAAGCCGCACCCAACTTGGGAATGCGGAACACGTCGGCCACGCCCGGGCATTTGACGGCGTTGTAGGGGTTCACCAGGCTGGAGTAGTCGAAGCCGCACCAGGCCACCACGCCCGCGATCCGCGGGTAATTCTGCGCGCGGTCGTGGATCTGCGCGTGCCAGATCGCCTGCTGTTGCTGCAGCTCCAATTCCCCGGCGCGCCGGTATTTTCGCCCGAACCCGCCCTTGCCGGGACCGTAAGCAAATTGGCCCACGCCCTCGGCCAGGAAGTACGGAACTCCCGGCAATGGTTCCCGCACGCCCACCGTCCCGTCCGGAGCGGAATGGTAATCGTCGAATGCGTACACGTCTTGCAGCCAGTCCTTCGTCGAGTACCGGTTCATGGCTCCAGAGGTGGGCCGCGAGCCATCCAGCGCCTTTGCGGCCGCCTTGGTGCGTTGATAGAATTCCGGGTTGTTCGGCGACTCGTTGATGCGCACGCCCCAGATCACAATCGACGGACGGTTGCGGTCGCGCCGAACCATGTCGGTCACGTCGCGGACCGCCAGATCCTGCCAGGACTGGTCGCCGATGTATTGCCAGCCGGGGATTTCCTCCCAAACCATCAGCCCCAGCTCGTCGCACGCATCGAGGAACGCCTCGGATTGGGGGTAATGCGAGCAGCGGACGAAGTTGCAGTTGAACTCGTGGCGCAGGATCTCGGCATCGCGGCGTTTGACGCGGGGCGGCATCGCCGCGCCGGCGTAGGGGTAAATCTCGTGACGGTCCAGGCCAAAAATCTGGAAACGGCGTCCGTTGAGGAAGAAACCATCTACCTCGAATCGCGCGTCGCGGAAGCCGATCCGCGTCCGGTAATCGTGCCAGGGCCGGTCGTTGATAAGAAGAGTCACGACAACCTCGTACAAACTTGGTGTCTCCGGTTCCCAAAGGGAGACGTCCCCCAAGCGGGAGAGCGTCAGAGTCACCGTCGTCTCTCCGGCCTCCTCGAGGCGTGCGTCACCGGTGGCACTGGCGAGGACACGCCCGCGATGCAGCAACTCCGCGTTGAGCCGCACCGGGCGGGTGGGAACGACCGCGGCGTCCAGGGTGCAGGCCACCTCCACGCGGCGGCCGGCGCTCAGCACGTTCACCGGTTTAGCGAAGACGTCGCGAATGAACACCTGCGGCACGACCCGCAAACTTACCGGCCGGTGAATGCCCGCAGGCTGCAGATAATCAACCGCCGCCGGCCCGCGCGGCGAGCCGTCCGGAGGCACGTTTTGCCACTGCCCATCCACCGCGAGGGCCAGCACAATATCGCCCGGCACGAGCCGTCCGGTGATTTCATAACCGAAAGGCAAATAGCCGCCCAGGTGAGCCGGCAAAGACTGCCCGTTCAGAAACGGGATCGCGCCGGTCATTACGCCGCCAAAATCCAGGAACACCCGTTGTTCCTTCGGCTCGCCCGGCACGTCAAAGTGCCGTCGGTAAACCCAGACGTCAGACCACTGATCCGGACTCCAGTTCTGCCAGGAGAGCGGGGCCACGCAGTGCGGCAGCAGAATCCTGGAAAACGACGTGTCGTCAAAAGCCTTCTCCTTGGCAGCAGCGCTGAACTTGCCGCCGAAGCGCCAGTCCTCGTCCAATCGGATAATCCGGCTGGCGGGGCCCGAACTGCCGGCCACTGTCCCCCGACCGCCGCTTCTGCATCCCAAAACCGGCACCGAAACGATCGTCGCGGCGCCGAGGACACAACTGCGAACGAAACCCCGGCGCGAGACGGGGACTGTAGGCCTCTTGTCGACCAGCGATTTCTTCATCTAACCGCAACCATGGTTTGTTAATGAGACCGGCCTGGTTCTTACGGCAAAACCACTGCACGATAAAACTTCTGAGGCGTATCCTGATTGGGATCGGGAACCACGATCGGCGAGCCATCTCCTGTTATTGGCGCTCCCATGTCGGACCAATCACCGGACTGGAGCGAGAGCGCAGTCTGAAGCTGATATTTCTTGCCCGTTTGGGAATTCCAGGAAACCGCCACTCCTTCGGTCGCCAGGTTGATGGTGAGCGTCGGGGGCGGGAGGACCGTATCGCCGTTCAAAACGACTTCAGCCGTCTGCAGGCTGCAATTGCTGCAGCAATCATCCACCTGCGTGACCACGACCCGGTTGGTCTCGCCGGCCTTGACCAGGTTCGCAAGATTCGCCGTGCCATTGCCTCCAAGAAAAACGTAACTGCCTTCGACCACCACACCGTTCCGGTAATCGGAATTGAAAACGGTGACGCGCACTCCGTCGTCGATTCCACTGAAGGTAATCGTAAATGCAGTTACGACCGCGTTGCTCGGAATCTCCACCAGAGTTTGGAAATATGTGAAATCTCCGGCTTCCTGGCATTCGGCCGCGCCGCATAGGGTCGATGGACGGCTGAACCCGATGTAATCGGCGTCCGGCGCCGGGGCCCAGCCGGGATCGTCGACAGTCGGTATCCTCGCAAAGTCATACTCGTTGGTTGCGCCGTGCTCAGACGCCACAAACCCGAACGGAACGATCCCTTCGCCCTGGTGCATTTGCCAAGCTGTCCTTGATTGGCCCCAGGCCGAGGACAGGGCTAACGGCAGTGGCAAGATGAGGCTGAGGCTTGTCAAAAGCCTGCAAGTTACTTTGATGGTGGTTGTCATAGGCATTGACAAGTCATAATTACAATTCGCTTCGAACGAAAGATATTTCTTTACGGGGTCGCCAAACCGCGGACCTGAAAGTGGCCGGTGACCGGCGTGCCTTTGTCGAAGACGGTGTAGAAATCCGACACGATGCGGCTGCTGATGTCGCGCGGCGGACTGTAACACCGATTCACGATCAGTGTGCAACTCTCGTCCGCGGCGAAACCGCCGCGCACGTGCTGCCGTTGGTCGGGGGAAAACACCAGGCACAACCCCCGACCCTCTGCATCGGTGAGACTGGCCCAATCGCAATCGAATTTGGTCGAGTTGAAATCAAAGGCGTCGGGGCGCTCCACGCGGGTCAGTTCAGCTCGTGCGGTGTCCGGCAAAGCGGTGCCAAAGGGCCGGCCGATGTGATCGGGTGGATAGTACGACCATGCAGCTTTGCGGCTCCAGGAGAAGCGGTCGCTGCCCCTGGGCGCCTGGAAAACCCAGCCCAGCTCGTAGATGTCGCTTTTCGCGCCGGCCCAGGTAAGACGGTAGCTCATTTCCTCGCCGTTCAACTCAGCGTGCAACTCGCCGGCGGTGACTGATTCTGGTTGCAGAACCACGCTGGCATCCACCGAACGGATATCCCGGATTGGCAGGGTCAGCAGCGTTGCCTCGTTCATGGTGCCCGTCACGCCATCGCTCTTCTGCACCTTCACGTTCACCAGTTGCCCCGTCGCCCGTATCAAACGTCTCCATCCTTTACCCTCTTCGTCCCGCACCTGCCTGCCCGTTACCAGGTTGAAGCGTGGGAACAGTAGACCCGGAACAGGCTGAACGGCGGGCGCCGGGTGCGAGATCGGCTTAAGGAAGAGCTGATAAGTCACCACGTTCCAGCCGCGCGGGTGGTCGAAATCCAGCCGGAGTGTGTCCGCCTCGGCCAGCGCGGGAGCCGGCAGGCTTAGCCGCACCGGCCCATTGGAACGCGGCGGCAACGCCAGACGGTTCGTACCGCGGGAGAGAGCCCGGGATTCGCGGCTCAGCGACCAGGTCACCGTAAGCTGGTTAAGGTCGGTGAAGGAATACCAGTTGGTCACCTGGATAATGATTGTGTCGGAGGCAACCTGCGGCGCCTCTCCAATTACGATTGGCGCCTGGGCCATCTTCACATGGTAATAATCCGGGCGCGGGTTGCGGAAGCCGTCCACGATGCCCTTAACCTTGACCAACTGAACGCCGCTGGCGGGATAGAAATAATAGTACTTGGCTGCGCATTTGTCGGCTACCGCGCGGTCCTGCCATTCCCAGAGGAAGGTGCCGGGCACGTGGTCATCCATCCACAGTTCTTTCCAGGTGCGATCGATCACGGCGCCCCACAAGTCCAGCGAGCCGTAATCCGGCCCGTTGCGGACATCCCACACGTTCGGGTTCTCGCTGTACATCATCGGCCACTTCGCGCGCCGCGGATCGCCCTCCGCCTTCCGGATCCCGTCCGGTGTGATGTAATGCTTGTCATCAAACTCGACCTGCGTGTCGCCCTGATCGGCGCGCTGACAGGAGATCAGGCGGGGCAGAGTCGGGTCAATCTCCCGGGTGATCCGGGCTGCTAGCGCGTTGTTCGGTCCCGGTTTGTTCTCGTTCCCAACGCCCCAGAGGACGATACAGGCGTGGTTTTTGTCGCGCGTGACCGCTTCGCGCGCCCGCTGCGCGAACGCCGCCGTCAGGTTGGTGTCGCTCGTGTCCACCCAGCAGAACGGTTCCTCGCCGAGCACGTAAAATCCCATCTCGTCGCACAGGTCGTAAAATCCCGATCCGTAGGGGTAATGCGAGGTGCGGACGGCGTTGAAGTTGGCGGCTTTCATCAGTGTGAGGTCCTTGCGCCAGACTTCTTCGTTGATCGCGGTACCCAGCGCCGGGTGGACGTCGTGGCGGCAGACGCCCGCCAGTTTCACCGGGAAATTATTCACGCAAAAGACCCCGTCCCGGATCGAAACCTCGCGGATCCCCACCTTGCGCGCCAGGTGCTCGGTCACCTCGCCGCCAGGACCTATAAGGTCCACGGAGAGAGCGTAGAGATTGGGGAACTCCGCCGACCAGAGCCGCGCGTGCGGAACCTGCTGCTTAAGGGTCACCCGGCCGTCAGCCCCGGCGCCGGCCTCCACGACGACCTGTCCCTCGAGGCGCATGGCGACCCTGGCGCCGGCCTTGGCCCCCGCGAGCTGAACGATCACGGTTACCTCAGCGGCATCCGCCCCCTGGAGCTTCGTGCGAACGGTCAGATCGCTGACATGCGTTTGCGGTAAGGAGAAGAGCGTCACCGGCCGATGGACGCCGCCCAGGAGAAAGTAATCGCCCGTGTCGCAATTCACGGACCGGGTATTCTTGGTGACCCGCAGGGCCAGCAGGTTCGTTTGGCCGAACCGGACCTGGCCTGTGAGGTCTGCCTGCCAGGCGGTCCAGCCGCTTTCGTGGTAATTGGTCCGGCCCCAACTGGCCTCGTCCACCGGCACCGGCTGGCCGTTGCACCAGACCTCGCACCCGTTTTGGACACCGTCGAAATTGACTTTGACGAGCCGGTTTTCCCATTCGATCGGGACCAGGAAGCTCAGGCGGTAGAGCCCGGATGCGTTGTCGGGCTGGTTGTAGGTAGCGGGAGAAAACCCCGCCATTTCCCAGTTGCCCGGCACCGCGATATCATGCCAGCGATCATCCTCGCGGTAGTCGGAGCGGTGGAACGGTTCCACGTTAGTCGGGTATTGGATCGGGATCGGGCGCCCGACCTGGCTCAGGAACCGTGGCGGTTTGGGCGCCTGCTCCAGCTTGAACCGCCAGGTGCCATCGAGCGAGACGGTGGATGCCCTCTCCGCGGGAATGGGGATTGTTGCGCGGGTCGGCAATGCGACGCCGCTCAGGCACGCGGCGAGCGCCACGCGCATGGGCCAGGTCTGTATCTTCATGGTGTTCGGGAGGGGCGGACGGGTCCTTGATCGGCTCTAACGCGTGGCCCGCTGCGGCGGGATCCGCGCGGAACCCGGGAAGCCCTCAGGGTTGTGATGAACAGGGCTTCGCCGGGTTCCGGCATCGGGTCTGGTCGGTTAAGGACTGCCTGCCCGATAAAACTTCTGCGATTCGGTTGGGGTAACGCGATAGGGGGATGGTGTCGCGCCGGGTTCTGGCGTGTAAGGCCCCGCCGCATTCGTCGACGACACCAGCGTGCCGGTGTAAGTAATCACGAGCTCGTTCCCCGAAAGTACTAGGCTGATTGTCGGGACGGCGCCGCCATTGTAAAGCTGCATGATCTGTGCTCCCGACAGCGCGTTCGTGCAGATAGCGGCATGCGCCAGAGCGCCCGCAAAATACCGCTCATTGCTGCCCACCGTCTTGTAGAGGGCATTGCCCCCGAGCACCACCGTGCTGGTGGTGTCACCCACGAGCGTGGCCGGCCCGCTCACCGAGCCGTCCAGCGCGCCATCGACATAAAGAGAAGTCGCAAGCCCGTCGTAGGTGCCGGCGAGGAAATGCCAGTTGCCGTCATTGAGTATCGTCGACGAGGTCACTACGCCGCCCGCGCCCAGGTTCCAGGCAACCCGCCCGGTCGTCCCATCCAGGTCCATCGTCCAGTTGGCGCCATGGCTCATGATGGTCTGGATCACGCCGTCGGACGGATAACACCTGAACCACGTCATCGCCGTGAACGGCTGGGTGCCTGTCGGATTGAACGCCTCGTCATAACCCGCATCCACGCCCGAGACAATTCCGTTGATCGGCGCCGCAACCGCCGGCGCCATTCCCGCGAGAGCGGGCCCGGCCACGCTGCCCGGGACAACTCCGGACGCGTAGGCGGCGCTGGGCGCCGCCGAGCCGTAATTCAGCGCCACCGGGAAAGTCTGGGGATCAGGCGCGTTATAGCCCGCGCAATTCATCCGGTAGTACAGCAGCGGCTTTTCACTGATCACCAGTTGCCTGTAGTTTCCGGCCGTGGTTCCCGCGGAATAATGGCTCGCAATTTGGCCCGGCGACAACACGTTGGTGTAGATCGCCACCTCGTCCAAACCGCCGTTGAAACGCCGGGTGGGCGCCCAGCTTTGCCACCGGCCACCGCCGAGGGTCAGCGGAGACCACGTATCCAGCGCAATCGTCGTGACCCCGGACGCGCGTTGCGTCCCGTTGATATAAAGCAGAACGTTGGTGCCGTCATAGGTCGCGACGCAGTGATTCCATGCCGACCGCGTGATCGAGGCTCTGGGCGTCTGAATGTTCGTGCCGCCTCCGTTGAAAGTGCCCCCGCTGCCGATGTAGGCGAAGAACTGCAACGTGTCGCCGTCGCCCGAGCCTCCACCAAAAGACATGCGAATGCCTCCAAAATTACCCGAGTTGGCCGCGCTGTTCAGACCCGAACCGCCCTGCGAGATCAAATCGGCGGTCGCGGACCCGCCCAACGGCTGCATCCAGCACTCGAGCGTCAGCGGCGGCCTCAAAGTCAGGTCCGCGCTTTTCCGCGGCACAAAGGCAAAGCTGGTCGTGGCGCCGGTCGTCGCCGCCGACAGATCACCGTCCGTTAGCGCTCCCGGCTGGGCGAACGTCACGTTCCCCAAGGCGTAAAACGCGTCGCCAATCGCGCCCAGGGTGCCGTGGTTGGTTTCCATCGCCACCGGCGCTGGCGCCGAGGTCTCCTGCAGCGGCCAGTAACCCACTGGCCCCATGGCCAGAACGGCAGCCGCGTAAGGCGCCGCCGGTTGCGCTACCGCGGTGAGGGCGGACGTTGTGCTATTGGTGGTGCCAAATTGATTGCTCACCACTACGCGGTAACTTCCCGAGGCGGCATTAAAGGTGTAGCTCGGTCCGGCCTGGTCCGTCAGCAACACGTTGTTCGAATACCATTGATAGGTGAAAGGCTCATTGCCGGTCATCACCACGGAATAAGTATACGGCTTTCCCGCCACCGCGGTGACCGCGGGCGGCAGATTCTGCACGAACACGGGAGCACCGGAGATGACCGTAAGGATCACGGTCACATTCGTCGAACCGTAAGCGTTGGCGGCCGTCAATTGGAGGGCCCCTCCGTTCCAACCCTGCGGCACCGGGACAACCAGCGTGCCGTCGATCGTGTTGGTGGTCGTGGTGGTGATCACCGCCAAATTCGTCCCGTGAGTCGCGTCAACCCAGGTATTGGTGAGCGGCGGCGTGCCCACGGTCAGCGCCGGAAGCGTCAGCGTGCCGCCTTCGCTTGCGGTCGCGGTGGCCGGCGGCATCAGGGCCAGGAACGGCGCGACGCCCGCCGCGGTGTAATGCTGCCGCACCTGGTCCGCGCTCAGCGCGTATTCGTAGCCCGCCAGGTCGTTCATCGTGCCCAGGAACGGGTAATTGTACGAGGCCGTGGCGTTCTGCTTTCGGGCGCCGACCGTGACCGGGTCGGCGCTGGCCAGGATCCCGCTC
>DATDCV010000037.1:0-11719 GCA_036524155.1 Verrucomicrobiia bacterium
GCTCTTCGCCCGCTCGGCTGCCGCATTTGCATTGATCCTGTTGGTGGGAGCCGTCTTTGCGGCCGGCTTGGCGTTCATCCCGTTTTCACGAGGCCTGGGCTCAGGCTTGGTTCAAACTCTCGGAAGCGACAACTCGGGCGATCAAACGGAAATCGTCGCTGGAGTAACTGTCCTTTCCACTCAGCGCGCCGGGGTATTTGATGCTACAACCATCCGCGGCGCGAACCCGGGCGCCGTCAAGGAGTGGCTGGAACGAAACGGCTACAAGACTCCGAACTCTGCCAAACGAGCGATCGGCGAGTATGTTCGCGAGGGCTGGGTTTTTGTCGCCAGCAAAGTGCGCCGGGACCTCAGCGATACGCCACTGGCCGCGTTGCATCCTCTGGCGTTTACGTTCACGGCCGCTACGCCGGTTTACCCGACCAGGTTGACTGCGGTCGACAATGGCTACTGCGCGATGGATTTGTACGTTTTCGGCAGCCGCCGCGCAGCAGCTCGCCATTTTGACACCGTCCGCTGTGAGCGCGTAGCCGCCGATCCTGGCCTTGAGAAAAAGCCGGCTACGCCGGGCTTGCGAATTTCCGACCCCGAAGTCCTGGCGTTGATCGGCAACTCAACCGTGGGCACAAAACTGTCCGGCCGGCTGAGTCCGGCGCAAATGGCATCCGATGTTGAGATCCGGTCGAGGTTTGTTTGGAGGACAGGGGCGCGCGTCTATAGTCGCACCGGGGCTCTGACGATCGCGCTGAACCTCGCGCTTCCCCTGGCCGCTCTGGCGTGGCTGTGCGTGGGCGCAAGCCAGGGTGGTTGGAAAATCGACCACCAATGGATCTCGCGCTGGCGTTGGCGTTCCCTGGCTGCGGCCATCGGCCTGGGCCTCACTGTTTTTCTACTCCTGCCGAAAGTCGAAGTGGAAGCCGTGAGCCGCCCACCTGTTGCCAGGCTTTCCAGCGATTGAACAGATTCGAAGGCGACGCGCTCAGACGACACACACTCACGCGTCACGTACCTCCGGCCTGCGAGCAACGCCCAGGGCTTAAGGCAAGATGCCGATCAGTCTCGGATGCGGTAGACATACTCCAACCCGCGCAGGAGTAACGTGTCATTCACGATGGCTGGGGAAGTCCAAAATCGATCCGCCAATTTCGATTGCCCCAGGACCTTAAACTCCGGCCCTGCTTTCAGCACAATTGCATTCCCCGACTCGTCTATGATGACGATCCGATCCCCGGCCGAAACGGGAGAGGCAACTACCGCGCGAAACCCAGGAAGCCGCTGCTTGAAGTGTTCTTTACCCGTGGCCGCATCCAGACAACTGAGGATATTCCCGTTGAGGACGTAGACGCAGCCGGAAACCGCCAACGGTGACGGCATGCCCGGCGCCGCATCCGAGGCTTTCCAGGCTTCCGATTGGAACGTCTTGTCGCCCGCGCCAGGACATTGTTCACCCCGGGCCCCGGCGCCCAGCGCGCACAGCGGCCCGCCCGCGGTCGGGCTCCGGTACCCGAAGTAGAGACGCTGGGTATCACCCGACAAGGATGGAATCACGGGCATGTCGGGGCCGCTGGCACGCCAGTATTCTTTGCCGGTCAGCGGGTCGTGGCTGGTCATCAGCTTTTGCCCGCAAACGACCAACTCGGTCCGGCGCGCGTTCTGCCAGATCAACGGCGTGTTCCAGGCCGTGCCGGGCGTCTGGCGGGTACGACGCCATCTCTCCTGTCCGTCCCTGGCATCGAAGCAAACCAATACTGCCTGCTCTTCGTTGAAGCACTGAAGGTAGATTAACCCCTCATGTAGCCGCGGCGAACTGGCCGGGCCGACATTGTTCTGCTGACGAAACACCCCCAGTTGCTTCCCCCAGAGCCGCCGGCCTGTATGGTCGAACGCCACGATCACCCCGGCGGCGCCTGACCAGACGTAGACCCCGCGTGCGTCTGCCGCTGGTGTTTCGCTGGCATAAGTATTGGACGGATGAACAGGATATTTCGGCTTCCCGGACGCGACACTCCTTTCCCACTTTAAAGCGCCAGTCTGCAAATCCAAAGCGAACACTTTCCACTGGACAACCAGTTCCGGCGCGGACGCTTTGTCACCGGAGAGGGTGTACGAATCGGATGTTCCGGTGGCATAGTCCATGGGCCGCGCGAGCTTTTCGCTTACCGCGGAGGTCACAAAGACCAGAGCACCGACCGTAACCAGTTGTGACCATCCCACTCCGGGGATCGCTGTCTTCCAGGCCAGGTGTCTGTCCTTCGACCACTCAAGGGGAATGGAGGTGTCTTCGCCTACACCCGTACCCGAAGGCCCACGGAATTGCGACCACTCGCTCGCGCAAGCCGGAGCCAACGTCATAACGAAGACCATAAGCGAGAGCCGGCTCAAAATCATTGTGGCCGTCGCGCGGACGCGGAACCCCGCTGCTCGAACTTTGAACCTCATGACATCAGCACCTAAAGGCAACTTTGACATTGACGCTGGCCCGCAGAGCGAGACTACCAAATCGCGTCTCACCGGCCAAGCCGATGGATATTTGATTACTCAAGCCCGTGTTCGTGCTAAAAGATTCCGCGGTGTATCCAGAGGCTCATCTGTTGGCGAGCTGGGTTATCGCGGCCAAGACGACCGATAACGCGCGCGACTGCCGGCTGGTTGCGTTGGCGGGGATCCTGCCTGACTTGGATGGGCTTGGTGTGATCGCCGATAGCGTCACGCAGGCCTTGGGCTGGAAGAAAACGTTCTATTACGCCCAGTACCACCATTACCTTCAGCACGGCGCGTTCGGCGCCATCCTGAGCACCGCGTTGCTCGTGTTGTTCGCTAAACGAAAATGGCGAGTGGCCCTGCTTGCTCTCGCCGTATTCCATCTGCACCTGCTTTGCGATTTTGTTGGCTCGCGGGGCCCTTCGCCAGAGGACTTGTGGCCGATCTTCTACCTCGGTCCCTTTGACAAGGACCCAATGTGGATCTGGAAAGGCCAATGGCGACTCGACGCCTGGCCGCTCCGCATGCTCACTGTGGCGTTGTTCGGCCTGGCACTCTGGCTGGCTGTGCCCCGCGGTTACTCCTTTGTGGGCGTGTTCAGCAAACGGTTGGACCAGGTATTTGTCCAGGTGTTGCGAAAATGGCACGGCCATCTCATCGCCTGGTGGACCCACAGACATCTGCCCCAGCCGGACAAGAGTTGACCGGGCCTTAGCTCCGCTTACAGGGATAGGGTCCATCGGCTCACTAGCGAGGCGGCGTTCGGCCTCCCGAGGACGCTTTCGCTCAATTCGGACCTGCTTACTGCCCATGAACCTTCCACAGAGCAAGTGCCACCTCTCCCCTATCCCCTCTCCCCCAGAGGCGGAGAGGGGGACCCAGCCTGGCCGCCAGTTCTGACAGCGCCCCGCTGCGTTCTCCCTCTCCTCCACCGGAAGAGAAGGCCCTGTTGCATGAATAATGCCCAGCCGGACGCCCTGGAACGCAGATGCACAGCGAGCAGAGGCGCAGCCCAATTCTCTCTCAATGCTCTTGCCCGTATCACCCGACGTAGTGTAATCACAGCCCACGTATGAATCCCTCCTCCCTTGCCAACACCGGCATCACTCGTCGCGCTTTTCTTAAGGCCAGCCTGGCCCAAGGGGCCGTGGCCATGCTCGCCACTCCGCAGTTCATCAGGCGCGCCGGGGCGGCCAATCCGCCGGCCGATCTCTGCGTCACGATCTGCAACCATTGGAGCTATATCGGCATCGGCTGGCAGTTGGGCATCGAGTCGTGCGTGCTTTCGGCGACGGATGCAATGGAGCTCGCCGACCGGCCACCGCACGCAAAGACCTGCCTCAACCTCGACGCCCGCGCTTATGAGTTCATGGCGGAGAAATTCCCCGATGTCAGCGCGCGCCTGCGCCGCCAACTGGCTGCCGGGAAAGTCGAGCTCATCGGCGGCACTTACGGTCAGCCCATGGGCACCACCATCAGCGGCGAGTCCAACATCCGGCAGATCGTTGTCGGTCGGGAAGTCATTCGCCAAACCCTCGGCTATGAGATGGTCACGTTCCTTGAAGAAGAGGAGTTTACCCACCCGCAGGTGCCACAGTTGGCGGCCCTCGCCGGATTCCGCTACGCCAGCCTGGCTCAACTCGACACCTGGGGCCGGGCCGGTTGCCCGCGGCACGAATTCAACGTTGTTACCTGGAAAGGAATCGACGGCACCACGATTCCCTGCGTCCCTAAGAACTCCCTCTTCGGCTACTCACCGGATCTCAAGAAGCTCGTTGAGTCACCTGCCTTCAAGAAGCTGCAAGCGTTGGGCACGCCGCTCCTCTTCACCTGGGAAGAGTTCGGGTGGGAATCGCCCGAACAGCCGGCTTACTTGAGCGCCCCGGCCCGCTACCAGGCGCTGGCCGACCAGCACCCGGTGGACTTCGTCACGCTGAAAGAATACCTGGACAAATACGGCGTCGGTCCCCGGCAGATCGTGGCACCGCGCATGGACGATTGGGACAAGTCGCTGACCTGGGGTTTGGGCGGCGACCAAGTACGGATCATGGATCGCAAAGTGGAAGGGTTGCTCCTGGCGGCTGAGCTGTTCGACGCCGTCGCTTCCACCATGGGCGCTCCCTCCCGGGCCGACACGCTCGAGCAAGCATGGAAACATCTCCTGGCCTCGCAGAGCCACGATGTCGGCCTGTGCGAATACTCACGCTGGCAAGGCGACCGCATGGCACCGGCCGACCGCCTCGAGGATTTCCACAACTTCACCTGGGGCACCATCGGCTATAACCACCTCGACGCCGCACAGGAACAGGCCCAACCGCTGCTCGACGCCTCACTCAAACACATCGCCGCAAAGGTTAACTCCCGCGGCGGCCAACACGCCCCCCACGCCGTCACTGTCTTCAATCCACTGGGCTGGACCTGCACCGACCTCGTCACGACCGGGCGCATCTACCCAATCCCTTCCGGGACGCGAGATTTAGTGGTGAGAAATCGTTCAGGCCAGGCTGTCGTTTCTCAAATGATCAAATCTGAAAAAGACGCCGCCGAGAACCTCGTGATGGCGGAATTGGCCTTTCTGGGATCGGATTTGCCGTCTGCGGGATACGACACGTATTACCTGGATTTTCTGCCGCAGTCCACGGCCGCAGCCACCACGGATCTCAAAATCGAGGAATCGTCGCTCCTCATGGAAAACGGACTCTTGCGCGTCTGCCTCGACCCGACCACCGGCGGCATCGCAACTCTCATGCACAAATCCGCGGGCCGTGAAATGCTGAAGGGCGGTGAAGCTGCATTTCCGCGCCTGACCGGCCGACCGAACCCGAACCTGTCGCGCAAGCCAAACCCGCCGGCCTTCTTTGACACCGCCAAGTCGAAGGCCAGGATCGACTGGCTGGCGAAAGGTCCGCTTCAAGCCGAGGTGCGCGCGCAGCACGATTTGCCCTACCTCAAATTCGAGACCAGGGTAAGCCTCGCCGCCGGCTTGCCTTACGTGGAGGTTTATGTGCGCCTCCTGTGCCAGGTGCCGCCGCACTCGGACGCCGCCCCGGCGAATATCAAAGAGGGTTACTGGCTGTCGTTGCACCCTGCGTTTCCGGCCACGGAAGTGCTGCGAGATTATCCGTTCGGGGTCGAAACGACGAAAAACCCCACCTTCCACGCGCTGACGTTTGTGGATTTGCTTGGGCAGGAAGGCGGACTGCTGGTTCTCCATCCAGGGACGCAATTTTTCCGGCGGGACGATCAAGGTGTCGTGGGAAACCTCGTTATGCGCGAGTGGGAATCACATTTCACGCGCGAGTATGGCTGGCCCATTTACGCGGAGTATCACTATCGCCTGATGCCGCACGGAATCCCGATGACCAACAGCGACCGATTGCGCGCCGCAGCCGGATTCAGCCGCCCGGCCTTATGCGTGGTCGGTCCTACCACGAAAGGCAAACTGCCGCCGCGAAAGAGTTTCCTCGAAGTAGACCCCGCCGGGGTCCAACTCTCGGCCTTGCACCGTAAGCCTGGGGGCGGCATCGAAATGCGGGTCGTCGAGGTGGAAGGCCGGTCCCAGGAAACGGCCCTTACACTCGGGTTTGCGGTCTCCGCCGCTGTTGAAACGAACCTGCTGGGCACCACACGCGCCGACGCACCTCTGAAGCATGGATCCTTACGCGCACGTCTGGAACCTTGGAAAATCCGCACCTTCGCGTTCCGTTAGAACGAGGAGCGAGCCAACGCAGACGCTCAAAAGATACCTCCATCTCCAAATCAGGTCCGGCAATCGGCAAAACCACCGCTTGGACCAGTGACAAATCAGGCGTCGGCCTCTAACCTCCACTGTTACCAAGAACACCCAGAGTGCTATCGCCCGCAAACGTGAGGACGACATACGAGCCATCAAGCGGCTCGCAGCAGATTGGCGCGCCGGCTCCGGGGGCGGCCATGAATACCCTTGACGACGACGCCACTTTCCTTTCACCTCGTCTCCGATGCTCGTGCGTGCCTTGTCTCGTCGTTTCAGAAGGCTCCTTGAACTCCTGTTGCTCTCCGCCCTGCTCGGACAGCACGCCCTGGGCGCCCTTCATTACGTCGATGCGCAAAGCGCGAATCCCGTTCCCCCCTATACAAATTGGGCGAACGCCGCTCTCACCATTCAGGACGCGGTGGACGCCGCCGCCAACTCCGATCAAATCCTTGTCGCCAATGGGTGGTATAACAAGGGCGGCGGGTTTGCCGCGGGCGTATCCAACCGCGTGGCGATCACCAAGGCCCTGACGATTCAGAGCGTTTCGGGCTCCGCCTTCACAACAATCGAGGGCATCCAGGCTCAGGACTCAACCAACAAAGTGCGTTGCGTCTATCTGGCGGACGGCGCGGCACTGGTCGGTTTCACCCTTACCAATGGCAGCGGTGGAGTGTGGGGCCAGTCCGCCGCGGCTTCGCTTTCCAACTGTGTAGTGACCGGCAACATCGATACCGGCGCCAACAATGTCACCATGCTGAACTGCAGCCTTCTGGGGAATCAGGTCGTCGGAGGATCGGCCATGGGCGGCGGCGCCGCCGGATGCAACCTGACTAACTGTGTCCTGAGTGGCAACTCGGCCCGCTGGACTGGGGGAGGCGCCATAGGTTGCACGCTGAGCGGCTGTGTGCTGTCCAGCAATTCGGGCGGCGCGTATGGCGGCGGAGCCGCTAACTGCATCCTGTACGACTGCACCATTGACGGCAATCACGCGACTAAGGGCGGCGGGGCCTACAGCTCCACGCTTACGAATTGCACTTTGGTGAATAACACCGCGACCGACGGCGGAGGGACCTTTGGCGGCGGGAACCTGGCGGTTCTCTACCACTGCACCCTGCGTGGGAATTCGGCGGAGAATGGCGGTGCCGCAGCGGAAGCGATCCTGGTAAGCTGCGTGATGACAGGTAACGCCGCCTGGTACGGTGCGGCCGCCTATAACTGCCGAGCCACGAATTGCCTCCTAAGCGGCAACCAGGCCACCGGCGGCAGCGGTGGCGGCGCGATGTTCGGGACACTCCAAGGCTGCACCCTCAGTTTCAACTCCGCGGATATCGGCGCCGGAGCCAGCCAGGCTGCGTTGATCAACTGCGCCCTGCTCACGAATTCGGCATCGTCGACCGGCGGCGGCAGCGTTGACAGCACGCTCAACAGTTGCGTAGTGGTGGGCAACCGCGCCAATCTCGGCGGCGGCATCGCCCAGTACTATGAAGTTCCTTGTGTGGCGAACAATTGCACCGTGGTCGGCAATTACGCCACCAGCGCAGGCGGCGGCGCCTACTCCGGCGACGTCTTCAACAGCATCGTCTATTATAACGACGCCCCGGTGGGCCCAAACATCTCCACCACCACCAATGTCAGTTACTGCTGCACCTTCCCTCTCCCCGCCGACGGCCTCGCCAACCTCACTAATGAACCTTCCTTTGTCGACCTCGCTTCAGGCAACCTCGACCTCCGGCCAAACTCACCCCTCATCGATTCCGGCTCCAACTCCTATGCCACCAATTCATTGGATTTCCTCGGACGCCCCCGCATCTCCGGCGCCACAGTTGATATCGGCGCCTACGAGTTTCAGTCCCTCGATCCCTTCCACGCCTGGCTCGAACATTACCGTCTCCCGACCGATGGCTCCGCCGATTTCCTGGATTCCGACCTCGATGGCCTCAACAACTGGCAGGAGTGGGTCGCCGATACCATTCCCACTAACGCCGCTTCTGTCCTGCGCGTTGAACGCGCCGACCTCCTACTTCCCGGTCCTCGCATCGCCCTCACCTGGCCCAGCTCATCCAGCCGCCTCTACTTCCTCCAACGCTCCACCAACCTCCTTCAGCCTGCCGCGTCCATCACCATCCAGACCAATATCACCGGCTTCCCCGGCACCACCACCTTCACCGACACGAACCCTCCCTCCAATTGTCCCGCCTGGTACCGCGTCGCCGTTCAGCAACCTCTCTGAGATTCCCCTCGCGGTCGAACGGGTCGTCGAGGGGAGTGTTGTTCCAACGACCCGCAGGCAACATGACTGTTCTTTTTCAGTTCAAGCTAATACCGCCCTCGGCCGCTAAATATACAATTGCCGTCCGCAAAACCCTGGCTCTTGATCTCGGGTCAGATTCATCCACGCTTTCACCTCTGGAAGTGGCTTCCGCCACCGCGATTGCTTTGGTGATCAGGCCAATCGGCATTCGGGCACAGACTTTGCAGAAGAGGTTCATTGACCGGCCCTCGTTATAGTCGCGGAGCAATTCCTCCAACAATGCCCGTCGTTCTTCCTGTTCTCTCAACCACCTCTCCAGACCAGCTTTCTTAATCCGGTGTAGATTCCTGGCGGCCGGGATCCACTCCGCAACTTTTCTCCTCAAGAAGATTGGGCACTTGAAGCTGTCACTGCATTCGGCGCACGTATCCAACCCATGCTTCTTCACACAGCAATTCCAGATGCTGCACCATGAGTGTTGTTTTCCCAGCCTGCAACCAACACATCGACTCGGCGCTTTTGATTGGTGTTTGCTGCATAATCCACAATACAAACCGCAACAACCGATCAGGTTCTTGGCTTCGATGTCTTTCATTTTGCGGGTGCTCTTCAGTACAGGTGCGGCGTCCCACGTTTCCCCGCCGCGGGCATGTCTCCTACGGCAGCGCCGGTGTGACCAGCCGGTAGAAACGATGAACGTAGCCGGGGCTGTCGGGATCGGGAACGGCGACCGGGCGCTCAGATCCCGCTGGCACATCGGCCAGCTTTTGCCACAGCGTCGCCGAGAGCTCCGGCAGGAATTGAATTGTATAAGAGCGGTCCGCACGCGCGGTGAATTTCAGCATCGTAACCGAGCCGGACACCTCGACGGCATCAAAGCGCAGCAGGCTCAGCGGGTCGCGCGGGTCAGTGCCGCTGAGGAACTCGGCCAGGTTAGACATGCCATCGCCATCCGCGTCCAGCGAGGCATCCGCCGGGTTGTTGGGGTCAAGACCATACTGCAGTTCCCACGCGTCGGGCATGCCGTCCCCATCGCGGTCCAACGGGCTGCCGCCGGCCGCGTCGGGATTTGGCGGAGCCGCAGCCCAGTTGCCCGGCTCATTGCCGCTGCGGGTGACCGATATTCTTTGCAGTGACAAGCCGCCGCCATTGGCATTGGTCGGCCAGGGATCCTGGTTCCCGTAAATCACTTCATCGACGATGATCCACGAGTAAGGGTCGCCCGGCAGATCCGGGAACTGCGGTTTCTCAACCGCCACACGGTCGCTGCGATTGCTCAACTTGCCGTTATACGGGCCGAGGATGGGCACCGCGGAATTAGTCAAGCCGTAGGCCGAGCGGAACGCCGTCACCGTAGCCAGGTCTGCGGGGTCAAAACCCACCACCAGCAGCGTGCCTCCTGCGGGGATGATTGTGTTCGGCGGGAAAGTGAACGAAATGCCGCCATCCAGCCGCCACAGCCCGTTGGTGTCTTGCAGCACGACGGGCGCCGCAGTCGGGTTATACAGTTCCACGTATTCATCGCGGAGGTTGTCGTTGGTGCCCAGATCGGGCGGATGATACATGAGCTCGCTGACCACGATGCTGACCAACCCCGCAGTGTTCACCGTGTTGCTGGACCGCAGCGTAGTAAACCACCACTGGCCGCCATCGGGATAACGGCCAAGCGAACGCTCGTTTTCCTGGCCTTTGAACGCCACCGCATCGACAACCCGATCCGCCGCGCTGCCGGGCAAATACGACAGCAGCACCTGCTCGCCCGCCTTGTTCAATCCAAAGCCGCTCGTAATCGGCGAATGAAACCCGTTGACTTCGTCGAAGGTCACCCTGCCCCGCGCCGGGATGGTCACCGCCGGAATCGGCCACTTGGCCGGAACTGCCGGGTCGTCGCTCAGGAACCAGCCGCCCAGGTCGATGTTGGTTCCGGTGGTGTTATGCAGCTCGATCCAATCATCGGAATCGTACTCGGGACGCGCCGGATCAAAGTAATCCGTGTGCGCTGCAATTTCATTGACCACGACGGTGACCGCGGGCGGCGCCGGATCAGCCTGCCCAGGTGAACCCCCGATGCGCGAGCTCGCCCGCCAGTTCCCCGGATAGTCCAGAGCACCAGAAGCCTCTCCGCCCAGCGCGGAATCCAGCGGCACCAGCGAGTGCCCCGCTCCTTGCGCGGCGACCGGCCAGCCCCGGCCTTTGCCAAAACCAAACGCAGCAATCTCAGGGCCGCCGGCGCTGACCTTGAGCGTGAGTTGCTCGCCGCCGTTGGCGAGATTGCCGGCGTAAGGCCCCGCCACCGGCACCGACGCATCCAGGTTGTAATGAGCTCGAAACGCGCCCTCGTTCGTCGCCCGCACCACCAGCAGGTAACCGCCCGGGGCCATCGTAGTCCCGCCCGGAAACGTGTAATCCACGCCGTCCGTGAATTTGGCTCCGGCCAAATCGAGTGTCAGATCCGCACTGGTATTGTGCAGCTCGATGTACTCGTAATCGCTCCCGGCGGGTGCATTGTACATCAGCTCGGTCACCCGCAAATACGCGAGCAACGCCGCCGCAGTGTCCGGCAGCCCCGCTACAAACTGCACCGGCGCCGACCAGTTGCTCCAGCGTCCGGTCGTGTCCTTCATCCGCGTCCGAACGCGGTACGCGTGTCCGGCCTTGAGAATGCCGGGCGGCAGGGTGAGCTCGCTTTGAAACGCCGCCAAATCCGCCGTCTCCCAAACCGGCGTGATCTCATACGCGCGCGGCTCTGCCGCATCGAATGACGGCGCGCTGGTGTCCGTCGCTTCTCCGACCCGCCACTTCATCGCCGCAAACGGGTAGGCACCCTGATACGCCGAACACCGGAACGACAACCGGTTCAGGGCGTAGTTCGTAGGGCCAAGATACGTCAAGCTCGGGCGCGCTGGAATCGCCGCATCCGCCGCCAGGCTGTCCAGCAACGTGCTCCGCGTCACCACGTAGTTTTTCATCAATTGCACGCAACCGTTGAAATCCCTGGAAACCGTCGGCTCCTGTGGCCACTGATAGTAATAACCCTGTTGCGCCTTCGAAAGCGCGCTGCTGTAGGTGCCGCTGATCATCTTCGGGTTGAAGTCCCACTGGCAACGGTCGGCATCGAGGAACGTCGGGCCCGCCGTGGCGTCCCCGCGCAGCAGCCGCGCGTGCTCATCGATGAGTTGCCACGCCTGGTCGGTGTTGAACAGCAGGTCCCGAATCTCGCGCACGCGGTTTCGGTACTCGAGGTTCAACTC
>DATDCV010000038.1:0-24939 GCA_036524155.1 Verrucomicrobiia bacterium
CCGTCTTGGCATCGCTACGCGATGCGGTGCGCGGCGGACGCCACGCACATCGCTTCGGAATCGCTCGCCTCGTCTCCGCATAAAAAAACGGTGCCCTGACGGTCTCTTTGCTATGCTCGATCAGAAACCTATGGCCAACACCTTTACCAGTCTGCACTACCACATGATCTTCAGTACCAAACATCGCGAACCATGGATCCGGAAGGAAATAGAGGAGCGGCTCTGGGCGTATTTAGGCGGCATCGCCCGCCAGATCGACCTCAAACCTCTGCTGATTGGAGGCGTCGACGACCACGTGCATATGTTGCTGGGCGCCCCACCAACAATAGCACTGAGCGAGGCCGTTAAGCGGATCAAAGGCGGGTCATCCGGTTGGATTAAAGAAAACCTCCCGGGCTGCCTCGGCTTCGGCTGGCAGGACGGCTACGGCGCCTTCACGGTGAGTAAATCGCAATTGGGTGAAGTTGACCAATACATACGCAATCAGCGAGAGCATCACCGGTTCAAGACATTTCAAGAAGAGTATCGCGCGTTTCTCGACAAGCACGAGATTCATTATGACGAGCGGTATTTGTGGGATTAGGCCAGGTTGGCACGTGAGTTGGAAAAGCACAGGGCCAGTAGATCGATCGCGTCGCCATGCCTGATCGGGTGAACCCATCGCGTGGCAACGTCTGATCGGGTGACTTCATCGCGTAGCGATGGAAGATGGTAGCCGTGGATTTCAATCCACGGGGAACGTGTGCCAAACATTGCGAATGCGTCGCGTAGCGACGCCCGACCATCGCCCCACGGTGTTGCGCGCCTGGGTGTGGCTTGGATTCAGGCGTCACTACGTGACGCGGGCGAAACGTGTAATCATGCGCGTCCGTGGATTGAAATCCACGGCTACCGTCTTGGCATCGCTACGCGATGTGGATGCACAAAGAGGTGGCGGGCACTATTGCGGTTGGGCCAGGCGATAGAGGGCCGAACCGACGCCCGGATCGATTGGGAGGGAGACCGTGTTGCTCAGGACACCCGGCACGGCGTACCAGTCCGGGCTGAGGCCTTGGCCGAGCGGGTTGGTTTGGCCTTGCAGCACGTAATTCGAGTAATCACTCGGCCAGGAGAGCGTCAGAGCATTCGTTGACAGCGTCCAAGCCAATTGAGGCGGGGTGGCGGGTTCGACCGAGATGGTGCCGTCGACGGCGAGACGCGATGTATTCCAAACCAGGCCCAAAGACAAGCTGGGGAGGTTTACCGCGCTAAACGAGCCGCTCCCGAAAGCGGCGGCGGAGAGCACCCGGAACGAATCGCCAGCAGTGAGCGGGTCGGAGCCGGTCTGAGTCACGGTAAGCGTGCCGCCGGGGGTTAACCTGCCATAGCAGAGCACGAGGTTATTGGTCAGCAGGCCGGCGTTTTTGCCGATCTCCAGGGCGGTGGTGCCCGCCAGTAAAATGTTGCCGGTGAAGCTGAGCGTGCCGCCCGAGGCGGCGGGAACCAACGCGCCCCGGATCGTGGCCGTGCCACTGACCACCCCCGCGCCCTGGAGCGTTTGGCCAGGCCACAGGATCCAGCCGCCATTGACCAGTGTGGCATCCAGCGAACCGCCGGCGAGGGTAATGGTCGGAGTTCCGGCCAGCGAACCGCCCGCGCCCAGGCTGATTTGCCCGAGGTTAATGATGGTCGATCCCAGGAAAGTACTCGCACCGTTGAGGAGAAGAGTGCCGCCGCCATTCTTGACGAGGCTGCCCACTCCAGGAATGCCGCCGGAGACAGAAATGACCGCCCCGGACACCGTATCGAAAGTGAGCGTCGCGCTGTTGCCGGCGGTGTTCCATTGGCCGCCGAGGGTCAGCCTGCCGCTGGCCGCGCGGATGGTGGTCGCGCTGCCCAGCGAGATCGGGCCGTTGAGGGAGTTGAGGCCGGAATCGTTGCGAAGGGCGCCACTGGCGCCAAACCCCGCGCCGTTCAAGGTCACAGGTTCCGCCGAGATCACAATGTTGTTCTGGAGGGCCAGCGTTGCGCCGGTGTTAACGACGGTGCCGCCGGCAGCGGTTCCGAGTGCGTTGGCGTTGGCGGCGGAGAGGGTGCCGCCCGTCACTACTGTGATTCCGGAGTGGCTGTTGGCGCCAGTGAAGGTCTGCGTGCCCGTGCCGGTTTTGACAACGTTGAGGGTGACGCCGGAGCCGGAGGCGGCATTTTGGATGCCGCCCGAGAAGCTGCCGGCATGGTTATTCGCGCCGAGAGTCAGGGTGCGGGTCAGGTCGTTTGCAAAAATCAGCCCGTTGCCGTTGAGCGCGCCTATGATGGCGTCGTGGCTGCCCAGGTCCATCCGCCCGTTCATCGTCAGGTCCGAATTGCGGATGTCCAGGTCGTCGGCGCCGTTCACCTCAAGGGCAGTGGTGGTGCCGCTGGCAGCGGCAACAACCGTGTTGCCGGTGTAGGTGTGGGCGCCCTGCATCAGGAGCCTCGCGGTGCCCATCCTGGTCAGACCGCCCGCGCCGGAAATCGGACCAGAGATCCGGAAATCGCTGTTGGCGACGATGACCAGAGTAAGGCCGCTGTTGGTGATCGCGCCCTTCACCTGGAATGCCCCGCTGGCGTTGTGCCACGTTTGCGCGCCGTTCAAGGTCGTATTGATGCCCCAGGTGTTGTCGCCGCGATTGGTGAGTCCGGTTTGCAGCCGCAGCGAGTTCCCGGAAACCGTGAAGCCGCCGTTGGTGAACTGTACCCAAGTGGCGGCGGTGAGCGTGTCATTCAGGTTTGGTTGCTGCCAGGGGAAACCGAACGTCAGGCGGGCGCCGTTTGGAGGCGTGATGCCGCCCCAGTTGCCGGGATTAGCCCAATTATTGGTGTTCGCCGCACCCGTCCAGACGAAGGAACTGGCCGCCGCGGACTGGACGTTGATGGTCACGGTCGCCTGCGCGTTGCGCAAAGGGTAAAGCCCACCATAGCCGGAATCCTGCACGGCGATGGTCAGCGGGAAGCTGGAGGCGCTGCCGGCCGCAATCAGCGTGTTATCGAGCACGGTGATCACGCCCGTCGCCGGGTCGAGGGCGAACATGTTGTTAGTGTTGCCGTCGACGATTTTGAAACTGAGAGTATCAAGCGGGCTGTCGAGGGCCGCCACCCGCCCCACCGCCGTGCCGTTGGGGATCGCGGCGGAGACTGGCAGAGACTGATTGTTGATCTGAGGCGGGTAGTTGATATCGACGGGCGCCAGGAATGAGCCGTCGATGATGTTGGTCGCCGGCTGGTTATTGGCATCGACAATGCCCGGCCCTGCCCAGGCGACCTCGACGTGGTCCCCGCCGCCGCCTTCTTTCTGGAGGGCCTCGATATAGTACCGCTGCCCAGCGGTGAGAGTTCGGGCCGCCGACATCTGCTGCGCGGAACTCGTCCAGGTGTTAACATCCGTCCAACCGGACACATAGGCCGCCCGCACCGCGTTTGCCGGGTTGTCATTCGCACTGAACAGCAACGAGGAATTGTCGTCCGAGGAAACGAAAAACCGGTAAACTCCGCTCGTTGCGGGCGTCAGGTACGCCCGGATCCGGGAGCCGAAGTTGTCGGCAATGTCGGAGGCCGAAGCGAAGCTGGAGAGGCCCGTGATCGCGTCAGGCCGGCGCGGGTAGGCGGCATTGTTGGTGAGGTCGCTGACGGCATTGCCGCTGCCAATGTTGTACCATAACTCGCGCTGGATGGACGTTGCGGCGATCGTATCGCTCGCGACAAGATTAATCGTGGCAGTGGCGGTCGCCGCCAGTGGCGGTGAACCGGAATCCAGCGCTCGGACCTGAAGGGTATAAGAGCCCGGAGCGGCAGCCGACAGCGCGCCGCCGTCCGCGACCCGAACCGTGCCGTTGCTGGTATCGATCGTGAACAGCCCCGCTGTGTTGCCGGAGATAATCGCGAAGGTGTGAGCGTCGCGGGCGTTGGCGTCTGACACGGCCACCGCGCCGACGGCGGCGCCCGTGAAGGCATCCTGGTGGAGCGTCGCCGTGAACCCGGAAAGATGGGGCACGAAATTAAGGTAACCTGGCGCGAGGTACTGGCCGGCAATGACATTTGTGCGGTTCCCGGTCGCCGGTCCTTTCCAGGCGACCGCGAGGTTGTCGTCGCCGCCGCCCTCCTTCATGCGCGCTTCCAGGTAGTAGCCTTGTCCCGCGATGAGCGATAGCGCGCTCGATTGCTGCGTATTGAACTTATTCCACTGGCGGCTCCCGGTATAGCCGTTGACGTACGCGATGCGCGTCATGGTCGCCGCGTTGGTGGTGGTGCTGAACCACAGCTCGCTGCTGTCGTCGCTCGCGATGTAAAACGTGTAGGTTCCGGTCACAGCCGGGATCAGGTACCCGCGCATGGCGGCGCCGTAATTGTCGGCCCGGTTGATGGGCTCCTCGAAGCTCGACAGTTGCCGTTCGAAAGTGGGGTCCCGCGGCCACCGCGCGTTGCCGGTCAAATCGCTGACGACTGTACCGGGGCCGGTGTTATCGTAGGCGGCGTAGCTGATTGCGCCGGGCTGGCACCAGGTGCGGTTGGAGACGACGGTCAGCGTTACGTAACCGGTGGCGGTCAGAGGGTTGCCGACGACGTTGTCGTTTACCGCGACCGTCAGCGTATAGAGGTTCTGGACAGTCGCATCAAGGTCCTGCGCGACGGAGATGGTCCCCGCCTGGTCGACCACAAAACGGCCGGCCGGGTCGCCCGCCACGATGCGGTAGCTGAGAGGTTCAGAGAAGTCCGGGTCGGCCACGGTCACTGTGCCCAACGCGACTCCGCTCTGTGTGTGCTCCACCACGGCCGCCGAAAAGCCTGTGACCACGGGCGGGTCGTTCACGTTGAGAACGGAAATGACGACGCGGCGGTTCGATTCGCTCAACGCCGGGTTGGCCAGGTCGCTGATATTGATCAACAGCTCGAACTGGACTGCCAGCATCGTGTTAGTCGCGAGGCGGCTGTAATCGAGCAGCGTGTTGTTGGCGACCCGCACCAGGCCCCGGCTGTCGATCGCGAAAGTCCCGCCGGTATTGCCGGAAACAATCGAGTAGCCGAACGCGCTGTTCGTGCTGTTTGGAGGGACGGTCCCCACGACGGTGCCGTTTGGGGAATGCTCCGCGACGCTCAGCCGGGTTGGCAGGCGGGCAGCCGCAACGGCCCCCGTGATCGAATAATAGCCGAGGCTGCCGTATGAACTGAACCCGTCGGTCAGCGGATTGCTCCGCCCAACGCCGGTGACCCTGAACGTGTAAGTGCCGGCAGGGAGGGTCGCTGAAATACCGGCGGAAAGTGACGCCGGCGGGTTGTTGGTGGCGATTATCGCTTCGCTGGCGTTGGCCACTGTCCCCGACAAGGCGAGGTTTGCCCAATCGCCGACAGGGCTGGCGGTTAGCGAGACAGCGCCGCCGCCGGTGGTAAACTGAAAAGAGTCCGTATCACCAGTCCGTTCGATCACGCCTTCGGCTGAGGCTGTGTTCCCCGGGTAAACCTCCAGGTACCGGGAAGCGGCCAGGGTGTTGCCGGTGTCGTCGGCACGATAGACCACATTGGCGTTTTGGGTGACGATCAGATAGAGCTCATCCTCGCGGTTGTTGGCGCCTTGGTACTCGCCCTTTGCCCAGGAAACCACCGGCTGGTAATAACCGGCGCCCATGATCGGAGCCCAGCCGGTGGCACCGCTGCCGTGGCCGTCAAAATAGCCGGCGCTGCTGGTGCCTTGATGCCCCAGCCCCACCGTGTGTCCAACTTCGTGGCTGCCGACCTCCGCGCCTGCCTTTCCGCTGGTATAGATCGACCAGCAGACTGTGTCGCTGCCCCAGTCCCATGATCCGATGTAGGCGACCCCCGCGGCGCCCGAGGGCATCGCGGAGATGGATGGCGAGAAAACACATTTCTGGCGGCTCGTGGCGGAGGCGCCCAGGTAAACCCGAATGTCGGTGGTAACGTTGATCTTGAACGGCATGTAATCCTCGGCGACGCGCTTCCAGACGTCCTTGATCTGGGCGTTGTTGACATTCGGCCGCGGATAAGTCACCCCGCCCCAGGTCGGGGTGTAACCACCAAAGAAATCCAGCAACAGCACCCCGGCGGCACCGGGGTAACTTTGCAGCGACACAATATTGCTATTGTAGTCCGGCGCATAATCGGGAACGAGGTCCGGCCGCAACGGTGGCAGTTCCGCGACCTCGTTAGCACGATCCGGCTCCACCAGCGGCATGGTCTGGCAACGCACTTCCTCCAGCCGCCGGCGCCAGAGCTCCGGGGTTCCGTTCTCACCGGTAGGCTCTACCCGGTAGGCCGTTTGGCTGCCCTCAAACTCGACCACCCCCGCTGCCTTTCCGGCTTTCCCTCCAGCCGGCGGGGTCAAAAAGAAAAACCGGCCGCGTTCAGGCTGCGTCAACTCGCCGGACATGTAGGTCAGCTCCCCTTCGCGGTACTGCGTGATTTTGATAGTGCCTGAGGCCGTCTGGCCGTCGGTCAACTCGAAGCGAATCGGTGCATTCGACACCGCGCCCTGGTACCGAATCAAAAACTGCGGATCCCAGGCGCGTTTCGCCTTGCCCGGTTCACGGAGCGCGCCCGCGTAGGGGTTAACCGCCGGGTCGAACTCGCGGGTGATGAACTGGTTGGTATGAGCCGGAGCGGGTGTGGGGGACCTTTGAGCTGGCGGAACCTGTTTCGCGGCGATCGGCTTGCCGGAATCGGCTGCGGAGTTCGTGGTCGTACGCAGATTGAGAATTCCGCGCCAGAAAAAAACAGTGCCGGCGATCACGAAAATGCCGCCGGCAACGAAGGCAAAACGTCTCATCATTACCGGCGAGCATTAGCACATATCCAGAAAGGAAAGTCCACCAAAAGCCGATGACATGTATCCACGCACTGTTGGGTCGGAGCGCCGAGTTGCACTCGGCTTACATGCGGCCGTCGGCGCGCTTAAGCCGATTAGAAATCGGCGCTCCGACCCAAGACTGAACGGATACGATGACATTCACCGGCGCGCGGACTTCAGTCCCCCGCAATGCTCGAGTGGTCTCGTATCTGGGAAGTTGACTTTGCCAGCGGGACTTTGGACTTTCCAGCCGAACCAAAGATGCCTCTCAAAATCCTCATCGCGCCGGACAAGTTCAAGGGGACGCTCTCCGCTCCGGAGGCGGCGGAGGCGGTCGCGCGGGGGTGGCGACGGGCGCGCCCCGGAGATGCGCTCGAGTTGCTGCCGATGAGCGACGGCGGCGACGGGTTCGGAGAGGCGATGCGGCAACTCTTGGGCGCGCGTGCGCAGATTGTGAAAACGGTTGACGCGGCGCAGCGACCGATCGCGGCGAAATGGTGGTGGGATCCCGCCGCCAGGACCGCGATCATTGAATCGGCGGCCGTCATTGGCCTGGCCATGTTGCCGCCCGGGAGATTTCATCCCTTCGAACTGGATACTTTCGGGCTGGGAGCCGTTCTCAAAGCCGCCGCAAAGAAGGGTGCGCGGTGCTGCCTGCTGGGCATCGGTGGCAGCGCGACCAATGACGGGGGTTTCGGTGTCGCGCGCGCCATGGGCTGGCGGTTCCTCCGTCGCACCGGAGCCGAACTCGAGCGCTGGACGGACCTGGGCTCCCTCGCGGAGGTGCTGGCCCCTCGATCCGTTCGTTGGTTCCGCGAATTGGTCGTGGCTGTGGACGTGAAGAATCCCCTGCTCGGGGTGCGCGGCGCGACGCGCGTTTATGGGCCACAGAAGGGCATTCGCCCCGAAGAGTTTCGGCCGGCCGAGCGTTGCCTGAGGCGCTTGGCGCTGGTCACAACACGCACATCGGGACGCAAATTATCCCACCTTGCCGGGGCGGGAGCGGCGGGCGGCCTCGGGTTCGGGCTGTCGGCATTTCTTGGGGCGCGGTTGACCTCCGGTTTTGAGCTCTTCGCGAAATTGGCGCGTTTGGACGGGAGGTTGAGACGCTGTGACTGTGTTATCACGGGCGAGGGGGCCATTGACAGGTCAACCTTGATGGGCAAGGGAGTCAGCGAGTTGGCCCGGCGCGCGCGGAGTTTGGGCAAGCCCTGCATCGCGCTGGGAGGCGTGGTGGCCGCGAGCGCTCCCGAGTGGAGACTGTTTTCCGCCGCCCACGCGTTGACGGAACTCACCAATCTCGAAGACGCAAAAGCCCAGCCGGCTCTGTGGCTCGAACGGCTGTCCGAGCGGTCGGCACAGACCTTTGCCCCCAAGGCCGCGTCCCCTCCGTAGCACCGGCATCGGCCTCGATCTGCCGTGGGGAATCATTCGGAATCTGGCCGTCAATTAAATACTTGCAAGCGACGTGCCTGGGTTTATGTTCAACTCAGCAAAAGGGAGTGCGTATGAAGAATAAGACTGAAAAACCAGTCGAGCAGCCGAAGCCGTTCACACCCGGCATAACCCAAGGCATGGTGCGCCAGCACGCCTACGAGATGTTCCGCGACAAACTCCCGGAGCACCCTCTGACGCTTGAAGACTGGGTGCTGGCAGAAAAGGATCTGGTCGCTTCGCTCGACGCGGACAACCTGCCCAAGTAAGCGGCAATCCCTTCGAACCGGCGGCGACGACGGATGTGAAACTCGCAAAAGCAGCGAGTGGGGGTTCTTCGTTTCTCCATGGGAAGCCCGAACCGGGGGAACGCCAGGATACGCCGGCCTCCCGGGCGCAACTTGGTGAAAGCCCTGGTGTTGTTTTCGAGGATGAAGAGCCTCTGCGCAACGTCCCACTGGAAGCGGGCCGCATTGCTGGTTGTCGTGCTATTGTGCCTGGCGGCGGGTTTCATTCTCCTTCGTCCCTCAAGCCCGGCGCCGGTCGTTGTCCTGAGCCGCCCCTACTTAACGCCCTCGCTGATGCGCGATCGACTCGTTCGCTGGGTCCCAGCGACAGCTTCCTGGGCTTGGGTACCGCGTCTCGAGGATGCAATCCTGGGCCGGCGCAAACCGGTCAACATCTTCGCAGATGTGGTCGCTTTGCCGCACTCCGGGCGCACAGCAATAGCCTTGCTGCCCCCGAACGCCACGACTTACTCCAACGCGAGCGGCCTGCGGCTTTCCTTCATCCGCGCTGAGGAACTCAAATCGCTGCGGGAACGCTTGAAGCAGACTCCTGGGGCGTCATTCGTGAGCCACCCGAGGATCAGCACCGCGGATGGCATCGGCGCCACGCTTTTTGTAGGCCAGGCTGTTCCGCTAAATGGACGCACGAACCATGTAGGCCTGAGCCTGGATTGCTACCCACTGGTACACCGCCGGTCGACCGACCTTTTCACAGCCGTTATGTTTTCGGAGATCATTACCAACGACGCAATCTCCGCAGGAGGAGCGATTGCTCCGACGGTCTCGGTTCGAACGAACCTTGACCTTGCGGCGCGGCTCCAGGTTCCTAAAGGGCACGGCGTGCTCTTCTTTCGCGCCAGCCCCGGCGAGGGGATCGACAAAACTTTCGGCCTGCTGATCGACCCGCTGTAGTCCTTGCCTCCGTCTCAGTGTCCCTTCAGCGTCGCAATCCCGTAATCACGATTCAGCTTGGCGATGAAGTTGAGACTGATCTCCTTGGGGCAGACCGCTTCGCAGGAGCCGGTAACGGTGCAACTGCCGAAGCCTTCGGCGTCCATCTGGGCGACCATCGCGAGGGCGCGGCGGTCTTTCTCGGCCTTGCCCTGTGGCAGCAGGTTCAAATGGGAGACTTTGGCCGCAACGAAAAGCATCGCGGAAGCGTTCTTGCAGACCGCGACGCAGGCGCCACAACCAATACAGGCGGCGGCATCCATGGAACGATCAGCCGTTGGCTTGGCGATCGGGAGCGCGTTGCCGTCGGGGGCGCCGCCGGTGTTTACCGAGACGAAGCCGCCGGCCTGGATGATGCGGTCGAAGGCGCTGCGGTTGGTGATGAGGTCGCGAACGGGCGGGAAGGCCTTCGCGCGCCAGGGCTCAATCGTGATCGTCTCGCCGTCCTTGAAATGGCGCATGTGGAGCTGGCAGGTGGCCGTGCCTTTGTGGCCGCCATGGGGGATGCCATTGATGACGAGCGAGCACATCCCGCAAATGCCCTCGCGGCAGTCGGAATCAAACGCGATGGGCTCCTGGCCGCCTTCGAGCAGGCCCTCGTTGACGACGTCGAGCATCTCGAGGAACGACATGTCTTCGAGGACGCCTTTGGCTTCATAGGTCTCGAACCGACCGGGGATGCCCCGGTGCTTCTGGCGCCAAACTTTTAACGTGAGATTCATGGCTTTCGGACTTCTGGTTTCGGCTGCGGCCCGCTTATTTATAGCTGCGGGTGCTCATGTGGACTTCCTCGTAAACCAGCGGCTCTTTGTGCAGGACTGGTGGTTGGTTCGGCCCCCGGTATTCCCACGCGGCGACGTATGAGAAATTCTCGTCGTCGCGCTGGGCCTCGCCGTCGGGCGTTTGGAACTCTTCGCGGAAATGGCCGCCGCAGGATTCCCGGCGGTGCAGCGCGTCGGTGCACAGCAACTCGGCGAACTCCATGAAATCGGCGACGCGCCCGGCGTATTCGAGCGCCTGGTTCAGTTCGCCGTTCTCGCCGGTCACGTTCAGGGTCTTCCAGAACTCCTCGCGCAGCTCGGGAATGCGCCGCAGGGCTTCCTTCAGCCCGGCCTCATTCCGCGCCATGCCGCACTTTTCCCAAAGCATTTTGCCCAAGTCGCGATGCAGGGAGGTCGCCGTCCGCTTGCCTTTGGCCGAGAGCAACCGGTTGGTGAAAGCCCGCACGTCGTCCTCGGCTTTCTTGAACTCGGGATTGGCCGCTGAAGGTTTGGGCTGTTTGGCGGAGGCGAAGTAATGGCCGATGGTGTAAGGCAGGACAAAGTAGCCGTCGGCCAGGCCCTGCATCAGGGCGCTGGCGCCCAAGCGGTTGGCGCCGTGATCCGAAAAATTAGCTTCGCCGAGCACAAACAACCCCGGCAGCGTGGTCATCAGGTTGTAGTCCACCCAGGTCCCGCCCATCGCGTAGTGGACCGCCGGGTAAATGCGCATCGGTGCTTCGTACGCGTTTTCGCCGGTGATTTTTTCGTACATGTCGAACAGGTTACCGTAGCGCTCCCGAATGACATTCACGCCGACGCGTTTGATCGCGTCGGCAAAGTCCAGGTAAACACCGCGGGCCCCGGGCCCCACACCCCGGCCTTCGTCACAAACCTCCTTGGCCGCGCGCGAGGAAATGTCCCGCGGCGCGAGGTTGCCGAAGCTGGGATATTTCCGTTCGAGGTAATAATCGCGGGCATCCTCGGGGATGGACGCCGGGGCTTTCGGGCAGTCTTCTTTACGTTTCGGCACCCACACGCGGCCGTCGTTGCGCAGCGACTCGGACATCAACGTCAGCTTGGACTGATGCTCGCCGCTGACCGGGATGCAAGTGGGATGAATCTGTGTGTAGCACGGGTTGGCGAAAAACGCGCCCTTCTTGTAGGCGCGCCAGGTGGCGGTGACGTTGCAGCCCTTGGCGTTGGTCGAGAGGAAGAACACGTTGCCATAGCCGCCGGTGGCCAGAACCACCGCGTCGCCGGCGTGGGAGGAAATCTCGCCGCTAATCAGGTCGCGCACGACGATGCCTTTGGCGTGGCCGCCAATGACAACCAGTTCGAGCATTTCGGTGCGCGGGAACATTTTGACCGTGCCGAGCCCGATTTGCCGCGACAAGGCCTGGTAGGCGCCGAGCAGCAGTTGCTGCCCGGTCTGGCCGCGCGCATAAAAGGTGCGGGAGACCTGCGCGCCGCCGAAAGAACGGTTGGCCAGCAGCCCGCCATACTCGCGGGCGAAGGGAACCCCCTGGGCGACGCACTGGTCGATAATGTTGACGCTCACCTGCGCCAGCCGATAGACATTCGCCTCGCGGGCCCGGAAGTCCCCGCCTTTGATCGTGTCGAAAAACAGCCGGTACACGCTATCGCTGTCGTTCTGATAATTCTTGGCGGCATTGATGCCGCCCTGGGCGGCGATGCTGTGCGCCCGCCGAGGGCTGTCCTGAAAACAAAAGCATTTTACCTGGTAACCCAGCTCGGCAAGGCTCGCGGCCGCTGACGCCCCCGCCAGGCCGCTGCCGACGACGATGACGTCGAACTTCCGCTTGTTGGCCGGGTTGACCAGCTTGATGTCGAACCGGTGTTTGTCCCACTTTTGTGAGAGTGGGCCCGAAGGGATTTTGGCGTCCAAATTCATACTACTTTAGCGCCTCCTTTCCGTAGCCGAGGAGGATAGCTATCGGGATGGAACTGTAGCCGAGGAAAATCAACACTGCGACGACCAGCGCCAGCTTGTCCAGCAACGGACGGTAGGTCTCGTTCTTCCAGCCCAACGACTGGAACATGCTACTGGCTCCGTGGCTCAGGTGGAGGCAGAGAAAGCCGATGCCAACGATGTAGAAGGCCGAGACCCAGACCTTACCGAAACCCACCACCATCATCTTGAAAATGTCATGCCGTTTCTCCGAGTCGAGGAAGGCCGTGAAGTCCTGCCCCGTCGCGTTGAGATACTGCACCTGGGCCGTGTAATGGAGCAGGTGGTAAACAATGAACACGAAAACAATGATGCCGCCCACCAGCATCCAGCGCGAGGCGAAGCTCGAGCCGAGCGGCCGGTAGACCGCGTAGCCGACCGGTCGCGCCGCGTTGTTCTCCAGCGAAAGGGTGATGGCCGACCACACGTGCAGCCCCAGAAACGTCAGCAGGATAAGCCGCACCGGCCACACCAGCTCAAGGTTGCTCTGGAGGAAGTGGCCGTAACGGTTGATCATCTCCGGCCCGCCGAAAATCTGCAGGTTCCCCACCATGTGGCCGAACACGAAGGCGAACAGAAAAAAACCCGTCACGGCCATGATATATTTCTTCCCCAGCGAAGAGTTGAAAATAAGCTTCAGGATGTTCATGGCACTCGCACTCGGGCCGGCCCCGGGCCGGCGCAATAGAAGGAATCTAATGTTCCTGCGCCTGTCGTCAAGAAAACTAAACTGATTTGGCGGAGAAGTTTTGCTATAAGTCAGCCTGACTTATCGCGACCATGAATCACCGGACCTTGTAGAGCCTTGCGGCTCAGGGACATTCCCGCCCTCCGTAACCGGAACCCGCACGTGCGAACATTCAGGCTAGCGCGCGGGCAGCCTGGCCCGGACCACGGAAAACGGGGGCAAGGCAAGGACCATCTCGCCCTCCCGGACTTCCGCCGGCGAGCGAACCGGGCGGATGGCATCGGGTTCGGCCAGCGTGTTCACCGCCCACGGAACCGGGCCGCTGAGCGCGAAGACCTCCGCGCTTCCAGCCGCGCGAAAGGAGCCCAGCTTCACCGTGAGGTTGATCGGGCCGGCCGTTCCCCGGTTGACCGCGGAGAGCAGCAACTCGTCCTTCGGGCTCAGCGCGACGAGGGCATCGACCACGCCAAACGACTGGTCGCCACCGGCGTTCCTGATCTCGGGCAACACCAGGGGCGCGCGCTCGGAAGGGCCTTGCAGGGTGGATTTGACGGCTTTGGCGCCTGCGAACTCGGCCAGCAGCAGGTGGGCGTAATGGCAGGGGTTGGCATAGACCCGCTCACGCTCTTTGCGCAAGCCGCCGCCATGGTTGACGGTCGCGGAGTGGGTGACCAGGCTGACAAAGGGCTGCAATCGCGCTGCGGCATGATAGATCAGCGTGTCGTAAAGAGCCTCGCCCAGCGTGGCGGGATTGACGAGGTTTTCACGGTTGAGGCGCTCCTTTTCGCCGGCGCCGGCCGCCGCCCCCAAGTGGGCAAACATCTGCAGCTCGGTGACCGCGAGGCGCACATCCTTGGCGCCACCCCGCGATGCGTCCTCGCGCAGATCACCCCATTTCCGTTCGAGGATGTCCGGCACGCGCATAAAGTCGCGAAACACATCGAGCGGATCGGTCGCCCGCGGAGTGTCGCCACCGATCAGAGGGTGGTCGGTGAAGCTCCGAATGTCCCCCGCCAGGCCGGCGATCAGCGTGTCGTTCCAGTTCTTTCCCCAAAGCACCGGGGCTCCGCAGGCGAGCAGTTGGATGTCGGGAGCACTCTCGAGCATGGCGCGGGAAAACTGCCGGTAACGATCAACATAACCACTCGCGGTGGTCCAATGGGCCTGCCAGTGTCCCCAGAGTTCGTTGCCGACCTCCCAACGGCGCACACGGTAAGGTTCGGGATGGCCGTTAGCGGCGCGGCGGCCGCCCATCGGCGAGGTAGCGGGACCATTGCAGTATTCGATCCAGCGGGCCGCCTCGGCGGGAGTGCCGGTGCCGGCATTGACGCAGATCATCGGCTCGCAACCAACCGCCCGGCAAAAGGCGATGAACTCGTCGGTCCCAAACGTGTTCGGTTCCACTCCGCCCCAGGCGTAATTGGGTTTGGTGGGGCGGCTTTCGACAGGGCCGACGCCATCCTCCCAGTGATAGGCGCTAACGAAGTTTCCACCCGGCCAGCGGAGCAGTGGCAGCCGTGATTCTTTCAACAATCGAATCACATCGGGGTCTGCGCCATTGACGTGGTCGGCCGGACGCAGGAACACATGTCCGAGGACGAGTTGACCGCCGGTCTCGGCGGATAGCGTCAAACAGTACGGCGCGTCCGCGGCGGCATCCCTGGGAACCAAAATGGAACCAGTCAACTTGCGCCAACCCGGCCCGAGACCACTCACGTTTACCTCGGCGGTCGGAGCCTGATCCTGCGCGGCAGAGAGAGTAACGCGCAGACTGGCCATGTCCGGCGAGCGTGCCAGGATCTGGATTTCGTATTGGCGTGTCCGGTGTAACGGCAGCCACGCCCATTGCCTGACCCCGGCTCCCGGCCTGAGCTCAAGCCGTTGCGCGCGCCCTCCCTGCGGACCTGTATCCGGGCTAATCTGCACGTCGTCATCGCGTCCGGCCCGGGCCCAAAAGCAAGCCAGAGAGTCGTTGCGCGCTTTTAGTAAACCGGGGAGCTCAGCCTCGGGCCAACCGGCGCGGATCGCCTGGCGGCGCAATTCGCCTTCGATGCTCGGCCGCTCGAAGTGAAACGTCGTGATGCCGTCCGGGGACATCTGCCCGGTCCAAAACGGATAATCGGCAAAGGTCGGATTGCGGAGAATTTGCGCGTCCATCCCGTTGTAGATATTGGCGCCAAGGTGCTCGCAGAACTTTCCAGTAAGCTCCCGCGGGATCGGAAAGGCGGAGACGGCAGTGGCGTCGATCACCAATGTGGCGGACACCGGTTGGTCGGCCGCATCGGAGTTGATCATTCCGCCGGCTAGCGGCAGAGACAGTAGAAAGGGCAGGATGATTGAACGGTTCGGCATAACTCGCTGGCCGCTGACGTTTGCAGAACCGCGGGAAATTGACAAAGTTATTATCCGGCCCCCCCGGTTTTAGAAGAAACGGGGTTTTGTTTCCCGCTCGCGGTCAATCTTCGGGCTCAGCAGGGGAGACGCGTCCTACCACGTCATCTTCAACACGGTCGCGTTCAACAGACAGAGGGGATTTTTGCGTTTAACCGCGGTGATGACTGAGCTGGAGAGTTCGGCCTTGCCGACGTGGACAACCTCCGGTTGGCCAATCCAGTCAACCGCGCGTTCGAAGGGGTTGTCCGGTACTGGCCCCGCCGCCGGGATGAGGTAAAACCGGTCGCTGCGCACATTGTAGCTTTCGAGCCCGCTCGGTGTTTCCCCGTTGCTGGCACTGATATCACGCTCTGTAAGATTCGTGTCCGCCGAATGACTCAGGAATACAGGCGGGGCGGCAGGTTGAGGGGAATCCAGTGTCAATTCCGCCCGAAGCTTCATCGGCGATATATCGAGAACCGGCGACGAGGGATCGGTTTGCGCCGAACCGCACATGATAGAAATCCCAAACAACACGCCGAAAACAATCCATACGAATTTCATATCGTCACCTTTCGAGGCCCACTGGTCGGAGATAGCCCGGCGAGCAGGGCTTCTTTGCTGATAACACTCGAACCCCCGCGTTCTGCTAGAACATCACTCAGGGCCGGACGAAGTTCAAACGAAATTACACCACGAATTCAGGCTTTCAGGTTTTGCTTTTCAGCCATAGATCAATCGGCCTTTTGACCCCGGGCGGCCGAAACGGGAGCTCGACGCGAGCGCCGCAACCCGCTGATTGATACCCCGCATAGAGCACTTCCTGGACCAGCCGTCCATCCTCCCCCGTTGCCTGGGGTTGGTCCTTGCCCCGGACGCACCGGGCAAAGTGATGCATCTCCTGCGGGAAGCCGTAGTTCCACAACTCTTCATAGACCGGCCACGTCCAGCCCTTGGTAGTGGGCGCCTTCTCCACCGCGTAGCCGTAGCCGTATTCGCTGTAAGTGGGCAGCGCGTTGCCCATGTGCAGGTCGGCGTAGGTAACGCCGCCTTCACCATACACTTCGATCCGGTCTTCCATGCCCCCGCGTCTGGCCCAGCTATCTTCAATGACGCCCTTGGCGCCATTCGCGAAATCCAGAATGCAGAGGCATTCGTCCTCTCCCCGAGTCTTGTCGCTGTGAACGTAGGTGCCCAGGTGGCACAGCACGCTCTGGATTTCGGGCCGCCCAAGGAACCACCAGCAGAAGGCGATGCCGTGGCAGCCCATATCCATGAAAACGCCGCCTCCAGAGCGCTCGACATCCCAAAACCATGCCGCGTGGGGTCCAAAATGCTTTTCGGCCTGCTTCACCAAATACACTTTGCCAAACGCGCCTTCGTCCGCCATTTGTTTGGCCTTAACATACTTTGGGGTGAAGAACAGCTCTTCGGCGTACATCAGCAGCACACCTTGCTTTCGGCAGGTGTCGATCATCACATCCGCCTCTTCCAGGGTCATGCAGAGCGGTTTTTCACAAACGACGTGCTTGCCCGCAGCGGCGGCATCGCAAGTCATCCGGGCGTGCAATGCGTTCGGAGCGGCAATAGTGACCAACTCGATGTCAGGCTCCGCCAGCATCTGGCGGTAATCCAAAAAGAAACGTGGTATCTGATGGCGCTTTGCAAATCTCTCCGCGTTACCTGGCGTGGGGGAGGCCACTGCGACTACCTCCGCTTCGTCCGGTAGAATGCGAAATGAATCTGCATGGATGTCCGCTTCGAAGCCCGAGCCGATGATGCCCACTTTCACTCTGCCTTTGTTCATAGACGTACCGCGGTTCCGGATCTTCTCCAGAGGCGATGCGCCGAGTTTGCTCCCGCCTCGGTCCCATCTCAAGGTCAAATTGATTCCAGCCCAACGCTCGACGAAGGCGCTCGCCGTTTTGACCCGCGCGCGAAGTTCAAGGCAAGAACCACGGCGCCTTCGAGCGTGCCTCACCGCCATTAGTCACCACCTTGATCTGCTTTGCCCGGCGTTTCCTTTCCCGGTAGCCTGTCAAGGTGAGTGAGCTGCCGGATCTCGTGTATGAGGCCATTCGCAGTCGGCGCCTGTTGGCGCGCGGCGCGCGGGTCCTGGTAGCAGTTTCGGGCGGGCTCGACTCGATCGTCCTGCTCCATTTGCTCCATCACCTTTCGGGAAAGACCGGGTGGCGTCTTGTGGTGGGGCATTTGAATCACAAGCTCCGGGGCAACAGCAGCAACGCCGATGAGCGGTTGGTTCGGCGCACGGCCGAAACGCTGGGCCTGCCGGCTATCATCGCGCGACGGGATGTGCGGGCGCTTAGCCGGAAAGAGAAGGTCTCGCTGGAGATGGCCGCTCGGGCCGCGCGTCACGCGTTCCTGGCGCGTGCCGCTCGCCGGGTCGGCGCCCGGGTCATCGCCCTGGCCCATCATGCCGATGACCAACTGGAGCTCTTCTTCCTGCGGTTGCTCCGCGGCAGCGGCGGACAGGGGCTGGCGGGCATGCGATGGAAGAGCCGTTCCCCGAGCGCTCGCAGTCTCGACCTCGTACGGCCGCTGCTCGCAGTTTCCAAGTCCACCCTCCGTGAATACGCGCGGCGACAAAGAATCGAGCATCGCGAAGACGCGAGCAACGCCAGTCCCGACATCCTGCGCAACCGGGTGCGGCACCACCTTCTGCCCCTGCTCCAGCGGAACTATCAGCCGGCCCTGGCCCAGGTCATCAGCCGGACCGCGGACATTCTCGGCGCGGAATCGGAGTTTGTGGAATCGACGGCCGCCGAATGGCTCTACGACACGCGGCCCCGGACGGGGACCGCGAAGCGCTCCGGCGGTTCGCGGATTCGGGGTGGGGCTGCAAACCCACAGCCATTCGATCAGTTGCACGTCTCAGTTCAGCGTCGGTGCCTCCAGGCGCAGTTGATTGCGTTGAGGGTAGCGCCCGATTTTGAACTGGTCGAAAAGCTGCGCCTGAATTCCGGCGTGCCCGTCCAGGTGGGTTCGCGGGCGGGAAAAGCAGACAGAATAAAACGAGCGGCGCCAGCGTCGAATACACAACTGGCTTTCTCGGTTTTGCGAGAGCCCTCCGGTCGGGTGCAACTCCAAGCAGGAATTCCCGCCCCTCGCGGGTTCACTCGCGGATCCCTAACTCTCGATGTGACCCCGAAGGCCGGGGCGGCCTGTTTTGGCGGGGTGGAGGTGCGTTGGAGGAACGAAAAACGCATTGGCCTTCGGAAAGTCAAGCGCTTGGTTCGCAAAGAGTTATTTGATGCCGACCGGGTGGGATCGCCGGTGTCCCTGCGGCATTGGCAACCCGGTGACCGGTTCCAGCCCATCGGTATGGCCGGGGCAGTGAAATTGCAGGATTTTTTCACGAATCAGAAGGTTCCTCGAAAGGAGCGGCAACGCCTCGTTCTGGCTACCACCGCCCAAGGCAAGATCTTCTGGATCGAGGGAATGCGGATAGCGGAACAATTTAAGCTCTCGCCTAAAACGATTCGCCGCTTGCATTGGGTATGGCGGAGGCCTTAACTCAAGCGGTTGCGGGTGCTGGACTAAAATGGTAGCTTTGACGCAACCAGATACAAATGGCAGACGATAATAGGTATAGCGACGACGAGAAAGGCCCTAAGAAGAGCGGGGAGTTCAGGGTTCCGCCCCGTACTTGGATTGTATGGATCGCAATTTTTGGCGGCATCATCCTCTTGATGCTCTTTAAGGACCGGATGGACAGCCCTGGAGTCGTGCTCACCCAGCACCAGTTTCAGGAGATGGTCGATTCCAATCTTATCGCCGAGGCGACGATCAATTATAGCCCCCAAAGTCCGGCACTCAATGAAGTGATCGGCAAGTATTACCGGGTTGAAAACGACCGCAAAGTCCAGGTGCCCTTCCGCGCGAAAGTGCGCTTGACGCAAAAAATGGAGGAGAAGCTGTTCAGCCTGCCGCAATTCGAGCCCCGCGAGCCGAACACCATGCTAATGAGCGTGGCGGTCAGCGTCCTGCCGTTCGTAATTATCGCCGTCTTGATCTGGTTCTTCTTCATCCGCCAGATAAAAATGGCCGGGAAAGGCGCGCTGAGCTTCGGCAAAAGCAAAGCCCGCTTGCTTGCCAAAGAGCGGAACAAAACCACTTTTAAGGACGTCGCCGGGATCGACGAGGCCATCGAGGAGGTTTCCGAGCTCGTCGAATTCCTGAAAGATCCCAAGAAATTCCAGCGGCTGGGTGGGCGCATCCCCAAAGGCGTATTGATGGTCGGGCCTCCGGGCACCGGCAAAACGCTCCTGGCGAAAGCCATCGCCGGAGAGGCCGACGCCGCGTTTTTCAGCATCAGCGGCTCCGATTTCGTCGAGATGTTCGTCGGGGTCGGCGCCAGCCGCGTTCGCGACATGTTCGAGCAGGCGCGCAAGAACACGCCCTGTCTGATTTTCATTGATGAAATCGACGCCGTCGGCCGGAGCCGCGGTCATGGGCTGGGCGGAGGCAACGACGAGCGGGAGCAGACCCTGAATGCGCTCCTGGTCGAGATGGACGGTTTTGACACCCAGGAGGGCATCATTATCATCGCCGCCACGAACCGTCCGGACGTCTTAGACCCGGCTTTGCTGCGCCCCGGCCGTTTCGACCGTCAGGTCACGGTCAACCTGCCCGATGTGCGCGGTCGCGAGGCGATCCTCAAGGTCCACGCCAAAAACGTGAAACTCTCGCCCACGGTCGACTTGTCGGTTATTGCCCGAGGGACGCCTGGCTACTCCGGCGCGGAATTGGCGAACCTTCTTAATGAGGCGGCGCTTCTGGCCGCCAGCCAAAATAAAAAGGCGGTCAGCATGGAGGAACTCGAGGAAGCTCGGGACAAGGTCCGGTGGGGCCGGGAACGGCGCAGCCTGGCCATGACCGACGAGGAGAAGAAATTCACCGCCTGGCATGAGGCCGGACACGCGCTCGTCAACGTCATTCTCCAGCACACTCACCCTCTGCATAAAGTTACGATTATTCCCCGCGGACAGTCGCTTGGCTCCACGATGTCGCTGCCCAAAACCGATGTGTTGAATCGCCGCCGGAAGGAAATGCTCGACATGATCGCGGTCACCATGGCCGGACGGATCGCCGAGGAGATTGTGTCGGGAGACATCTCCAGCGGCGCGGCCGGCGACATCCAGCAAGCGACGAATATGACCCGGGCGATGGTCACCCAATGGGGCATGAGTGATCGCCTGGGCATGGTACAATACGGTGACGACGACGAATTCGTCTTTCTCGGTCGCGAAGTTTCCCGCGCGAAAGTTTATAGCGAGTCTACGGCCCAGGACATCGATGCCGAGGTGAAGCGGATTATCGATGAGGCCTACAAGACCGCCAAAGACATCATTGCCGCCAACCTGGACAAGCTCGAGCTCATCGCCAAATCCCTGCTCGAATATGAAACCCTCGACGGCCAGCAGGTCGATGAGATCGTCCGGACCGGCAGGTTCACTCCACCGCTCCCCACACCAGACGTCGAGCCGCCGCACGGCGCGCCGGCCGGAACTCCCCTCCCGGAAGTGCCCGGCAAACCCGCCCAGCCCAAGCTGCCGGGACTCGGCACGCCCGCGCCGGCCACCGCCTAGGGCGCTCCCTGCCTCGCGCCTTCCGGGCCGCGCGCGCAACTTGCACGCGGCCGAAAGTCCTCAATCGACAATCATACGAGCCGTTCGTAGGGTATGCCGATGATCATTGCGCCCTCACTGCTGGCGGCGGATTTCGGTCACCTGGCCAGGGAAACCTGCCGCGCCAACCGTTCCGGCGCTGATCGGCTGCACCTGGATATCATGGATGGCCATTTCGTTCCGAACATCTCCTTTGGGCCCGCGGTCGTGCGCACTTTGCGACCGTTGACGAAGCTATTTTTCGATGTGCACCTCATGTGTTCGCAGCCGGAGATCCTGCTCGAACCGTTCGCCCGCGCCGGCGCGGACCAACTGACCATCCACGTTGAACTCGGCGAGGTGGTGACCGGGCTCATCTGGAAAATCAAAGCGCTGGGCAAGAAGGTCGGCCTCGCCATCAACCCGCCAACCTCTATCGGTCTCATCCAGCCGTATCTGGAACAAATCGACGGGGTCCTCATCATGACCGTGAACCCGGGTTTCGGCGGCCAATCCTTCATTCATGAAACGCTCCCGAAGATCCAACAGGCACGGGCATGGCGCGACGAACGCCGCCTGGCCTATGCCATCGGTGTGGACGGGGGCGTCGATTTCCAAACCGGGCCCGAATGTGCCTTCGCGGGCGCGGACACGTTCATCAGCGGCACCGCCTTGTTCGGCCAGCGCAGCCTGACTGGCGCAGTCCGAAAACTGCGCCAGCGCACCGAGGCGGCCGCGTTGAAGCGCGCGGATGCTCTGACGCCGGACCTGGGCCTCAGCTCGGAGCCCCCCGACACCGTCGCGCTGCCGAAATGAACCCCATCAGGTTCGGGACGGACGGATGGCGAGCGGTCATCGCGGAAGCGTTTAGTTTTCACAATGTCGAACGGGTCGCGCAGGCGGCTGCCGATTATTGGCGGTCCGAACCGGTCCCCGGCACCAGGGATGAGGTCGTGATCGGCTTTGACCGCCGTTTCCTTTCCAGCGAGTTCGCACGTCGGGTTGCCGAGGTGTTTGCCGGCAACGGCTACCGGGCCGTTCTCACCCCGGAACCCACTCCCACGCCGGCGGTGTCACTCGCGGTGAAGGCGGGACGCGCCATCGGCGGGATCATGATCACCGCCAGCCACAACCCGCCCATCTTTAATGGCTTCAAGTTGAAATCACATTACGGCGCGTCAGCCGACCCGGCTACATGCGAGGCGGTCGAGCGCTTCCTCGACCGGAACCCTGTGCGCGCGCGGCCGCTTCCGGTGGTGGGCAGGCGGGGCCGGGTCGCATTCCAGGACCTGCGTCCGGCCCACTATGCGGCGCTGAGGAAGCTGGTGGATTTCAAACTCATCGCGAACTCGCGCTTGCGGTTTGCTCACGACGCGTTGTTCGGGGTCGGCGCGCATTGTTTCGACGAACTGCTGGCCGGAACCACCTGCAAGGTCACAACCCTCAACGGCAAGCACGACCCTTTCTTCGGCGGGATCAACCCCGAACCGATCGCGATCAACTATGCGCGCAGCGCCGCGTTCCTGCGGGCTCATCCTCACGATCTCTGCCTGGTCACGGATGGAGACGCGGACCGGATTGGCGCGATGGACGGGCGGGGTCGCGCGCTCTCCACCCACCAGGTGATCTGCCTGCTGCTGCGCCATCTCGTCGTGAACCGGCACGGCAAGGGACGCGTCGTCAAGGCCCTCACGACGACGTCGATGGTCGATAAGATGTGCGCCGATCTCGGGCTGGAGCTTACTGAGACGGGCGTGGGCTTCAAGTTCATCGCCGCCGAGATGATTAAGGGCGGAGTGTTGCTGGGCGCCGAGGAAAGCGGTGGCCTCGGTTTTCCTGGGCACATACCTGAACGGGACGGCATCGCGGCGGGGCTGTTCCTGCTTGAAGCGCTCGCAATCGAGCGGCTTTCGATCAACCGGCTGCTGGCCCGGCTGGAAACCAAATACGGCCCCCACCGCTACGGCCGCCTTGACATCCATTTTCCCCTGGAACTACGCCTCGAGCTGATGGAATTCCTCAAAACAAACCCGCCGCCAAAACTGCTGCGCTCTCCCCTGCTCGAGATCAAAAGCTATGACGGCGTCAAATGCATCGCTCAGGATAGCTCGTGGCTCATGTGGCGCGGCTCCGGCACAGAACCTATCCTCCGGATTTACGCCGAAGCCCAAAGCAACTCCGCGGTCCGGCAATTGCTCAACGTGGGCTTATCAGTTGCCCGGCGTTTCGCCGCCTAACGGCGCGGTGGTCTGCGTTTGCTCCGGGCTGATGAATTTTCGCGCCATGTTCATGCCCATTCGCATCATCTGCAATTGATTGGTTTGGAAGGCCCCGAACGACTGCAATTGGTCGGGTGAAAGAACGGCCCGCGCCCGCTCGAACACCCGCTGATTGACCGTCTCCTGTGATTGGAGCAACTGGTCGGCCTGCTCGGGAGAGAACATCGCCTCTAGATTCCGTTGGTCCTGACCGCTTCCTGGCAGGCTCTGTCCGGTCGTCGCCGCGACGCTGCGCCGTTCTTCCTGGATTAAGGCGAGCAATTGCTCGGACTGTCCGTCACTAATCGGGGAATCGCTCGAGGAAAACTGTTGTTTGAACAACGTGAGCTGTGTGCGGTCGCCCACCGTTTCCTCATACTCCTTGTACTGGGTGAAACGGTCCTCGCCCAAAAGTCCCTTGATCTGTTCGTCAAAATCTTTTTGGCCCGCAGCCATCGTATTGGCGAGCTCTGCGCGGTCGGCGCCGGCGTTGCCGAACATCGATGTCGCCTTTTCCGCCATTTTCATCGCATTCTCCGCCAGCAGGTCTTTGAGTTGCGCCCCCTCAGCCGCCGTCAGGCCCAACCGTTTAATCAGCGGCGCATACATCTGGTCCATCATCATCCGCTGCTGATCCCGGATGAATTTCTTGGTGTCCGGATCCTCCATCATTTTGCTCAGGAAATTTCCCAGCCCCGCTTTTCCGGCCTTTTCGCCGTCTCCGTTGGTGAGGGCGAGGGTGTTCGCCGTCATCCCCGTCGGGACCGCGGTCGCCACCACCTGTTGGGTCCGGACCTGTTCTGCCACGTCCGCCGTCGCGTGCAGAAGCTGAGCTTGCTGTTGTTCATCCCTGACCTGGGCGGTTTTCAGTTCCTCAAGCTGCTTGGTTTTCTGGTCGCTTTCCTGCGTCGCCGTGTTGAGCCGTTCTGTCAGCTTCGCTTTTTGGCGCCATTGGGCAACTGACATCGCCACCAGCAGGCCCGTGCTGATTGCTAAAACCGCAATAATTGCTCTCATAACATACCCTTCATCGTGAGCCTTTGAGGCTCCATTCCAAGCTTAAGCAAATCCGACCAAAGGTAACGCAGGAACCCCGGGTTCATCCGGTTTTCATCGGAATTGACCTTAGCCCGGGTAATGCTTAGAACAGAGCCGCAGTGAGCAGCCGCCCACATCGATTCAGCCGACTATGACCATGCAAGCCGCTACCCATCGTTCCCGTCTCCAGGCCGCGCTCGACCACACTCACATCGACGAGGTGCCGATGGATTTTGGTGGCACGGCTGTGACCGGGATACACGTTTCGGCGGTGTCCCGGTTGCGGCAGCGAGTGCTGGGTGATAAGGACTACCGGGTCCGGGTCACCGAGCCCTACCAGATGCTCGGTGAAGTGGACGACGCTCTGCGTGAGGCGTTGGGAATCGACGTGGTCGGTGTCCCGGCCAGGCGCTCGATGTTCGGCACCGAAGGCAAGAACTGGAAACCGTTCCGGTTGTTCGACGGCACAGAATGCCTCGTGCCCGGGGAGTTCAATGTCACGCCCGCCCCGGACGGCGGGTGGCTGATCTATCCCGAGGGGGATACCGGCGTCCGCCCGAGCGGCCACATGCCGCAGGGCGGCTACTTTTTCGATGCCATCATCCGGCAGGATCCCATCCACGAAGACCAACTCAACCCCGAGGACAATCTTGAAGAGTTCGGCTTGCTGGGTGAAGCCGACCTCGCCTATTACCGGCAAAAGCGGGACTGGCTCCGCCAACACCCGAACTGCGGCTGC
>DATDCV010000039.1:0-15049 GCA_036524155.1 Verrucomicrobiia bacterium
TGTGGCCATTCCACACCTGGGCGCCGCTCGGCTACGCCTCGGCGCCGAGTCCGACCGCGATGCTCCACGCGGGAGTGTTGAAGAAATTTGGCCTGTACGCGCTGATCCGGATCGCATTGCCGATGCTGCCCGACGCCGCCCGGAGTTGGATGCCGGTCGTCGCCTGGCTGGCGCTGGGGAACCTGGTGTATTGCGGCTGGGTCGCGATGCGGCAGCGGGATTTTAACTGGCTCGTCGGCTACTCCAGCGTCGCGCACATGGGATTTGTGTTCCTGGGCATTGCGACCTTGGGGCTGGTCGGTGTCACCGGCGCGGTGCTGGTGATGGTCGCGCACGGGTTCCTGGCCGCGCTGACCTTCGGCCTCAACGGCTATATTTATCATCAAACCGGCACGCTCCAAATCGATCAACTCGGCGGGTTGCTCCGCCGGCTGCCGTTCATCGGCGCGGCGCTGCTGATGGCGGCGTTTGCGGGGTGCGGCCTGCCGGGATTTGTGAATTTCGCGGGCGAAATCACGGTGTTCTTCGGCGCCTGGAAGGTTTTTCCGGTAGTGACGGCCCTGGCATGCTGGGGCGCATTGATTGTCGGCGCGATCTACATGTTGCGGGCGGTCCGGCTGATCCTCCAGGGGCCGCTGCCTGAAAAATGGTGCAAGGTGGAGGACGCTCCGCACCTGTGGCGGAAAGCGCCGTTCCTGCTGCTGCTAGCCGCGCTGCTGCTGTTCGGTTTCCTGCCACGGCTGCTGACGGACAAAATTGCCCCGAGCGCCACTGAGACCCTGGCCGCTTATTCGGCGCCGAGGGCCGCCGTCGCCGTCGCCCAAACCGCGCTTAACGGTTCATTTTCCTCTGCGCCGCCCTCCGGCTCCGGCGATCACCAACCTGCCGCTCACGACGAATGAACCTTGGGCTCCTGACTCACGAATGGCTGGTGCTCGCGCTGGGCCTGGCGTTGCTGCTGGCCGACCTCTGGCTGCCGCAGCCGGCTAAGCGCAAGCTCGGCTATGTCGGCGCCGCCGGGCTGATCCTGATTCTCATCTACAGCCTGGTCGCGTTTAAGGTGGCGCCCGGCGAGGTCCAATACGCCTTCGGCAAGATGTACGCGCTCGACCCGCTGGCGCTGTTCTTCAAGCGGTTCTTCCTGCTGGCGGGCATCATCGTGCTGGTGATGTCGGTCGAGTTTGCCGAGGTCATCGAGAGCGGCGTGGCAGAGTATTACGCGCTCATGCTGTTCTCGCTTACGGGGATGTTGTTCGCGTCTTCGGCAAACGATTTCGCGCTGCTGTTTGTTTCGTTGGAGCTCATTACCGTCAGTTTTTACGTGCTCACCAGTTTTCTTCGCGTGCGCGTTACGTCGCTGGAGGCCGGTGTGAAATACCTGGTCATCGGCGCACTCTCGACCTCGTTCACAGTGTTCGGCATCGCGCTGGTATACGGTGTTTCGGGCAAGCTGAATTTCGGCGATCTGGCGCAGGTGTCCGGCCAGCTTGCCACCCAGAAGCTGTTCCTGCTTGGGCTGCTGCTGATCCTGGTGGGGCTGGGATTCAAACTGGCCGCGTTTCCGTTCCAGATTTGGGCGCCCGACGTTTACCAGGGCGCGCCTTCGCCGACGACCGCGTTCCTGGCTGTCGGGTCAAAGGCGGCCGGGTTTGTCTTGCTGCTTCGGGTGTTGTTCCTGGCGGTGCCGGACGTCACCGCGCAATGGTCGAAACTCCTGATCGTCATTGCCGGCATCACGATTCTTTACGGCAACCTCTGTGCGATACCGCAACGGAATATCAAACGGTTATTGGGATACTCGAGTATCGCGCATGCGGGCTACTTGTTGCTGGGGATCGCCGCCCTCAGCGCGGCCGGACAGTCCGCCGTTCTTTACTACCTCAGCGGCTACCTGTTCACCGTGCTGGGCGCGTTCACCGTGATTTGCCTCGTGATGCGGCAAATCGAGGCCGAAGACATCGCGTCGGTCGCCGGCCTGGGCCGCCGCGCGCCGCTGCTGGCACTCACCATGACCCTGGCGATGATTTCGCTCGCCGGCATCCCGCCCCTGGCGGGGTTCTTCGGGAAATTCCTGCTCTTCAAGGCGGCCCTCGCCCAGGGCGCCGCGCAGCCCGCTTATTACTGGCTCGTAGCCATTGCCATCACCGGCGTGGTGATCTCTATGTATTATTATTTCGGAGTCGTGCGCGCGATCTATTGGTCCGAAGATGCCACCGATCTGCGGCCGATCTCCACCTCATGGCCGATCCGCGTGAGCCTTTATACTTGCGTCGCCGGCATGCTCTTCCTGGGCCTTTACCCGAACCCCGTTGTCGCTCTCGCCGAAAAGGCGGTCACCGCGCTGCATTGAGCACGGGAGAGCAGTAGAGGGAGGCAAGGCAGAAAGAGCAAAGGAATGGAGGCAAAGGAATGCCGGAAAAACTTTTTACTCCTTGTCAATTTTTATTCCCTTGCCTCCATTCCTCTGCTTAATCTGCGGGCATGCCGATTAGTTGTCCTCTGCGATTCCAGCCTCTGTCGGACGCCGACTTCGCGGCCATTGATCGCAGCGTCATGGGCTGCTGCTACGCCTCCCAAAACGCACTCGGTCGGCTCTGTGACGAACGCGTTTACGAAAGTGATGTGGCAGCGCGCTTGCACGCGCAGGGAACCAACGACGTGCAGACGGAATTGCCCGTGACCGTAACGCACGAAGACTTCGCAAAGACCTATCGCCTCGACCTGGTCGTTGGCGGCATGGTTTACGAGTTCAAGACTGTAGCTGCTTTCGCGCCCGAGCATGAAACGCAGGCCATCCACTATGCCGCACTGACTGGCGCAGAGCGGGTGAAACTCGTCAACTTTAGGTCGGTTCGTGTCGAAGGCCAGTTGCTGCGGTCGCCACTCTGGCGCGTGGACCGCAGCCGCTTTGAGGTTGGCAAGAGCCGCTGGCGACCGCTCTGTGATTCATGTGTCGCGCTGCTTACCCGCATGACCGCTTTGCTCGGTGATTGGGGGGCGTTCTTGGCGGTGGACCTGTACGAGGACGCCTTGGTGCATTTTTTCGGGGGCGAAACGCAGTGCCTCCGGCGCCTCCCCGTAGTGCGCAACGGTCTCCCGCTGGGCACACACCGGATCGCCTGCCACGCCCTCGATGTCGGTTTCCTGGTGACTGCCTTAACACATGACAGCAGCGCGCATGAATCCCAACTGGTGCGCTTGCTGCACTGCCTTCCGCTGCGTGGTTTGCAGTGGTTCAACCTGAACCACACCCGGCTGGAGTTGGTAACGCTAAGTAATGGCACGAGAACGGAGGCAAAGGAATGAACAGAGCCGGTTTTCTTTTCGATTCCGATTCCTCTGCCTCCATTCCTTTGCCTGCGTCCGCAGTCCGCTGAATGAACAGTTATTTTAGCGCGGGCGACTGGCTTATCATCCTGCTCTACTTGCTGGGCATCATCGGGCTGGGCTTGTGGTTCGGGAAAGATCAGCATAACACCCGCGATTATTTTCTCGGCAGCCGGAATGTGCCGTGGTGGGGCATCGGCTTTTCCATTGTGGCTGCGGAAACCAGCGCGCTGACGATTATCGGCGTGCCGGCGATGGCTTACGGCGACAACATCGCGTTCATTCAGATGATCGTCGGCTATGTGGTCGCGCGAATCATCCTCGCAGTCGTTCTGGTGCCGCACTATTTCAAGGGCGAAATCTATTCCCCTTACCAATTGTTTGCCGACAAATTCGGTCCGTCGGCGCGCCAAACCGCGGCCGGGTTTTTCCTTATTAGTGAGACACTCGCCGCTGGCGTGCGTGTCTATGTCGCGAGCATCCCGGTCAAGCTGATCCTCGGCGACAAACTGCTCGGTTTGGGCACCGGCGATCCGATCCTTGGCGCCATCCTTCTCTTCGTGATTCTGTCCCTCCTCTACACCTATGTGGGCGGCGTCAAGGCGGTAATCTGGACCGATGCCGTTCAGTTTGGACTGTTCCTGCTCGGCGGGTTGTTCGCGCTTTTCTATATCCCCACGCTCGTCGATGGCGGCGTCCGTACCATTTTCAGCACCGCCGCCCAGGCCGGCAAACTGCACTGGGCAAACGTCCTCCCGCCGCCTGGCACGCCGCTGCTGAAATTCTTGCTCGGCTCGCCGTTCAATCTCTGGATGGGACTGATCGGCGGCACCGTCATGGTGATGTCATCCCACGGCGCCGAACAACTCATCGTGCAGCGCGTCCTGGCCTGCAAATCGGTTGCCGATGGGCGCAAGGCGCTCGTGCTCAGCGCGGTCGTCATCTTCCCGCTGTTCCTGGTGTTTCTGCTGGTCGGAGCGATGCTTTGGGTGTTTTACCAAACGCACCCGTTCCAGATTCCGCTGCCCGAGCCGCGTCCCGGTTCCGGCATCAAGGCCAACGACTTCGTATTTCCCATCTTCATGATGACCGAGGTTCCCCACCTCCTCAAAGGCTTCTTGATCGTCGCGATCCTGTCCGCCGCGATGTCGTCTGTCAGTTCGGCGCTGACCTCCCTGGCCTCGGTTTCGACCATGGACTTCGTCAAACACCTGCTGCCGCGGCGAGACGAGAAGTTTTTCCTCGGCTTCAGCAAGACCTCGACCGTTTTGTGGGCGGGCGCGCTGATTGTCGTCGCCTACCTGAGCCGCCAGGTCGAGTTCGTTCTCAACGCGGCGTTCTCGTTGCGTGGCCTCACCAGTGGCGCGCTGGTGGCGGGCTTGGCCCTGGCGGTCTTCTGGAAGAAAGGCCGGGCGCTGCCTGTGATGGCTGGCATGGGAGTGTCTCTCGCCACGATGACGGCGATCCAGGTCCTGCCCAAACTTCCTCAGACCCGCGAACTTTGGATGCGCGTCGTCGGTGCTGAAATTTTCTGGCCGTGGTACACGTTGATCGGGGCGGCTATCACTCTGACCACCGCCTGGTGCGTGAGGAAGCGTGCATCGCCATCTCCGTAGGACAGGCATCTTGCCTCTCGATTACAAACCGCCCGGGCGTTTTGTAGCTGCGGCAATTCCGAGCAGCGGTTATTTTCCCGGAAAAACGAAGGCGCCATTATGCCCACAATGCACGAAGTCGATTACGAGATCTTTGGCAACGAAATGCAATACGTCGAGGTCGAGCTCGACCCCATGGAAGCGGCAGTCGCCGAGGCCGGCGGGATGATGTACATGGACGAGGGGATCGAGATGGAGACAATTTTCGGAGACGGCTCGCAGCAAAGCAGCGGATTTATGGGGGCGCTGATGGGGGCCGGGCGGCGCCTGCTCACCGGCGAGTCGCTGTTCATGACCGTGTTCCAAAACCGCGGCCAGGGCAAACGCCGTGTTGCCTTCGGCGCCCCATATCCCGGCAAGATCATCCCGGTGCATTTGGGCGACATCGGTGGCGAGTTGCTGGCGCAGAAGGACTCGTTCCTTTGCGCGGCCAAAGGCGTCAGCATCGGCATCGCGTTTACCAAACGCTTCGGCGCCGGGCTGTTCGGCGGCGAAGGCTTCATCCTCGAGCGCTTGCAGGGGGACGGCCTGGCGTTCATCCACGCCGGCGGTACCATCATGGAGCGGGAGCTCGCGGCGGGGGAACAGTTGCGCGTCGATACCGGCTGCATCGTCGCTTTTCAGCCCTCGGTGGCCTACGACATCCAGTTCGTGGGGAAGGTCAAAACGGCCCTCTTCGGCGGGGAAGGCCTGTTCTTCGCCACGTTGCGCGGTCCAGGCAAAATCTGGCTGCAATCACTTCCCTTCAGCCGCCTCGCCGGCCGCATCTACGCCGCCGCGCCGCAGAAAGGCGGCCATCGCGAAGAAGGCTCTCTGCTCGGCGGTTTGGGCCGGCTCATGGACGGGGATAATTCGTGAGAGAGAAAATGCCTTGAGGCCGCCGCGCGCGCACCGCACCCGGGTATCACGCGCGGGCCACGCAAGTTCGGTTTTTCCTTACCGCCAACCTAACCCCAGGTCATTGAGACGTTGAATGATTTCGTCCAGGTCACAAACCAGAACAGTTCCTTCGGTGGTTCCGGCGGCGCATTGGGTTGCCAGGCTCGCGGTTTACTTCTGCGTACGGTGGCGGAACGGGTCGGATAACCTCAGCGGCAGCAAGCCTTTTGCTCGGCACCCCGCTTTGCCTTTGTGGGTCGAGCTTGGGGTGATGGGCGCCGGCTTCTTCATGCTCCGCCGCTGTTTTCCACCACACGCGACGGCTGGTGCACTCGCGATTGAGTCCGCAGCCGTGAGCCTGCAGATGCCGCGGGCTTTCGCGGCGCTTCACGCGACTCCGAGGAGCGTGCGCTCGGCCCCTCTTTCGCAGCAAGTAACGATCGCCTGCTCCTGAACCTCATAGCTTCCTCTTTACAGTCCTGTTTCTCAGGTGTATTCAGTGGTGTATGTCAATAGTGCTCACAGTCCGGATGGCCCCCGCGCTGCTGGAGAAGGCGCAGGCGCGGGCGGCGCGGCTTGGTCTCGATCGCGCGGGCTACGTCCGCAGCCTGATCGAACACGATGTTGCCGCCGGCGCTGCCGGGTCGGAGCGGCGGTTTGCGTCGGAGGATTTGGTGGGCGCCTTCAGGCTTGGCGGTAAATCCGCCACCAACCGGCGCGCCCGCGAGGCTTTGAGACGGCGCTCTCTCCCAAAACGTGAAACCGATCGCTGACACCGGTGTGATTGTCGCTTTGCTGGCGGGCGATGATCCAAGCCATGCGTGGGCGGCGGAAGCCTTCCGGGAACACAGCCCTTTCTTTACGTGTGACGCCGTTGTGGCGGAGGCGTGCAGCTTTTTTCCGGACCCGCGTCCCGTGCTGGCGCTGATTTCGCGCGGCGACCTGCGACTGGATTTCGATCTCGCGGAGCACCTGCCGCGCGTGTTTGCGTTGGTGACCAAATACGCGGACCAGCCAATGGATCTGGCCGACGCCTGCGTAGTGCGTATGACCGAATTGAACGCCCAGTGCAAGGTGTGGACTGTGGACCGCAAGGATTTCCTTGCCTATCGCCGTCATGGCCGGCAGGCCGTCCCTTGCGAGTTCCCTCCAAACTGGTGACATTCAGCATTGGGGCAAGCGGGTTTGGTCCCGTAAAGCGATGAAAGTCCAGAGGGTTCATGAGCCCGCAACGATCGCCCGCTTGCGTCTGCGAATAACAGCGGCAGCGGAGTCGACCGTTCGCAGTGGGCATCCTTGGGTTTTTGCGGAAAGCGTCGAGCGGCAGAACCGAGCCGGCGAGTCAGGTGAACTTTCGGTGGTTTACGACCGCAGGGACCGGTTTTTGGCCATCGGATTGTTCGACCCGGACTCGCCCATTCGCCTGCGCGTTCTGCATACTGGCAAGCCGGTCACGATTGATGAAAGCTGGTGGGTGGCACGTCTGAAGGCCGCAGTGGAACGGCGGCGGAGTTTATTCGACGCGCAAACCACCGGCTTCAGGCTCATCAACGGCGAGAGCGACGGCTGGCCCGGACTGGTGCTGGACCGCTACGACCAGACGCTCGTGATGAAACTCTACACCACGGCCTGGCTGGCTCGACTGGACGAAATCGCTGCGCTGGTTCAGAGGGAAATCCAACCGGGGCGCATCGTGCTGCGGCTCAGCCGGAATATTCAGAAGGTCGCTATCGACCGTTTCGCAAGACAAGACGGAACCGTGCTGCGGGGCGGTCCTCTCCAGGGCCCAATCATTTTCCGCGAGACCGGCCTGCGCTTTGAGGCCGATGTGCTCAAGGGCCAAAAGACCGGCTTCTTCCTCGACCAACGGGAAAATCGCCGGCGAGTTGGCGCGCTGGCGCGAGGGAGGGACGTGCTCAACGCTTTCAGTTTCACGGGCGGTTTCTCGTTGTATGCGGCGCGCGGCGGCGCCCGCTCTGTGACTGACCTGGACATCAGCGCCCATGCGCTGGGCGCAGCCGAGCGCAATTTCACCCTCAACAAAACGAGTCCGGCAATCGCCTCCTGTCCGCACGAGTGCATCCAGACGGACGTGTTTGAATGGCTCGCCGGAAACGCCGAGCGCAACTTTGGCTTAATCATCCTTGACCCCCCTTCGCTGGCAAAACGTGCTTCGGAGAAGGCTGGCGCTGTCCGCGCTTACGGCAAGCTGGTTACCACGGCTCTCAACCATCTTTTGCCCGGAGGAATCCTAGTCGCCTGCTCGTGTTCCGCCCATGTCACCGCCGAAGAATTCTTCGGGGCGGTCCAGAAGGCGGGGGCAGGTTCAGGGCGCAAGCTCCGGGAAATCGAGACCACCTTTCATGCGCCTGACCATCCTGCCACCTTCAAGGAAGCGAAGTATTTGAAGGCGATTTACCTGCGGGCCTGAGATTACTTCGCGTAGCTTTATGTTGACTTGCGGGATTTGCGGTAGCCTACCCATAGCGGGCACGGAAACCGGTGCGGGCGAGTACCCGATTGAGCAGGAGGTAGCTCCCAATCTGACTTTCGTTCTGACTTCGGGTCTTTTTGCCCTTGCCGCCAAACCGGGAACGGCTATCCTTGGTTACTCGTTGAATTCGCGAAAGACCATGGAAAACAAGCGTTTTCAAAGGTCTTTTCGGAACGGGAGCGCGGTTAGCTCAGGGGTAGAGCACTTCCTTGACACGGAAGGGGTCAGAGGTTCAAATCCTCTATCGCGCACCATTCTTTATCAGGCATTTACACCGAAAAACACCGGTTCTGACCGTGCTCGTCCTAACAGTTTTCCTAACCGTCCTAACAGACCCAGGTACGTGCGGCTCGAAAAGGGCTTGTTCCGCTACCTGAAGACCGGCCAGATTTGGGAGGTCCGGCGCGAGGGATGCAAGGTGCGTTGGACCAACTTGAAAACCGACGACCTCGATATGGCACGGCTGAAATCTAACCGTTCACCACGACCCAAACCGGAGAACTGGATGTGGAAGCAGGCCCAGAAGGTCATCAGCCATTACGCCAAAGAACACCAGGTTGATGTGCCGGATGCAGTCAATTCCGCACAGGTCGGGCAAGCTCCACCCAAGACAGGAGCGCCGCACACACTAGCCGAGTGCTTCAACTCCTGGAAGCGCACCTGGACGGTAGCTGAGGGAACCAAGGAGACACGAGAGGCGCATTGGCGGATGCTGGGCCGAGTTCTGAAGCCGGAGACCAGGCTGGAGGCCATCACGATAACTGGCCTGAAGGAGGCGCAGGCGAAGCTCAAGGACAGTGGTCTATCTCCCACCAGCATCAACGACGTCATGTTCAAAACTCTCCGGCGCTCGCTTGAGCACGCGGTGGAGATTGGCTGGCTCGTGGACAACCCTGCCGCCAGGCTCAAGCCCCTGAAGCGGGTCCAGTCAATACGCCAGCAACCGTCGTGGGAGGAAGCCTGGAAGCTGGTCGATAAAGCATGCGAGGTGGCCCCTGAGAGCGGCGAACTGCTCCGGTTCATGCTGGCCTTCGGCGTCGGTCAGAAGGAAGTCAAGAACTTGAAGGGCGAACATATCGACTTCGAGCGAGACGTTGTTCATTTCCTTCGGCAAAAGACCGGCAAGACCTTTGACGTACCGATCTTGTCCGCCGAGGCCAAGCACCTGCTGAACACCTTGCGGGCTGCCGGACGCATTCAGGTCGGCAAACCGGTGTTTGAATGGAGAGACCCAGAGCAAGCACTTCACGGAGCCTGCGAACGTTTACGAATGCCGGTTTACACACCTCGGTCGCTGCGCCGAACCTTCATCATCCATGCCCTTGAGCAAGAAGTTGACCCCCGCGTGGTGGCCAAGTGGCAGGGTCATCGCGACGCCAAGCTGATTTTGGACACGTACGGGAGCTACGTCTCGAAGGAGCACGAGAAAGCTCAGATAGCCAAGATCACGAAAAAGAAATAGTGGCTCATCGGCATTCCAGAAGCAGGAGGTGCCGTGCTCGACCGCACCCACATTAGGAACTCGGCGGAACTGTCTCGCCCCAGAGCTTCACCGCGCCCCACTTGATGCGGATGGTCTCGCCAGTCGCCTTGCGGAGCCGCAGCATCATCCGGCCATCGGCGTCCAGCCAAACGCCCAGCAGCCTTCCCGTGTGAATATCGCCGCCGAAAAGTTGGACAGCGAAGGGCTTGCCCCTGAACCGTTGCAGCATGTCGAGTTCGGGATGGTTCATCTCAGGATCACTTACGGGCACCCCGCAATCCACGTAACTCAGGGTGCGCCAGTGTGGCGTAGTTCTCGGCCACTTCACGCCTGTGTTTCTCGGCCTTGCGGGCGGCTTTTAGTTGCCTGCGGCACTTCTTACACACCCAGGCACCACCATCAATCGGGACCAGCGTCGGGTCAGATTTCCGGCACCGGTAGCAACTGACCAGCGCCTGGTCGAGCGTCCGCTTCGGCAGCGGGTGCTTTGGCATTCCAGGGCTGCTGCTCGGAGCCGTGACTGTCACAGGTCTGGACTCCCTGAAAGTGCCGACCACCCGTTCGGCCTCTTCCTGCGTGAGGCCGGAGCCAATTAAATCCTGGATTTTGTTGAACTGCTCCTGTCGGCTTAGCCCACGATATTCGGGCAGTTCACCCGTTCTACTGCCCAGGGCATACATGGCCTCCTCGAACTCCAGGCCGCATTCCTGGATCAACACCTGGCATCGTTTTTGGACTGGAGAGAGTTCTGTTCCTTCCGCGCTCATATGCCACGCTATAAGACCTGCTCGACGACAAAAGGAACGTACGTCTCTTTCTCTGCGTTTTGTTTTTCGCCCAACGCCAGGCGGACCCCAACTGTGAGTTTTCGTGGTAATTCAATCATTGCATAACCGTGCAGGTTATCCGTCCATCTCCGAACTAGCACCGCCGTTTCAGGGTCTGCCTTTTCCAGCATGTCCTTCAGAATGGCCCCTGAAAAATCGAGTGACAAAGAATACATTTTGCCTTCCAGCATGAGGTTGAGCACGGTGGTAAACAAATCAGTCCCGATGCTCGAAATGTGGTCCAAATAGAGTGTGTAGAAGTAGCACCTGAAATCCTGGTGGACGCCGCGATTGAGGAGGGTTAGCCCGTAATCTGGTGGGAACTGTTTGCCCTCAGCTTGTCCTATTTGGTCCATCTCTAATGGGGGAAAAATGCTTCAAAAACCGGCCCGTCTGTCTTGATCGGCGCGACGCACACGTGCTTAAAGTAAATCTCGATTGTCAGGCGCGCCTGCTCTGGAGTAGTTCCCATGAAGGAGGGCGGGTGCCTGGGATAATTCATGACAGCTACCCCATCATGCTCGGTTGCTGAGGAGATATCCGCCAGGGTTTTCGCCAGAGCCGTCCAACTGGGTAATACGTGCAGCACATTACTGGCCATTACAATGTCGTAACGACCGTGGAGGGCATCAGGGTCGGCGTCATCGGCATGATCTCCTATATCATGGTTGGTGACTTCAAGGCCCTCTTGCTCAAGCCGAACGGAATGCGGGACTCCGCCGTTCCGATCCGCCGCGCCGCATCCAAAATTCAGCACCCGTTGACCAGGTCGAGCCGTCCTAATCAGGTGATCCACTACGACTGCGTCCGGCCCGACAGCCCCGTTATATTGAGCGGTTCCATTCACCAACTCGATCTCGTCCGGCTCGATCCTTTCAAGGTGCTCCCTGCGAAGCCTCCTGATCTTCCGCTCGTACGCATCGATGCCATATTTGCGATCTATCCACTCGCGCCATTCTCGCTTAAATCCCACCTTGTTCATTGGCGCGCCCCGTCCAATAAGCCCGTTCTGCTCCTCAAACTGCGTCACGGCGTAGTGGAAGTTGTACGCAGGCTCATGGGGGCTGAGGATCGTCTCCAACCTGTGGAATATCCGCCCACTGGGTTTGTCTTCTTCACAAGTCCCTGTTTGGACATCCACTTTGAGATTGGCAGTGACGTAAGGATGCGGCTCACAGAGTGATGAGATCTGGAGCAGTCGTACTGTAGTGCCCTTGATATGAACGACCTGATGAGGGAAGTCTCTTCGACGCCGCGTTCTGAACCTGGCGGCAAGGATCTGCAAAGCTTGGCGGTAGATTCGCTGTTCAGCCTCAGTCAAGTTGCTGAGACCCGCATCGATTGCCTCTGCCTGAACGTAAACAGAACGACCGATTCGCTTGCCAGCCATTTCGGCATGACAATTCAAGGGCCGCGTTAAATCAATATTTCTTTTCAGATCTGCTTTGGCCCTCCATGGATTTGATTCGGACCCAATCCTGACTCTGGTGCGGATTGTCTTACCTGTCGGCTTGCGGAGTCGGAGCATCATCCGGCCATCGGCGTCCAACCAAACGGCGAGCAACTTGCCTGTTCCACCACAATTTGGCTTTGACCTGCCTTTCACCGGTTGGCAGAGTTGGGGCCGGTTATGGGCGCGACCAACACTCCACAGTCCTTCACAAACGTGCCTTTAGTCAGAAAGTCGCACCGGAGGAAGCAGTCGTCTGCTGTTGATAAGTGCCTGTGTTTCCAGCAGCGAACAGCGGAGGGCCTCTATGGGAATTAATTGGGACAAAGGGCGGCGACACAACCTCGTGCTCCGACAGGGTGCGGAACGCAGTGAATATACCGATGTTGGTGCCCAGATTGCCAAAGCCAAAGGCATGGCAAAAATCCGAGGCCCAATGCTTCGCGCCTGCACCGGCTGTGGAGAATACTACGATGAGCGGGCACCAGAAGCACACGTCTGCCGCCCTCGCCCAGCAAGTGGAGGACACCAACCGCCAAAAAGGGCAAGGTGCAGCAGATGCGGCCTTGAGTTGAGGCGCTCCGATTTGCACGCGCACATGCTGGAAGAACATGGCATCCTTTGGTACCCAGAGCCTACTCAGCCGAAGAAGAAGGCCAGACCACAAAAAGGCACAACCAGGGCTTGGGTGAAATGCAAGTTCTGCGGTCGCGTAGTCGCAGGCAAGGATCTGATCGAGCACAACAAGGCGCTTCACCATATTTAAAGCCATACGCCGGACGACCGCGCCTTGGTCATCCGAGATGACGCTCGTGCGATAGTCAAACGAGTGCGAATTGCACGGCAAACATCGTAATGTGAATATTCAAAACGAGCACGCGGCGATCCTCGTGACCTGCCCGCATTGCCAGGCGCAAGTCCGCCCCGACCGTCTTAACAAGCACATTCATGTCCGGTGCCCGAAGGCTCCACCTGTCATTGTCGCAGAACGAAGCCAGAAACTAGGGAAATTGTCCCATGGCCCAAGCGGCATGCTTCGAAAGCGGAAACGGCGCGTTCAACGTTCGGCTGGGATCGGGGGAGGCGGCGTGGGTTCAATTGACACGGGAGAGCATAGACATGTTCACACCGCTCACGCTAACGAAGTTCCGATGGAGAGAGGTTTTGCTAGATGCCGGTTTTGCGGAAGACCAGCGATGGCAGGCTCAGACCTTTGTTATTCGTGCGAATCGGACTGATGGAATGGGCCACACGAGGTCGCGCCTTCGGGCGGCTCCTGCCTCTCGTCTTTCGGATTTCCATCCACCGCTACCCTGCTGGCTGCGGCGTTCTGTTGCGCAGCGTAGACGGCATCAATTATGACACCAGCCTTATTAGCCCAAAGGCGAGTCTCGACCAGAAAGTTCACAATCGGAAGTTTCGGCATATCGTGCGGCCTCTCTGAAACAGCGTAATCTGGAAGTGAATACCGAAGCTGTTTGGACCAGAGATCATCGACAGTTGTCACCTGGCCGACGTGTTCCACAGCGAAGACAAAAACTCCGGTGAGATAATACTCAATCGTAACGATGCTCAGTTGGATGGGGTTCGATCCTGGAATGTCTTCGTCGTGAAACGCCTTGGCTTGATGACTTGCCTGGCAACGCAGTTCCCATAACGCATGAACGTCGTGTTCCACATTGCGCCTGCTGCGAGCAAACAGCCACTTCAGGCGGGTCTTCAAGAGCCGTTCTTTGCCGGATTTAGCGGTTCCACAGACAAGCCCCTCCAGAGCAGAGAATTTACAGAGAAACTCCACGCCGTAGCTTTTGGACTCTACTCCGCACCGGAAGATCTTCGCTGAGTACCTGAGTTGATAACAAAGATCGTTCCTGTACTTGGGATCGCCCGCCGCCACCAAATCGGAAAATACAAGCAGCTTATCGCGCAGTTTGGCCTGCCTCTCCTTCCATTCCGTCTGGGATTTCTCTGTCCTTCCGTGAAAATGTGCCCAACCAGCCGAATCGTAGATTTTGAGCTTGGCATGCTCAGCGTCCTCCTCCCGAATATGAACCAAGCCGCAAACGTCTGGCAACGACCCGTCCACCACCCAAGCAAAACCATCCAGAATACCCGTCAGATGCTTCCAGGCTTTTTCTACGGCACTGGTCTCATCAGGCACGTCATTGCGAAAACCAACACAGAAAAGCTTGGCCTTGGGTTGCTCGTCCAGAAAGAGCTTCAACGTGGGGATTTTCTGGGCGTCGGCTCGCAAGAGGGTTTCGAAGCTCGTCTCCACGGGAGCCATGAAAAAGACCCCCTTGTCTTGCATGAGAAATCCGTCCGGTATGCCCCGCACCAGAAAAACAATATCACGTCTCATCTTTTCGATTCGCTGCACGAACCGCAGTCAAACCCGTCTGAGTCTGGCGAGATTACGCCGGAAACGCCAGGCTTTCTGGATTCTGCAAGAAGAGCCGTCTGCGCTATCAAGGAAGCCGCTTGTGCAGCCGGAGGCTATCCTCACGCCCGACCGCGCCTCCGGCACCCCCGCAGGCGATGACCCGCTCGCGTACGAGCTTCCGCCCAAAATCAGCCCTGGTCGCCTCCGCCTTTGAAAAGCCGGTTCAACAATTCGGCGATGTAGGTCAACTGCCCGATGGCCTCGTCACGCTTACGGATCGATTGCGATGTTGGATGTGAAACAAGATTCCGCAAACTGACCATTGATTTCCAAGCCGCCAAGTCACCTCTGGGAATCCTGCCTGCCTTCTGTAGTGCGGCAACCAAATCAACGAAGGGATAGTCAGGAAACGAATTGGGTTTGGAGGACTTCTTCTTCAGCAGTCGTAGCTGCTTGCAGCGGTGGCGAGCGCCAGCTTCAAGCACGCGGAACCCTTGTTCGGTGGCGAGCGCGGCCAAAGGGAGAAAGAACATGCCGTAGACCATTGATCC
>DATDCV010000040.1:0-2199 GCA_036524155.1 Verrucomicrobiia bacterium
CTACCAAGTGGGGCCCGCGCTGTTAGAGGAATATCGAAGAAACAATCCGGCCCAAACCGGTCCAGCCGCGGTGCTGAGGCGGTCAACATCGAAAAAGCTACCGCTCAATTCCTAGTGACATTGGACTTCAGTCCGCAGCAACTTCCGCAGGCAGGGAGCGTCCGCATTCCGGACGCAACGGTCGATCGAGCATTGCTGCGGACTGAAGTCCGCGCGCCGGATGCCTGGCCCACCCGCAACTGCGCCATTACGCCAACGAGCTATGCGCCCAGCCATCTGAACCGGCGCCAGCCGGGCTTGACGATCAGGTCCCACGGCGGTTAAACCTCGGCATGCTCGTCGTTACCCGCTCTCGATTCCTGCGCGCTTTGCCGCTCGGCTGCCTGACCGGTTGGGCCCTGCTCGCAGCCGGCCAAAACGTTCGTGAGATTGTCGTCACCAACGATCTGACGTTGCCCGGGAACGCCGAGTTGGCGGCGCGGCTCGTCGTGCGGGCCAGCGACATCACCATCGACGGCAATGGCGCGACCCTCGTCGGTCCGGGCACAGTCGGCGACCCGAAGTCGTTGGAGACCGCCGGGGTTGGCGTTCTTATGGAAGACGTGACGGGAGTGACCTTGAAGAACCTGCGCGTGCGCGGTTTCGCAACGGGCCTCGTGCTGCGCCGGGTCACCGCCGCCAGCGTCAGCGATTGCGATTTCTCGGACAACTATCACAACCCCAAACACGGCTGGGGCGAACTGCCGGCCAGGGGCGGGCTGCTGCTCGAACGCGTCCGGCAGAGTGTCATCCGCCACAACCGCGCCAACCGGGTCTGGGACGCTCTCAACCTGGTGGATTCGGATGACAACCTCGTCGAAGACAACGATTTCGCGGAGTGCTCGAACACGTGCGCGAAACTGTGGAAATCGTCACGGAACAAATTCCTGCGCAACAACCTGTCTTACGGCATCCGCATCGATCGCGCCGCCGGCGAGGTCCACGCGCGTGACTCGACCTGCGTGCTGATCGAGACCGGCTCCGATGACAATTATTGGTATCGGAACGACATCACCCACGGTGGCGACGGCGTGTTCATTCGCCCGCTGAACCGCTGGGTGTCGCGCGGCAATGTGTTTGTCGAAAACGACACCTCGTATGCGAACAACAACTGCGTCGAGTCCTGGAGCCCCGGCAACACCTTCATCCGGAACCGCGCCAACCACGGCAGCTACGGATTTTGGCTCGGCGGGAGCGACCACACGGTGCTCATCGGCAACGAAGCCGCGTTCAACGGGCTGACCAACGGTTACCATAACGCCCCCGAAGCCGGGTTCAGGCATGGCGGCCTTGTCATTGTCGGCGGGCCGGCCAGCCACACTTTGATCGAAGGCAATGACCTCCACGACAACAACGGCGCGGGCCTGGCGTTCCGGGGCGACACCGCCTCGCAGGGCGGCACATGGCGAACCGAGCACTGGGTCGTGCAGCAAAACCGGTTCGCCAACAACCGCTTTGGCATCTGGGGCCGGTGGGGCGAGGCCATTCTGTTCGCCGGTAATGTCTTCACGAACAACCCCCAGGGAAACTACCTGACCAATACCACGGAACTGATCGAGCTGTCCGCCGACGGCAACCGCCTTGCTGCTCCGGCGGCCGAATTGCTCGGCCCTGAAGTCGCCGTGCTCGGACGCCCGGTGCGATTTGAAGCCTCGGGCAGCGGCGACCCGGAGAGTCGTCCGCTGCGGTTTCACTGGTACCTGAACGGCGCGGCGGGCCAGGGGCCCGTATTCGAGCGGACTTTCAACGAGCCGGGTTACTACCGCCTGGGCCTGACGGTCGAAGACGGATTGCGGGCGGCGTTGGCCTGGCGTGACCTGCTGGTAGTCGAGCCGGTAGCGACGGAGCTGGGCACCGAAGGCGAGGCGGCGGGCTGGGGCTATGAGCTGGAGGGCAATGGGAACGGCAAGGGCCGGATGCTCTTTGCCGATGATGCATCAGGAATCATCGGGGCACGGTGTGTGCGGTCAACGCCCGACCCATACCCCGGCGCCTATGCCACCGCGATTTATCCCGCCACCCGCGACGCCGGCTGGAATTTCTCGGACCGAAAACAAATCCGGTTTTGGATCAAAGCGCGCAACCCAAATGTGCCCGGCTGGCAGAATGCCGGGCCGGTCGTCCGGCTCCTGGGCCGCTCCGGCCAGATCGAATTCAAGC
>DATDCV010000041.1:0-2907 GCA_036524155.1 Verrucomicrobiia bacterium
GCCGAGGTCAGCACCCAGGAACACCAGTTGCAGAAGACAATCCAGAAAATCCTCGATCAAAAACGGAAATACCTGGAGTCCGCCATTCGCGATGCGCACGCCGCCGGGCTAATCCATGCACCCGATGCCGCTGCCAAGGCACGACTGCTCTTCGCCTACTATCAGGGTCTGCTTGCCCAGGCGCGGATTCAGAACGAGATGAAGATCCTGGCTGAGGCCAGGCGGGGAACTCTGGAGTTGCTGGGTGCGGAGCAGAGCGCACCCGTGCCGGCTTAGTGGGCCGGTTTTTTTTGCGAACAAACTTGACTAACTAGTCAACTATAATGAAACGTAGATAAGTCGTATGAATAATATCTATAAGCCTAATGTAAACGGTACCTCCGGCCTCGCGCGTGAACCTCACGGTCTGGGCGCCACTTGCCTCCGTTGCTATGAACGCGTGCTGCGCGGCCTCGGCGCGGTGAAGGTCAAAACCGAGCGCGAGTTCGGCCGCGCGATGGCCGGGTACGAACAACTGCTGAAAGCGGCAGTGAACGAAGCCGAGGCGCTGGCCTGGCAGACTTCCTACCCCCATTTGTTGTTCCCAACGCTGGCGGAAGAAAAAGCGGCCGCGGCGCAGCAGTGGGTTGCCCGGCAGCGCGCCATCCGCGAACAGGCGCTGCCCTGGGCCCTGGCAGCCTGACCGACCGAGCACGAGAAATGAGAATATGAAAAAAGACATCATCACCAGCTATTCGTACACGGATGCCTTCGCGGCCCCCAGATTGCGTCTCCTGATCCTGCTAACCAGCGCGGCGCTTGCGGCGGTGCTGCTGCTGACCGGGTGCGCGCCCAGCGGCCAACAGCAGCGGCCGCCCCCGCCGCCGGTGACGGTGGCGCCGGTTGAGCAAAAGGAAATTGTGGAATGGAACGAGTTCACCGGGCGCACCGAGCCCGTGGAATCGGTCGAGGTGCGGCCGCGTGTGTCCGGGTACATCCAGGCGGTGAAATTCCAGTCGGGCCAGCCAGTATCGAAGGGCGACGTGCTGTTCGTGATCGATCCGCGCTGGCACCAGGCGGAGTTCGACCGGTTGCAGGCGGAAGCCGAGCGGGCGCGAGTGCAATTGGACAATGCGAAGCGAGAAGCGGATCGGACGGTCCAACTGCTGGCCAACAGTGCCATCTCGACGGAGGAAGCGGATGGGCGGGTGGCGCGCTTCCAGGAGGCCAGAGCGACGTTGCTGGCGGTGCAAGCCGCGCGGGACTCCGCGAAGCTGGATCTCGAATATACGCAAGTGCGCGCGCCAATTAGCGGGCGCGTGAGCCGCGCGCTCTTGACCGAAGGCAACTACGTGAGCGGTCTCGCGGGCTCGGCGACCATGCTGACGACCATCGTGTCGATCAACCCGATTTATGTTTATGCGGATATCGATGAGGACACGCTGCTGAAGTTCAACGGGCTGGCCGGCGCAAAAAAACTGGAAACCACCGGCGACGGCAAGATCCCCGTCGAACTCCAACTGGGGGACGAGCCGGACTTCTCTCACCACGGCACCATCGAATCGTTCGACAACCGGCTGGATCCCAACACCGGGAGCATCCTTTTGCGCGCGCTGTTTTCCAACGACGACGGCCGGATTGTGCCGGGATTGTTCGCGCGGATACGAATTCCGTTAAGCGAACGGCGTCCCGCGCTATTGGTTGAAGAGCGGGCGATCGGCACTGACCAGGCGCAAAAATACGTGCTGACCCTCACGCCGACGAACACGGTTGCGTATCACACGGTGACACTGGGGCCGGCGATCGAGGGCAAGCGCATCGTGCGCGCGGGCCTGCACGGAGACGAGCAGATCGTCGTCAATGGACTGCAACGCGTGCGTCCGGGCATGCCGGTGACTCCGGAGCAGGAACTGGCTGGCGGCAACGCGCTGCATGTGGTCAAACGATAACCTCAAAACCAAGATGAACTTTTCACACTTCTTCATCCGGCGCCCGATTTTTGCCGGCGTGCTGTCGATCGTGATTTTCATCGTAGGGCTGCTGGCGATGTGGCGTTTGCCGATCAGCGAATATCCCGAGGTCGTGCCGCCGACGATTGTCGTGCGGGCGGTATATCCCGGCGCGAATCCAAAAACGATCGCCGAGACTGTCGCTTCGCCGCTTGAGCAAGCCGTCAACGGTGTGCAGGACTCGCTTTATATGTTCTCCCAGGCCACCGGCGACGGGGTGATGACGTTGACGGTGACCTTCAAACTGGGCACCGACGTTGATAACGCGCAGGTGCAGGTGCAGAATCGCGTCTCGCAAGCCTTGCCGAAACTGCCGGAAGAAGTTCGTCGTCTCGGCGTGACCACCACGAAGCAGTCGCCCGACCTGACGATGGTGGTCCACCTGTTCTCGCCAAGCGGGCGCTATGATGAGGTGTATCTGCGCAACTACGCGACCCTGCAGGTCAAAGACGTTCTGGCCCGTATTCCCGGCGCCGGTGATGTCCGGGTCTTCGGCTCGGGCGACTACGCGATGCGCATCTGGCTTAACCCGGACAAACTCGCCGCCCGGAACCTGACGGCCAGCGATGTCGTCAGCGCGATACGCGAGCAGAACGTCCAGGTGGCCGCGGGCGCGATCGGCCAGCAACCAGTGAGCCGGCCGGTGCCGTTCGAGCTGCAGATCAATGCCAAAGGCCGGTTGATTTCAGCGGAAGAATTCGGCCAGGTCATCGTCAAAACCGGCCCCAACGGCGAGAAGACGCTGCTCAAGGACGTTGCCCGGATTGAGCTCAGCGCCGACAGCTATGCGCTGCGCTCGCTGCTGAACAATAAGACGGCCGTCGCGCTGCCCATCTTTCAGTTGCCAGGCGCCAACGCCCTCGAACTCTCCCAACAAGTTCGCCAGACCATGCAGAAGCTGAAGCAGAATTTCCCTGAT
>DATDCV010000042.1:0-11853 GCA_036524155.1 Verrucomicrobiia bacterium
GTTGGGCGTTTGGGCTCGAGTTCGAATCCGGCGCGATTGGGGAACTGCGTTCCGCGGCTGCGCCCGGCTGCCTTTGTGTGCCAACCAACGCCGCGGTTATCATCGCGGCTTGTTTGAGAAAATTTCGGCGTGTTTGGGGAGTTGCCATCGGCTTGATTAGAGGTCAATCGCCACGACTTCGTGGTCGAGGATGGAGGGAACGGCCAGGCTCAACCAGGAATGGTCGCGTCGCGCATGGACCGGCTTGTTGGCCGCCAGAAGCCGGACCTTTCGCACGCGCGCTCCGTCCGGCAGACGCACTCTTACCTGTTGTTCACCGACCGGGATAAGCTCGCGGACCGGTCCTTTCATCATCATGGGGTTGGTGAGGTTGACCAGGTGGACAGTCATCGAATTTTTCTGCGCCCAAACGCTCACATCGAGCACGCCCGGTCCGGAAACGACCACCACCGGATCTTCGTGCGTCGCCCACTCGACGGCGTTACGCAAGAGCTTGAAATGGTCCACGCTCAGAACTTCCCAGAATGTCCGGTCGATATCCCACGGAAAATAAACTACCCGGCCGCCTCCCGCTTCGCGCAGATACACTCCCGGGATGTCGGTCCGGGACACGCGGGGATAGACCTTTTCCATCGGCAGGTCAGGGTAAGAGGGGATCAATGTCAACGGGATGCTCGCGAACGGCACGGTGGCCTTAACCTCGAGTCGGCGGACGCCGTTGATGATGCGCGGGGCACCTTCAAGGCCCGTCAGCAACTGGTGGCGCCTTCCTGTTGCGGCATCAGTCTCCAGACGCAGATAGGAATTTTGCATCGGACCCTCGACGCGTCCCTCGAACGAAACGCCAAACAGGTCGGCGAGGCCGAAATCCTTCCGCTTTACGCCGTCCTGGTCGTAGAAGCTCGTTTCGCAGGTGGCGATCAGGCTGCCGCCGCGGTTGACGAATTCCCGGAGCTGCCGGCATTGAGTGTCTGACAGGGCGGCGATGTTCGGCAGGATCAGTGTTTTGAACTGGCCCACGTGGGCGTCGTCCAGAAGGCCGTCGTGAACCATTTCGAATGGGATGCGCGCCTCGATGAGAGCCTGGTACCAGCCCAGAGTGTGATCCTCGACTCGCCCGCTGTAAAACCACGCGGTCTGCTGGGAATAGACCAGGGCGACGCGCGCGAGGGGCCGCTCGTTACGGAGGTATTTTTCCCAACGCGCGTAACGACGGTAGACCTCTTCAACCGGCTTGAGCCAGCGTTCGTCATGAAGCACGCCGGAGAACTTCGTGAACCAGGGCCGCAGCCCGTTGGCCACGCCATCCGCAACCCAGAGCCGGATTTCGGCTTCGTTTTGCACGCTGTCCTTCCACCGATAAGGCTCCTCAACGCCGACGCTGAAAATGCCGACGATGGGTTTGCGCCCCATTGTGGCCCGAAACTCTTTGCCGTTCTTCCCGTTCGCCCACGGCGGCGTCAACCCGCGCCGCGCCTGCCGATCGGCGATCAGGGTCGGGGCGAGTTCACCAATGCGACGCATGTCGAGGGAGCTGGTCGCGCCACCGCCGGTGTTGGGAATCACGCAGGAGTCAGGATTGATTTTGCGCACTTCGGCATCCCAGAGCCGCCACAGATCAAACAGGCGCTGTTGGCGCCACAGAATGTAGGCGTGCCGCGCCGGGTTTTGGGGATCGGACGACTGCGGCAAATCGTGGCCCGTCGCATCGCGGAAGTTTTTGCGGCAATGCTCGCAAAAGCACATGCCGGAGCCATCCCATCGATTGATGAAGATGGCATCCACTAAGTAGCGCGACATGATTTCCTTCTTCACTTCGGTCATGAACTCGAAATTGTAGGAGCCGAGCGCGCAGGTGACCCACATTTCCGGGGAGGCCCAGTGCCGCCGCGGGCTGCCCTGAGCGTCCGTCGCGATCCAATCGGGATGCGCGGCGCGGACGTCGTCGTAGGTGGCATGCGGGTCCGTGCGAGCGATGACGACCATGCCGAGCTTGCGACAACCGTTAACCAGATCTCCAAACGGGTCGCGGTCCCCGAGCCATTGGCTCCGGTGGTGGAAGGGAATCTTGGTCGGGTAATACGCCACGCAGCCCCCGGCACTCAGGCAGACGGCGTCGGAACGCGTGCGTTTGAAGTAGTCGAGCCAAAACTGCGGGTCAAACTTGCCCGGGTCGTCCTCGACGAGGGTGAGCTGGGCCCAACGCATGGGTTTGTCGACCCAGCTCGGAACGCGCGAGCCGGGGGTCTGCGCCTCAACCGGGGAGGGTCCGGCCCACAGCATCCGGCTGTTGACTACGGTTAGGGTGGCTCCAGCCATGCCGGCTGTTTTGAGGAAAGCTCGGCGGGTCAGGACAAGTCCAGGACTCATACCGCGTAAGTTGTCGCAAAAATCCCCAGAGTCTGCCAGCAATTAACCCGCGGCATCCCGCCCGGCACCTGTACAAACCGGTTGTGGAATTGTAGTTGTCTAAGAGCGCCGGAAAGGAAAGATTTAGTTCGTAGCACCCAAAGCAACTTCATTATGACTGCGATACCGCGAGACATCAGCGTAACGGCGCCGTTGGGACAGGCGTTTGAGCGGGTGAAAACCGTGCTCTTTCAACCCTTCGACCTGGGCCGTTGGTTCATCATCGGCTTCTGCGCCTGGTTGGCTTACCTCGGCGAGGGAGGAGGGTTTCATGGCGGCGGGAATTGGGGGTCGGGCCATGGCCATGGGGGCCAAGGCCTGCGCCAGGAACTCGACCACGCGCGCGAATTTGTCATGAACAACCTTGGCTGGATCCTGCCGCTCGCGATTGGGATTGTCTTTGTCGGCCTGGTGATTTGGCTCGTGGTTCTATGGCTCAGCAGCCGGGGGCGTTTCATGTTCCTCCATTGCGTCGCCCTTAACACAGCCGAAGTGCAAAAGCCGTGGCACAAGTTCGCCAGGGAGGCAAACAGTCTTTTCCTGTGCCGGCTGGGACTGGCTTTGGCGGGGATGTTGCTCGCGCTGCCGCTGATCGCCGGCATGATCATCCTAATCATGAGAATGGTGCTGCGGGAAAGCGCCACCGCCGGGGGAGTTCTCGGCGCAATCGGTTTCTTCCTTGCGTTATTGGTCGTTTCCGCGGCGTTTTGGGTCGTAGGCCGGCTGCTGCGGGACTTTGTGACACCAATCCAGTTCCTGCGCGGAACCAACTGCCTCGCGGCCTGGAGAGAGTTTCGCGAGTTGCTGCCCGGCTATGTCGGACACTTTTTCCTTTACCTGCTATTCCGGATCGTGCTGGCGATCGGGATCGGCCTGTTCGTGCTGTTGCTCGTGCTGGCGACCTGCTGCCTCGCGGGGTGCCTGATGCTCCTGCCCTACATCGGCACGGTGCTGTTGTTGCCGGTGCTGGTTCTCGAACGGTCCTACTCGCTCTATTTCCTGGCGCAGTTCGGGCCCAGTTACGATGTGTTCCAGGTACCGGCAATGACTCCGTGACCGGAGAAGAATGTGACAATCCTTTTCGTGAGTTAGGGTCGTGCCAGGGGACAGGAGCGGCATGGGAATACTAGGAAACGGCGGCGCCATTTCCCAGGGCCGCGATTACCACCTCGATGTCCCGCCCGCGCAAGCTCTCGACCAGGTCCGCCGGGGCCCCGCTGTCCGTGACGATGAGATCCACACACTCGAGATCGCACAAAGGCAGGACGGACTGGCGGCCGAGCTTGGTATGGTCAAAACAGAAGATCACTTTTTGGGCTGCTTCGATCATTGCGCGCTGAATGTCAATCAGCAGTCCGTGGGAATTGGTGATACCTTCGAGAGATAGGCCGCCCGAACTCATCACCGCCACGTCGGCATGAATTTTCGAAAAACTCTCCACCGCGAGCGGACCCACTAACACGCCCAACCGGGGATAGATCACACCTCCGGAGACCATCACTTCCATCCGGTTGGCTGAGGCGAACAGGTTTGCCACCGGCAAGGAGTTAGTGATGATTTGAGGCGATTTGCCCTCCAGGTAACGAGCCACGTGATACACCGTGGTTCCGGCGTCGATAATGACCGTTTGGTTAGCCGAAATCAGTTCGGCGCATGCGCGGCCTATAGCTTCTTTCTCTGCTAATTGATGCGTGTCGCGCGCGGAAAACGTGAATTCGTCGGAACGCGGTGTCAGGATTCGCGCGCCGCCGTGCGTTCGCCTGACATTCCCTGTTGCCTCAAGGAGACTTAGGTCCCTGCGCACAGTGGATATGGACGCATGCACTTCATGCGCAATTTCTTCCAAAGACGCGAACTCAGCCTTTTGGAGGTACTCGCCGATGCGATGTTGGCGTTCTTCTGGCTGCATCCAGTCAGAATCTTGAAAGATATTGCAAGATATTGCAAGTTTTTTATTGACAAAAATTCATAAAATGTAGAAAAGGGGCGCGTATGGTTGCATTTGGCCCAACAACACCCCATCGTGCCGTCATCGAGCACATGGTTCGGCAGGCCGTTTACCAGCGCCTTGGCAAACCCCTCCCCGTGTCCGCGGCGGCGCCGAATGCACTTGTGGTGAATGTAAGCGCGCGGCATTGCCACCTGACGCTTGAAGCTGTCGAGACGCTGTTCGGCAAAGGCCATCAGCTCACGCCGCACAAGTGGCTGTACCAGGAAGGGCAATTTGCCGCGAAAGAAACGCTGACGCTGATTGGGCCTCGGAGCCGGGTGATCTCGAATCTGCGCATTCTCGGCCCGTGCCGGAATTTGAACCAGGTGGAGTTGTCATACACGGACGGGATCGCGCTGGGATTTGACCTGCCGCTTCGAATTTCAGGCAACATCAAAGGAACCTTAGGCTGCATGCTGATGGGACCGGCGGGATTTTTCGAGATGGAGCAAGGGGTTATCCGCGCACTGCGGCATGTCCACATGTCGCCGGATGACACGGGCTTTTACGGAGTCAAGGCGGGCGATGAGATGAAGCTGCGCATCGGCGGACCTTGCGGACTGACACTGGACAAGCTGCTGGTGCGGGTGGACAAGAGCTTCAAGCTGGAGGTGCACATCGACACGGATGAGGGCAACGCCTGCAACCTGCAACCGGAGACGCCTTGCGAATTGGTGAGATAAAGATTTTTCGGGCACTCTCAACTAACAACAACGAACTAAGATATGAGCGAAGCATTAGGAATGATCGAAACCAAGGGCTACGTCGGCAGCGTCGAGGCCAGCGACGCGATGGTCAAGGCCGCCAACGTCAGCCTGGTAAAAACCATCCCCATCGGCGGGGGACTTATCACGGTCTTGTGCAAAGGGGACGTGGGCAGCGTGAAGGCTGCGGTCGATGCCGGGACGCGCGCGGCTTCAAAAGTCGGCGAGTTGGTCAGTTCCCACATCCTGGCCCGGCCGCACGAAGACTTATTGAAATCTTTCCTCGGGGACGCCAATAGCAAGCCCAAGTAGCGATTTCGACGGCCAATATCCACCCTTAACTCTCGGAGAATTTATGGTTCAACAAGCAATTGGAATGATCGAATGCAAAGGCCTGTGCGCGCTCCTCGAAGCCTGCGACGCGGCCCTGAAGGCCGCCAACGTCACCCTGGTCGGCTGGGAAAAGATCGGCAGCGGCTACGTGACCGGATTTTTCCGGGGCGACGTCGCGGCCGTGAAGGCTGCGACCGATGCGGGCGCGGCAGCGGCGGCCCAGGTCGGCCAAGTCATCAGCGTGCAAGTGATTCCTCGCCCTCACGAAGGGCTCGCGGCACTCGGACGCTGGCTACAATAAATGCAGAGTACAAAAGGCAGAATTGCAGCGGCGGTTGCCGCTGAAAACTGCGTTGCCCGGCTCTAACTCGCCACGCTTCGGCCTATGAAGATACTGGTCGCGAATTTAGGTTCGACTTCGCTCAAGTGGCGGCTGTTCGACTTTTCGGACGGTCAGGAACGGTTGTTGCACAAAGGCGGGTTCGAACGGGTGGCGGACTACCCGGGCGCAATCAGCAACTGCCTCGCGCAGTTGAGAGAGGCCGGCCACATCGAGAAAGCCGCAGACCTGGCGGCGGTTGGGTTCAAAACGATTATGGCGCGCGGCGTGAATGGCTGCGTACGGCTGGACGAGCGCGTGGTAAAGGCGATGGAAGAGTACAGCGGCATCGCCCCAGCCCACAACCCGCCTTACATTACCGGCATTCGTCTCTTCGCTCAACGGACGCCGTCCGTGCCGCTGATCGGTTTGTTTGAGACCGCCTTTTACCAATGGGTCCCTCCGGCTGCCTTTCGCTACGGCGTCCCCGAGGAATGGTATGAACTGGGTGTGCGGCGTTGGGGCTTCCACGGTGCCAGCCATAAATACATCGCCGAACGCTCGGCGGAACTGCTGGGCCGCGAAGATGTGGCCGAACGCGTGCGGCAGCTTTACGTGAACGGTGGCTCGACACCGGTCGGACAGGACGATCTGCGGGTAATTTCCTGCCACCTCGGCGGCAGCTCATCGATCACGGGCATCCGTAACGGAATTGCGATCGGCAGCAGCATGGGCCTGAGCCCGCAATCCGGGTTGCCTCAGAACAACCGGGTCGGTGACCTCGACTCATTCGCCCTGCCTTTCCTGATGCGGGCGACCGGCCTGTCGCTGGAGAGCGCGGAGCATATCATGTGCAAAGAGTCCGGCCTCAAGGCTCTGTCCGGCGGCTACAACGACATTCGGGACATACAAGCCGAGGCCGCCAGGGGAAACGCCAAAGCGCAACTGGCCATCGATGTTCTGGTACAACAAACCAGGCAATGGGTTGGCTCGCTGCTGCTGCAATTGAATGGCGCCGACGCGCTGATTTTCACCGCCGGGATCGGCGAGAATGACGCTGCTTTCCGGAAGGCGGTGTGCGCTAACCTGGACCAGCTTGGCATCCTCCTCGATGACGACAAGAACCTCGAGACGAAGGCGAAGGAAGCCCTCATCAGCGCCCCGGATTCGCGAGTAAAGATTATGACCATACCGACCAACGAGGAATTGGTCGTCGCCCGTGAGGTAAAACGCTATCTGGACACGCACCCGGCCCAATTGGAAACGCGCAAGACCAAGGCCAAGGCGCCAGCAGTCCAAACTCATCTTTCCGTTCTCAAATCGAAATTAACAACAGACAAGTAATTATGGCTCATCAAGCAATTGGAATGATCGAAACTCGCGGATTGGTCGCTCTCGTCGAGGGCACCGACGCGATGCTCAAGGCCGCCAACGTGGAACTGGCCGGACCGATGACCCAGGTCGGCAACGCGCTGGTCACGGCGGTCGTGGTCGGAGATGTCGCGGCCGTCAAGGCGGCGACCGACGCGGGCGCTCAGGCCATCAAGGCCATCAAAGGCGAGTTGGTGAGCGTCCATGTGATCGCCCGGCCGCATGCCGACGTTGATGCCGTGCTGCCCAAAAAGCCGGTGGCGAAGTGAGTTCGAAGCAACCCCGAGTGTTGAGGTGAGCGGCGCTGCCAAGGCGCCAGTCGCCCTGCTCGGGAACCTGAGGCACAGCTCATCGCCAACTAATCAACCATCACCAACATATGTTCCTGGCAAGAGTAGAAGGTTCGGTTGTAGCGACCAAGAAGGATGCGTCCATGGGCGGCCGCAAGCTGCTTTTGGTCCGACCGCAACTGGTCGATGACAAAGACCCCACGAAATTTCGGCCAGGCGCGAACACAATCGTCGCCGTCGATAGCGTGGGTGCCGGAGTCGGTGAGTTGGTGATGTTCTGCCAGGGCAGCTCCGCCCGCCTGGCTCCCAATCTTAAAGACGCCCCGGTGGATGCGGTCATCATCGGGATCGTCGACAGCGTGGACGTGCTCGGCAAAGAAATTTACAGCGCGCGCCAGCCAGCGTAGGGGCCGTGAAAAACAAAAACACCAGCAGGCTTGCCCAGAGTGAAATCAGGGAGACCGTACGCCTCGGCTCACTTCGGATTTCGAATATCTTAATATGAGTGCCGTCAATGAAACATTGATTCGCGACGTGGTCGCCGAGGTGCTCGGCAGGCTGAGCCAGGGCTCCGCCGCCAAACCGACAACTGCGCCGTCCCCTGCCCCGCGTTCGCAGACCTGTGAGTGCGGCGGTGCTAATCGACCCAGCGGCGGCAGCCTGAGCCGCGGAAATCTCGGTGTGTTCCAGGACGCCGGGGAGGCATGTGCGGCAGCGCAGGAGGCCTTTTTGCAGCTCAAGAAGAAGGGAGTGTCAGCCCGCGCCAAAGTGGTCGAGTTGGTGAAGGGAATCGCAGACGCGAACGCAACTGAATGGGGTCGAATCGAGTTGGAGGAAACGAAAATCGGGCGGCTCGATCACAAGATCGAAAAGCTGAAGATCCTCAAGCTGGTGCCCGGAGTCGAGTGGTTGCACCCCGACGGCCGGAGCGGCGACCACGGGATAACCCTCGAAGAATACACGCCGTTCGGCGTGGTGGCCGCCATCACGCCTTCGACCCACTCGATACCCACGCTGAGCGGCAATATCGTCAACATGGTCGCCGCGGGGAATTCCGTCGTCTTCAATGCGCATCCTGCGGCCGCGAAATGCGCCGCGCTGGCTGTCCGGGAATACAACCGCGCGATCGAGCGCGAGGTCGGAATTCAGAACCTGGTGACTATCATCGAGCAGCCGACGCTCGATTCTTTCAAAACCATTTGCGGCCACGACGCCGTCCGGTTGCTGTGTGTCACCGGCGGCCCGGCGGTCGTAAAGGCCGCGATGCAAACCGGCAAGCGCGCGATCTGCGCCGGTCCCGGAAATCCGCCGGTTCTGGTGGACGACACCGCGTGCATGAAACGCGCGGCCCGTTTTATTATCCAGGGCGCGGCCTATGATAACAACCTGCTGTGCATTGGCGAAAAAGAGGTGTTCGCATTGGACCGCATTGCGGATGAATTGATGAAGCAGTTGGAGAACGCCGGGGCGGTGCGCCTGAACGCTCCGCAACTGGAGCGTCTCACCAAAGAAGCGTTCACCTTCAAAGAAGGCCACGGCGGCGGCTGTCCTGAACCCGTGGTCAACAAAGCCCTGATTGGGAAAGACGCCGCGGTGCTGGCAAAAGCCGCCGGCGTTACCGTGCCCGAAAACACCGAGTTGCTGTTTGCCGAAACCGCCAACGACCATCCGTTCGTCAAGGAAGAGCAGATGATGCCCTTCATCCCGATCGTCCGGATCCGGAGTATCGAGGACGGCATCGAAAACTCCCTGGCGGCCGAGCACAACTACAAGCACACGTCTATCATTCATTCGCACGACGTCGAGCACATGACCGCGATGGCGCGGGCGCTGGACACTACGTTGTTCGTCAAGAACGGACCCTGCATGGCCGGGTTGGGTCTCGGCGGTGAAGGCTACTTGAGCTACTCGATCGCCACTCCGACCGGCGAGGGTGTCACGAATCCCAAAACCTTCACGCGCGTCCGACGCTGCGTGATGGTGGATAACCTGAGGATCTATTGAGTGCTGTTAGCCCGTGTAGAAGGCAATATCGTCGCGACCCGGAAGCACCCGAGTCTCGAGGGTTGGCGTTTGGTAATTTGCCAGCCGGAAAGCGCGGCCGGCGAGCCCGAAGGCGTTCCCCAAATCGCCATCGACCCCCACGGCGCGGGCCTGCACCAGCGGGTCGTGATCTCCTCCGACGGGATGGCTGCCAGGAAAGCTGTGGATGACGAAAAAAGCCCGGCGCGGTGGATGATTGTGGCCGTGGTGGACGAAAGGGAAACGGCTTGAAAAATCCGAAATCCGAAATCCGAAATCCGAAGGAAGCCCGAAGGCCGACACCCGAATGGGCAATGGGGATTCCCACGGTGCCTTCGGATTTCGGATTTCGACCTTCATTCGGGTTTCGGATTTCGGATTTAGGATTTCAGACCACATGAGACTGGGACGGGTCATAGGCCGCGTAACGCTCAGCATGACGGTCCCCTGCCTTGAAGGCGCTCGCTGGCTGATCGTCTCGCCTTTCACGCGCGACCAATACCGGCAGGGTTTGGACGGCGCGCCGGAGCTGAGCAAAGAGCCGAGTCTTGTGGTTTATGACGACCTCGGTGGCGCGCCCGGGCACATCATAGGTTTTGTTGAAGGACGCGAGGCAGCTTGCCCTTTCGAGAAGTCCACGCCCGTAGATGCGATCAATGCCGCGCTGGTCGATGAAATGTTTTACAGCCCTGATAAGAAATGAAAAACGTGATTAGCGTCCGCGATTTGGAGGAAATGCTGCGCACCGGCAAAGACCTGACCGCGCTGCCAGAAGATGCCCTGCTAACGCCCTCCGCACGCGATTTTCTCCGGGACCACGAGGCCGACGGCTCCCATGGTGCAGCCAGTGGCAGACCGGAGTCGCCCGGAGGCCCGTCCAGAAACGTCACGGCCGGCAGCACCAAGGCTGAAATTGAGGCGTTCTTCCAATCGCCCGCGATTCATGATTTGAAGCTCCAGTTGTGCGACATCGGGCGGCGGCTCTGGCAACGGGCTTACGTTGATGGCAATGGCGGCAACCTCGCGATCAAAGTCGCGTCAGACCTCGTGCTTTGCACGCCGACGATGGTGTCCAAAGGCTTCATGAAACCCGAGGACATGTGCCTGGTGGATTTGGAAGGGAACCAAATGGCCGGCCGGCTGAAACGCACCAGCGAAATCCTGATGCATTTACAGATGATGAAACGCCAGCCCCGCGACGTCGCTTCAGTGCATTGTCATCCCCCCTACGCCACCGCCTTCGCGGTTGCCGGGGTCGAGCCGCCAACCTGCATGATCCCGGAGTTTGAGGTGTTCGCCTCGGTCGCCATTGCGCCCTATCGCACGCCTGGCACACCGGAAATGGGCAAGCTTGTATCCGACCTGGTGGACAAACACAATGTGATCCTGATGGCCAACCATGGCGTGGTCGCCTGGAGCCACAACAGCATCGAAGATGCGTACTTCAAGATGGAAATCCTCGAAGCCTATTGCCGGACCGTGCTGGTGGCTTCTCAGCTCGGCAAGCAAGTCAATACCATGTCCCCCGCCCAACTGCAGGATCTGCTCCGGATCAAACAGAACCTGGGGATTCCCGACCCGCGCTACGGGCTCAAAGAGTGCGAACTCTGCGACAACGACGGCTGGCGGCCGGGAGTGACCTGCGCCGTGCCTAACGCCGGCCAGGCACCCGCAACCGCTACCGCTGACCCCGAGGCCGAAGCCCTCGTACAGGCCATCACGGACCAAATCCTCGCCCAACAGAAGTGAACCACGAAGGAATGCCATCTAGACACAAATCGTGGTTATGAAAGTGACGATCATCGGCGGCGGCGGGCGAGTGGGTTCCTGCTCTGCATTCGCCCTGCAAGCCGTGGGGATCGTCTCGGAGATCCAGTTGCTCGATGCGAACCGTGACCTGGCCGACGGGGAAGCCCTGGACCTCCTCCACGGCACGGCATTTTCGGGCGACCAAAAGATCTACGCGGGTGATTACGGACGAGCTGTTGACAGCGATATCTTTCTCATTACCGCCGGGCTGCGACGCAAGCCGGAGGAGTCCCGCCTGGACCTTATCAATCGAAACGTCGCGCTGTTCGTCCAAATTCTCGACAGCATGAGATCGGCCGGTTTCCGCAAGGAGGCGCACGCCTTCGTGGTGTCAAACCCGGTAGATGTTCTGACGCAACTGGCCGTGCATCGACTCGGCCTGCCGTGGCAGCAGGTTTATGGGTTGGGAGCAATGCTCGACACATCGCGGTTCAGCTCGTTGATTGCCGACGAACTCAAGCTGGCCCCCACACAGGTCAAGGCGCTCATCCTGGGCGAACATGGGGACTCCATGGTGCCGATTTGGTCCAGCGCGACGGTTAACGGCCTATCGCTGGCGGGACTCTCCGAATGCACACCCTCTTTCCAGAACGCTGTTTTCGAGCG
>DATDCV010000043.1:0-26386 GCA_036524155.1 Verrucomicrobiia bacterium
ACCGGCTTCAACCGATTTGTCTGAACGACATGAACTCGAAACTATTCCGGCCACGACAGCCAAGGTCAGGATAAATGGTAAAGCTCTCATTCTTGATTTGACGAATTCCTCTGGCAGTTGCTCCTCGAAGTCGGCGAACGATCGTAATAAGGCGCGGCGGGACGCTCGTGTTCGACCTGCGAACAGGGCGGGCTCCCGCCGTCGCCTTCATTACGCTGGTTAGGCCAGCTGGTCACGAAACAAGCACTCCTTCCTCTGCCGCGATGAAAGCGTTTGCTTTGTCACGAAGGTCATCTGACACCAGCGGGTAAATGTTAACATCAACCGATTGCAGCGTCGGGTACTTGGGGTCGGGGGAGAACTTTTTGAACCACGTCAGGTCAGGGCTCGTGCTGAACTCGGCACACCCTTCCGCAAGCGCGTGGGGTATGCCAGCCTCCAGGCGTTCCGCCAATTGCCACGCGCCGACCACACGTAGCGCTTCGTGTGCTCCTTGAATATCTGCTTCCTTCGCGTCAAGCAGGTAACATTCAATGCCGTTCCCACCAACCTCCGCGTAAAATCCCCAAAGGAAATAGAGAGCACGGGCCGCACGGGGCAACTCCGCGAGTCGAGCGGGGTCGCTCGTATGCGGCTGAGACTCGGCCTGAGGACGAATGTGCTCAACCAACTCCTGGAACCAAAGCTCGCGCTCCGTGTTCTCGAACTTCTCTCTAGGGAAGGGCTGGTACATTTTGCGGATAAGGCCTAACGCAAAGCTCACTGGCCGGGAGCAGCCGCCACTGGCGTTCCCATCGACAACAAACTGAACCGGCTGCTCCCGGTCCAGTGCAGCGCAAGGTTCGCCGTTCTCATCTAGGCCACCTCCGATCAGGTCGCCCGGCGACTGCCAGCGTAGCCCGGTCGAAAACCATGCCATTGGTGCCGAGTGCGGCCATCGAAATGGTCGGCGTGTTACTCGGGGCAAGATCACACACGTAGGTCCACTGGTGAAGGCACCCGAAGCCCCAGGTAAATGGACTGAGCTGAAGGATCTGCCGCACCTCGCCATCAGACATGCCGCGACGAAGCTCGGCCAGTCGTGGGCGCATCTCTTGGACCGCCCGTGGCTCCGGGTGGGTAGTCGAACAGCTCGACGCAACGGCCACCACAAGCAAACCTAAGAATGTTTCGATGAGGCGCATTGTCTGTGCGCGGCGCTCTGACGGCCAACTGTGATTCAGCGACGGCCGAATTGTGATCCTTTTTCCCGGCGTTGCAGGGCTGATTTTCCCCAAGCTGCTCATGAGCATCCCCTTGCCGATGGCGAGGTCGACTCTCCGGTCCGTTGATCTCGTGCCGGAAATTCTCCGTCCGACTTGTTGTAAGCTGCTCACAACCAACCGTCCTTCCTTAGATCATACGACGGCTGGTTAGGTGATCCAACAAAAGAACGGCGGTCTTTTTCCTCCGCACTTGGAGGGCTTTTGTCCCACTGGCCCTGTTACGCTCCTGCCCAATATGAACACCACACAAGCAATCAACCGGGTGCGCCAAGTGCTGCGGCGCCAACACAAAGCCTTGTCCACGGAGGATTCTTACGTCTTCTGGCTGCGCCGTTACAGTGCCGCCGTGAGCGGAATGTCTCCGGAGCTTAGCAGCGAGAAAAAGGTAGAATCGTTTCTGACCCAACTAACCAGGAAATACCCGGAGTATCAATTCGCCTGCCTCTGGGCCTGGCTGTTTCCGGCGCACTTTCCCTGCCGTGAACGGACCCGCCTCCGCTGGGTATCACCGCCAACGCCCCCGACTTCGGGACCTTAACGCTTAACGCTTAACTCTTAACTTTTAACTCTTAACGCTTAACGCTTAACGGATCGCAGGCCACGCTTGGAGAAAAATATTCTTCCTCCCCCCTCCGCTCAGTTACCTCCGCTTGCCCAACCAAAGCTTCCGCGCGAAGGCGCGTTGCCGCTCGTGTACCCCTTCGGGGACAGCTACGTTTTTGCAGGTGCTACACTTTCGCTGCTACACTTTCGCTGCTACACTTTTGCACGTCACAAGCCGCGCCTGACCAGCCACTTCCGCAATCTGCTACGTTTTTGGCTACGCTTTTGCATGTCCAGCCCCTGCCTGGAGAAAAACATCTTGCCTCCTTGACGCCTGTAAACTCTCAACGCTTTAACGTTTCAACGCTTCAACGCTTCAGCCTCTCCCCCGCTCGCCTGGCGGGCGTAACGGGTGTAGCAGATGTAGCAGATGTAGCAGATGTAGCAGTCCGCGGAAGGCCCCAAAAAAAATTCTACGCCTCCTCCCCCCGCCCGCTTCTTCTTCCCTGCCTCCGCTTAAGCCAAATCAAGGTAAATTAAGTCTCACACGCTCCCACGCTCCGGGCCTCTGACCGCACCGTTACCACTAACGCTGCATAACGCTAGATGACGCCAGATAACGCCAGATAACGAATAAAGTGCCACCCCGCCACGTCCCGCCTGGCTCACTGGGAACGAAAAATTTCACCTTTTCAGCATCTGAGCTTTTCAGCCTTCTCTCGATATCAGTTACCATCAGTTAATATCAGCTATTAACACCTACTCCCGCGTAATAACACTTCCTGCATTTTCCATCGAACTGTTACTTCCCACCCGGAGCACCGCCGGGTAACGAATAAAGTACCGTTTGGTCGCGGCTCCATCACGCAGGGCACGCTGACCCTGCGAAACGGGGCGGTCATTGATGCCGGCAACATTCTCTGGCGCGCCGGAGCGATGGCCCATCCTTTGACGAGAAAGCTCGGCGCTCGGATCATCACCGGCTGGCCAACAGCGCTCCGCGACAAACCACACGAAGCACCCTCCGTGCTCGACCGCAGGAAAGCGGCCTGAGTCGCCAGTCCAAGGCTCGAGGTTCATAGTCCCAAGTCCCAGGTGCGAAGCCAAGGATCTGAAAACTGATCAATTCGACTTTTCAGGACGGGCAGGCTGCTGCAGTGTTCGTTCATGCTCGAACTGGAAGAGGCGATAGAGAGGATTCTGGCAGCGATACCGCCTGCGACACCAGAAGTGGTCGGACTTGAGGAGGCTTGCGGGCGATTCGCCGTTGAGCGCGTCGTCGCGCCGCTCGATTTGCCGGCTTTCGATAACTCTTCGATGGACGGCTACGCCGTCCGAGGCGCGGACACGACGGACGCGACGGCCGATCACCCCGCGCGGTTGCGGGTGATCGGAAGAGTGGCCGCCGGCGCGAGTTTCCCCGATACTGTCAAGGCGGGGGAGTGTGTGCGCCTCTTTACCGGCTCGCCGATGCCGGCGGGCGCTGACGCGGTGATCATGCAGGAAGACACAACGACCGACCCTCACGAACCCAACACGATGGCCGCGCTCACCGGAGTGCAGCCTGGGGAGAACGTGCGGCGGCAAGGCGAGGATGTCCCACATGGCAGCGTTATTCTCGAACCGGGTGAGGAGCTTACCGCCGGTCGTCTTTCGTTGTTAGCTGCGTTGGGGATGGATCGTGTGGCCACCGGTCTCCGGCCCGTGGTGGGCGTGCTCGCCACCGGCTCTGAACTCAAAGATCCAGGCCGACCGCTTACTCCGGGCCAAATATATGAAAGCAACCGTGTCAGTCTCTCGGCGTTGACACGCAAAACCGGCGCTGAGGCAAGGGTATATCCCATTGTATGCGACACGCTGGGGGAGACGCGAGCGGCGCTGCTTCAGGCCTTGGCGGATTGTGACATACTGGTAACCTCAGGCGGGGTTTCAGTTGGAGAACTGGACTTCATCAAAAACGCGTTCGAAGAGGCAGGCGGAGAGCTGCAATTCTGGAAAGTGGCGGTCAAGCCGGGACGCCCGTTTGTGTTTGGACGGTGGCAACAAAAACTGCTATTCGGATTGCCGGGGAATCCGGTGTCGGCGTTCGTGACATTCCTCCTGCTGGTGCGGCCGGCGTTGCTGCGCTGGCAGGGCGCCAAGGACGTGGCGCTCCCCTGCTCCATCGGCGAACTGAGTGATGACCTCGTGAACGAAGGCGGCCGCCGCCACTTCTTCAGGGTATGCATCGACCCGGAGGGCCGGGTGCATTCGTCCGGGTTGCAGGCGTCGCATGTTTTGTCTTCGCTCGCAAAGGCGAACGGGCTGGTCGATGTGCCGCCCGGCGCGACACTGCGGGGGAGCTCGAAAGTTCGAGTGTTGCGATGGGAATAACAGACCGCATACCCGGCCGACTCACGGTCCTGGGGCCTCTCATACGACCGGGCACAGCAGCCGGGAAGTTACCGGCTTAGCCGATAGAACATGCTCGGCACGTCAATTCCCGGGCTGTTGGTGAATAGGAGTGGGGCCTGATTGGTCAGAAGGCCTTGCCAGGTCGTCAGATTGAGCGAGGTGTCCACGTAATAAGTGGCTCCGGTTGTGCCGAGGCTCAGGAGTCGGAACGAGCCGTCGCCCAGAGGCGTGATCGTGAAAACAGGAATCGCTGCGAAACTCAACCCGGTCAAGTCCGTGCTCACCGAGACCGTCAGGTTCGAAGGGCGGAATGTGTAGCCCGCCAGCGAGGGCGTGATGGTGTACGGGCCGGGGCACACGTTCAAGAAGGTGTAGCCGCCGTTGATTCCATTGGTGACCTGCTGGTCACCCGATTGCAGAACGACTCCAGCTACCGGGTACGCGCCTTCCGTTACGGTGCCACGAAGCGCAAAAATGTTGTTGGCGATGCCGGAGAAATCCATCCCGGTGATATTCGTCGCGAGCGAGACAGTTCGGGACGAAGGGATGAACAAATAACAGGCTTGAGTAGGCGTAACGGTGTAAGTACCGGGGCGAAGATTATTGAGCAGGTAGTAGCCGGTCGCGTCGGTGTTGGTGCTCTGAGTGCCGGCCTGGACAGTGACATTGCCAAGCCCGACGTTATTCTGGGTGATGCGGCCAGCCAGCGTGAAGACCGTGAAACCCCTGAAGCTCACGCCGTTGGTGTCCGACGCCAGCCGTAACGGCTGCGAAGCGGGATCAAAACCATAACCCGCCAAAGAAGGAGTCACCGCGTAGTCGCCAGGGCAAACGTGGGTGAAGGCATAATTGCCACTACTGTCGGTCACCGCGATCCGCTCGCCCAGCGCGACACTGACGCCGCTCATACCGAGGATTCCGTCCGAGGTAACCCGTCCTCGTACCGAGAGAGTGTCGTTTGTGTAACCAACGAAATTCACCTGGTCGATGCTGGGGCCGACCGTGACGGCGCGCGATGCGGGATTGAAGAAATGACAACCCATCGCGGGCGTGACAGTGTAACTCCCCGGGCACAGGCCGCCGATGAGGTAACTCCCGTCCGCCATGGTGAAGTTGGTCCGCCCTCCGGCAGTGACCATCACATTGGGCAGGCCAACGCTCCCTTCCATGACAAGACCGCGGATGGTGTACGCATAGGGCACCGCCGAAAAATCCGCACCGGTACCGTCCCCGGGGCCGACAGAAACATCGAGGAGTGGCGGCGTGATCTGGTAACAACCTGCTGATGGCGTCACCCGGTAGAGACCGGCGCAGAGATTTGAAAAAACGTAAGTTCCGTCGGCACGCGTTAAAGTCAACTGGTTCCCGGCTGTGACAAGGATATTGCTGACCCCGAAGAGGCCATTGGTCAACCGGCCACCGATAGCATACGCGTCCGGAACAGAGGTAAAGCTGACGTCAACGGCGTTTGTCGGTCCCAATGTCACCTGCCGCTCAACCTGAACGAAGTGACGACAACCGGCAGGTTGGGGAGCGACCCTATAAGTCCCCGCGGGGAGGCCGGACACGGCGTAGCTCCCGCCGACCGCGCTGACGAAATTGGTAGTGTTCGCACCCGCAATACGCACCTGCACCGCTCCGACGGAATTAGAGATTTGGCCGCTGATACCGAAAACAGGGGTTGCCGTAAAGCTCAGCAGGGCGTTGTCGGGCGGGACGACGACGTTGATTGCGGCCGGGCTAAAGGCGTAGCCCAGGCCGGAGAGAGAGACGGAATAGGCGCCGGGACAAACATCCGGGAAGCTGAAGGCGCCGTTGGCCGCATCGACAACGCTATACCGATTAGTACCGACGAGAAAAACGCTCACGGGCCCGTTATTAAGTGCGCCGCCAACCGGGTTGATCGTGCCGGCAACGATGTGGAGATCGTGAGTGGCGCTGAAATTGATGCCGGAGGCATTGGTGCCGGGTCCGACAACCACGCCCGATTGGTTGGTGGGATCAAACAGATAACAAGCCAACGACGGCGCGACAGTATAGGCATTGGAGCTTAACCCGGAAATCGTGTAGCGGCCATTCGCGTCCGTAAGCGCCGAGTTGGTGCCGGCGGTGACGGTGACCCCACCCAAACCATTGGTACCGAAAAACACCTGGCCGCTGATGGTAAAGGGCAGCACGACCTCGAGGCGGGCACCCGCGCTGATGGTCAGCCCGAACCGATTGCTTAACACGACGTCGTAAAGGCCGCTATTGGTGAAGCCGACAGGGCCAAAAACATAGGCTGAGGAAGTCGCGCCGGGAATGCCGGCGCCGTTGAAACGCCACTGATACGAGTCCGTCTCGACGGCGGCGACACTAAAGATCACATTGCTGCCGACGAGCACGGATTGACCGGCCGGTTGCGTCAGGATGCTGGGCAACAGGTTGAGCGTGACGGGCGCACTGACCGCAACGCCGTAATCATTCGTGATCCGGAGCGTGTAGGTGCCGACGTCACCAGGCTGTACGCTGCCGATCGTGTAGCAGGCATTTGTGCCTCCGGACAACGGAATGGCCGTATTAAACAGCCACCCAAACCGCAGTGGTTCGGTGCCCGCGACTCCGACACAGAGGCTCGCCGGGCTGCCAATCCGCGCCAGCACGTTGGACGGCTGTGCGTAGACCGTCGGCGCAAACAACAACCGGGCCGGCCCGCTGTTGGTGCTGCCGAAAGTGTTCGTGATCACCACCGTGTAGGGTCCGGCATCGCTCAAGCCCGCACTTATCACTGTGAGGCTCGTGTTGGTTTGTCCCGGGAGGCTGATGCCGCTGGACCGCCACTGGTACCTGAGGGGTTCAGAGCCCGCAGCGCCGACGGTCAAAGTAGCATTCCCGCCGACCGCCAGGACCTGGTCGGTGGGCTGAACTGTGATCGAAGGCGGAACGCCCAAACTCACAACCGCGGCCAGCGAAGTGACGCTCCCGTAAAAATTGGTTACGACAACGGTATAAGAGCCCACATTGGATGCTTGAACGGTCCCAATGCTCAGGCAGGCGTTGGTGGCTTGCGGAAGGATGTTGGTCGCGTTGAAGCGCCATTGATAATGCAGCGGCGCGGTGCCAATCGCCTTAACGCACAAATCATCGACCCGGCTGCCCGGCCACAGGGCCTGACTCAGCGGCTGAGTGAGAATGGTCGGCAAAAGGTTGAGGTTGGCGGAGGCGCTGGCGCTGCCGTAAACATTGGTGACCACCACCGAATAGGGTCCGATGTCGTTGGTTCCAGCGCTTCGGATGGTGTAACTCGTGCCGGTTGCGCCGGAAATATTCGTCGCAAAGAACCGCCATTGATAGCTTAAGGGTTCAGTTCCCCCGGCGAGCACTGTAAACACGGCGTTGCTGGTTGCGTTAACTGCCTGGCTGACCGGAGGGACAACAATCGAGGGCGTTACGCCAATCGCCAGCACGGCCGGTGGGCTCGAGGTGGTGCCGAATGCGTTCGCCACCAAAACGGAATAGGCGCCGACATCGCCGGCCTGAACGAAGGCCTTGATGAGCCTGGCGCCGGTTTCTCCCGGGAGGTTGGCACCGTTAAACTGCCATTGATAGAAGAGCGGCTGGGTTCCCACCGCGGTCACATAAAAGGCCGCGGAGCCGCCGGCCAACACCGTTTGGTTTGTGGGCACAGCGGTGATCGTGGGCAATAGATCGAGCCGGACTGGCGCGCTGGCGACAGCGCCAAAGGCATTGGTCACGAAAACGGAGTAAGCTCCGATCTGACTCGGCTGCGCAGATGCGATCGTATAACTGCTGGAGGTCGCGCCCGAAACAGGACTGCCATTCAATTGCCAGGCGTAGCTGAGCGGGGCGGAGCCAACCACCTGAACAGAGAATGTGGCACTGGCACTTGAAAGGACAATCTGGTCAACCGGCGGCTGCGAGATGGAGGGTTGCAGGTCGAGCCTGACCGGGGCGCTGGTCACACTTCCGAATGCATTCGCGACGATTACCTGATAGGGACCGATATCGGTTTGTTGAACGTCGTCGAGAGTCAAAAGGGTGTTGGTCGCGCCTGGAATCCCGACGCCGTTGAACTGCCATTGGTAACCCAGTGGTTGGCTGCCAAGTGCGGACACGGAAAATGTCGCCGAATTACCCGCCACAAGGACCTGGCCAACAGGCGGAACACTGATCGCCGGCAGCAACTCCAATCGGGCGACACCGCTCCAAATACTCCCGTAAGGGTTCGTCACCTGAACATTGTAGGCACCAATGTCATCAGGCTGCACGTTTGTGAGCGTGAGGACAGACGAGGTGGCCCCGCTAATCGGCGCGCCCGCGAAGGACCAGAGATAGCTCAAAGGCGGATCGCCCGAGGCGGTAACGCTGAAAACGGTTCCCGCACCCGGCGGTACGGCGCGATTAGTCGGCTGCAGGCTAATCGACGGCACCAGCCGAATGTAAGCGGGCAGGCTCTGGGCAGAACCTACACTGTTGGTAATAACCACATCATAAGGGCCTTCGTTGACTGATGTGGCTGAACTAACCTGATAGGCAGAGGCCGTGGCACCGGTGATGGGGATCCCGTTGAACCGCCATTGATAATACAAGGGGGTCGCCCCTACAGCGTTCACCCTGAACGTGGCAGCGGCTGATTGGGGCACGGGTTGATCGGCGGGCTGGACAAGAATTACAGGCGCACTGGAGGCTTCGCTTTCAAACGCGCCGATATCCGCCTGCGAGCCCTGCGGTCGGGGCACTCCGCGCTGATCCTGGTACGGCGGGAGGGCACTGATCGGGATCTTGTCAAGAGCTCGACTGTCTGGCAGCAGGGGAATAGTAAATGTCAGCCCGCCGTTCATCCCGAGACTCCCGAGATTTGTCTCGGCGGTGTTCGGAAAGCTGAGGCCACCCAAAGCGATGGAAGAGTCCGAAGTCAGGTTGTAATTGCCATCGGAAAAACTGCCATAGCCGCAACTGCCAGATTGTGGCCAAACAATTAGTGAATTCATGAGGCGGTTCGTGCCGCCAGTGCCGGCGATGTTACCGCCGAGGGCCTGACCCGGCTGCCCGTTGTCATTACCGAAAGCGCCGCTCCCCGCCACGCCGTTTGTGCCACCGTAAGCCCCACAACTTGAAACCGTGCAGTTGACGAAACTTAGCATCCCGGAGGTTTGGAGCCCGCCGCCGAGGCCGTTGCCACCATCGCCGCCCCGCCCGCCACTGGATAAAGCGCCGGTGCCGGGTCCGCCGGTGCCTCCTTTGCCGCCGGTAGAGTTATTGCCGTAGAAAGTGCTATTCGTGATCGCGGCCGAGAATGTAGTGGCGAGGCCGCCTCCAGCCCCGTCGGCGCCCCGGGCACCAGTGATCCCCTGGCCGCCGCTCTGGGTGCCGCCCGCCGCGCTGTCGCCGCCCGTGCTTGAATTCCCCGTGAAAGTACATCGCTGCACGGTGAGCTTGTTGGTGTTATGAACCCCACCGCCAAAGCCGCTGGCACCGCTGCCGCCCTGTCCTGCCCGTCCGGCGAACGCACCTGTGCCGCCGGCGCCGCCAGCCCCGCCGTCCCCGCCGGCTACGCTGTTGCTGGCAATGGTGCAATCGATCAGCGTCAGGATGCTTCCATTGAAAACTGCGCCGCCATAACCGGGGCCTCCAGGACCGCCCGACCCGCCGTTTCCACCCTGGCTGAGGGTTCCAGTCCCGCTGCCGCCGCCGCCGCCACCACCCCCACTGCCGGCGGTGGCGGTATTATTCGACAATGTGCAGGCAACCAAGGTGAGTGATCCACCATTCCAAATCGCGCCCCCCGCAGCGGAAACGCCGTTGCCACCGTTGCCACCATTGCCGCCGGAGGGGCCCGAGCTGTTCGCGCCCGCCGTGCCCGCCACGCCATTTGAGGCGCTGACGCTATTACCCAGGAAAACGCAGTTGGTGGCGAGTACCACGGCCCCGGAGTTGACGTAAAGAGCTCCCCCTGCGGTGGCGCTTTTCCCGTTGGCCAGGGTGAGGCCCGCCAGAGTCAGGTCGCCGATCACGTTAAAGATAGGAACTTTTCCCCCACCGCTTATCGTGACGTTGTGACCGGCGGCGTCAATGGTGGTTGGAGATGCAGCTATCGTGATGGACTGGGATAGGGTGATGCTGCAGTTATTGGTGAAAGTCACTACGCCGCCAACCGCCAATGCGGCGCGCAAGGCCTGCTCGGTGCAATTGGTCACGGTGCTGTCCGCCCGCCCCTGAGGGCCATCGAACCACAGGCAGGCGCACAACAGAAAGCAGCCAACGAACCGGCACCTGGCGGCGAGCGCAAGGGCCGCCCGCCGGCCTGAGGTTCCATCCCATTCGGACCCGGCAAGCACATTCATAGGTGTGATTCTAAAGTAAAACTGTTAGTGGCAAAGGCTCGAAAAACACAAAACGCCCACGACTTGAAATGGCTTAAAGGCCGCGCTGCCGGCTATCGAGACTTGGAATCCTTTTCCGCGTCTTTGACGCGCTGGGCTTCCGAGGCGTTAATTTCGGCCTCCATCCGGTTTATCTCGGGCATCTTCTTCTGCTCGGCTTTGGCGTTCAGCGCCGCAACCTCCGGCGTCGGCAGCACCGTCGGACGAATCAGCACGATCAATTCGCTGCGGCTCGAGTCCTGGGCCGAGCTGCGGAAAAGGTAGCCCAAGAGCGGAATATCTTTCAAGAACGGCACGCCGGAGTTGTTGTTGTTCTTGGTGTTTTCGATCAATCCGCCGAGCATGATGGTGTCATGGTCGCGGACGGCCACTTTGGCGGTGGCGTGTTTCGAGGTGGTGACAGGCACATCGCCGACGCCCTGGATGGTGACGTTGCCCGCGAAGCTGTCGATCTGCTGGTCGATATCCATGACCACAAGACCGTCAGGATTGATGAGGGGAGTCACTTGGAGCGTAACACCGATTTGCAGTTGCTGGATGGAGGAATAACTGCCGTAGGCAGCGCCGCCATAGTAACTTCCGGTTGGGTAAGGACGGGACTGGCCGACGAACAGAACCGCCGGCACCGCGTGCGAGGTTTGAATACGCGGCCGCTGCAGGATTCGGGCACGGCTGTCACTGGCAAGAGCCGTGACCGAGACGTCCAGGTCGCCACCCAAAGAAGCCAGATAGCTGAAGCCTCGAGGGAGCAGAGAGTTGGTCCCACTACCGCCGCTTCCGAAATTGTTCCCGGAAAGGCTGTTGTTGTTGTTGATGGCGCCGATGCCGCGGGCCCAATTGCCCTGGGGCGACTTTTGCAGGTAGCTGAACGCGAGGTCTCTCGCACTGTTCAACGTCACTTCGATGATCACCGCTTCGATCAACACCTGGGCCAATACAACATCCAGCTTGGCGACAATATCTTTGATGGTCTTCATGTCCTCGCGCGAGGCGAAGATCAGCAAGGAGTTGGTTCGTTCATCGGCAATGATCTTGGTCTGGCCAAGCACTTGAATTTCACCCGCAGTTGAGGCCTTCTGGATGATGCGCTGGAGTCTGTCGGTGAAGGTCCCGCCCGTGCCGGGTACAGCCGTGGCCCCTGGAGCGACGGCTGCTAATGGGGTCACATCCCCGTAGGGGGTTGTGCCGTAACTGCCGTAGCCACCACCGTATCCCGACCGGCCGTAACCGCTGCCGTAACCTCCGCCGTATCCCATTCGAGAGCCGTAGCCGCCACCATAGCCACCGCCATATCCGCCGCCATACCCGCGGCCACCCATCATCCCTCCTGTAGCACCCGTGCCGGTGCCACCGCCGACTGTCGTGCCGCCGCCGCCGCTGCTTAGGCTGTTGAGCGCGTTGGCAATTTCCGAGGCCAGCGCGTACTTGATAGGAATAACCTCGGAGATGTACTCGGACGGCACCGAGATATCGATTTTGTTGACCATCTCGAGCATGCGCTTGACGTTTTCACTGTAGTCACGCAAGACAAGAATCTGGCTGGTATCGATGGTCAGGATGCCGTTGGCCAATCCCGGGCTGGCGAATGGGGTGAGGGACTGGGTCAGCTCGCTGGGCTTGACATACTTCGTCTGGACGACATGGGTGACAAATTGCCCGAGGTCCGGCAGTTGATCGGTTGGTTGCTTGCTAAAGGCGGCGCCGACCTGGCCGGCTTGCCCTGCGGGAACGACCTTGACGAATTTGTCGCCGACGTTGACCACCGTAATGCCGTTCAGAGCGAGCACAGCGTCAATCGCGGCCCTGGCTTCGCTCCGGGTGAGTGCCGTCTGGGTTTCCAACGTAATCGTTGGGGCAGGCAAAGTAGTCGGGCGCAGTACGGTGCGATCCACGAGTTTAGCATAGAATTGCAGGACCTGGTTGAGATCCACCGCCGGGAACCGAATCACGCCCGCCGGGATGATGTCCTCACCAGGAGCATTGGTGCCCGAAGGAGGCGGAGGAATGCTAATTGTCTGCTCTGCGGCGCTCGCCGGGCCCGTGGCGGACTGGCCGGGTGTGGTGGTCGCTGGAACGGCGGGGTTTGGAGGCGTACCGGCGGGGTTTGTGCCCGACAAAGGTCCCTGGGGCCGGAATGGCCGGACGACTCCGCCGGGAGTGGCGGCTCCTCCCGGAATGGTGCCTGGCTGGGCAGGGTTTGGATTAGTGCCGGGAACGGCCGGGGCCGGGGCCGGGCCGGGGGCAGCGCCTTGTCCCCACGCCGTAGCGACGGACAGGAATAAAGCTAGCGGAAAGGTCTTCACGTTATTTCTTTGTTGGAGTTGCTGGTTGGCTGCCCAGCGACCTGGACGCGGGGCCGGCCACCGGCGGCTTGGCGGCTACTTTCTTTTGATAACTGGCGACCAAGGTCACCGTGGCTACGATCTGCTGCCGTGCGGGGTCGGGGCGCAGGTTCAGGTCGCGGACGCGGATCAGCGAATTGCCGGAACCGAGGTTGTAAAGGAAATCGACGAGCGGTTGTTCAGGGGACAGAGCCCCGATGCTTCGGCTCAGCTCGATGAAGAACTGGTTGGTGCTGGTGGTGGTCCTGCCGCCGGAAGTCATGTTGACGCCACTTTTGCCAGCCTGGGAGTCAATGGTGTTGGCGAAATGCCTGACCTGGTCTTCAGGCGGGACCTCAAGTCCGGCTTTTTCCATCTCGCGGACCTTGATCCAGTAGGTATTCGTCTTGGAAACCTCCTCGCTGTACATCCGCAGCTTTCTGCGGGCCTGGAACATGCGGTCATCAACCTTGCTCCATTCCGAGAAGTACGGGAAAACGAACAGGAAGTTCAAAACGACAAAGAACAGGGCGGCGACGGCAACGACGACCCGTTTTTCGAACGGCCGAAGGTTTTCCCAATAACCGCTTTTCATTGCACCTCCGCGCGTTTGAGTTCGAGGCCCAGAGTCCAGGTAGCCGTGGAACCGCTGACTCGCCAAGTGAGCGTTTCGCCCCGGGCGGGATCGAACAGCGGCTGGCCGTTAATGGTATGCTTGCGCATGGCGGCCTCGAAGTCATTGAGTTTGGTGCTGGCATCAGCCGGGGCAGTGCCGTTTAGGGAGAGGCGTTTGCCCTGGCTGAAAGTCAGGCTATCCAGGTTGACACTCTCGGGCAGGTACCGGGCGGTAGTGTTCCAGCAGTCCAAAGCGGCGTATTTGAGGTCCTGACGATCCTGGAGCACCTGGAAACGAGCTTTTAGCTGCAGCGCATTGGTGTACACCGTCGCCATCTGCCTCATCTCCGTCTCGACCGCGTCGGTCTTGTAACTGACGTAGCCTAACGCGACCATATAGACCGCGACGCCGAGGGCATAAAGTCCCGCCAGGCCGAGCAAACCGCGCATCCAGAGCCGGTCCACAAACTGCTGCCGGTAGCGCTCGGCAAATTCCAGCGGCATCAGGTTCGCCCTCGGGTCCGCCTGCGCGGAACGCCGCGCGGTTAGCGCCGCCAAGTCGCGGGTGGCGAGCGGAGTGATGACCTCGACCGGCTGTTCGAGTCCCTGCCGCAGGGCAGGCTCCCACACAGCGGCAACTACGGCGTCGGCCACCAGGTGCCATTCGGGCGAGGAACCTAGCCACCCTTCCATCTCACCCGCCCAAGCCATTTGGGTGAGTTGCTCTTTGAGGCTGCCGGGCTGCCGATCGGCCGGCAAGGCCACCAAATCCAGGTTGCGCAATACTCCGCCGTACCACCAGGCCACCAGGGCCGTGTTTTTCCCGTCGCCTGCCTCGGGGTAAATCCAGGCACCGTCCTCGGTGATCGCCGTGGTTTGCAGTTGGTCCAGCAGCGGCAGTTCAAGGCGGTCAGCCAGGAACCCCTGCCCTTCCAGCTTGCCCAGGAATTCCTCGACCACGCTCCGCGAGGCAATCATCACAATGACCGTCTGCATATCGCCGTCCGCATGCGGAAGAACGTGGATGCTCCAGGCGATCTGCGCGACGGGAATGGGCGAAAGTTTCTCGAGTTGAAGCTCGACCATCGAGAGTGTCTCGTTGAAATCGCTGCGGGGGAACTGCGCGGCGCGCAGAAACACATGCTCGGGAGGAAGCCAGGCAATGTTGAGCTTGCGGTAGAAGAGAGAGCGCCAGTCCTTTCCGACGAGGCGGGACGGCAGCGAGACGCCGTCCGCAGCAGTGTGCTCGCGGTTCAGAACATAATTGCCGCCACGCGGCTCAAACTGCCAGACTTGCCGGGCGCCGGGGCCGACTTCCAATACATTGCAGGCATGCACCGAAACCGCGCGGGGGCTCCGATAGGCTTTCGCGGTAGCCTTAGTGATAGCGCTGGCGGGCACGGCGCGGGCTTTTTTCCGGGAAAGAATACCGCGCAAAACAATGAGTGCCACGACACACACCCCAACGCCAATCAGCGCCGGGTAAAACGCCTGGTGAGATTGGACACGGTCAAACCTCTCCTTGAGACTCTTGCTGAGGGACGCCACCGTGTTTGTGCCGGGTGCTTTTGAAGCGGCCGCGTTTGTCACCCCGGGGCGCGGACGGGCCAAGGCATTGGTGGCTGTCAGCCGTGTTGCCGGTAGATTAGTGCGCAGCGCAGGTGAAAGCGGCACGCGTGCCGGCGGTGGTTGAGCGGTGGCGGCGGAAAGGGGCAACGCTGCCGCCACGGTCAGCACGGCGACCCAAGAAGACCATGCCAAGGCGCGGAACAGGCCCGCCAGCCGCCAACGACAAGCCTCGGGGCCTCGGGCCCAGGGTTGAGGACGGCGCAGGGAATCGCGGCTCTCCCGTTTCGGCTGACGCAATTGGAAATCTGGCGTGCCGGACATTGCTCTATCGCTCCGTTTGGTTCGTACGCTCTTCAACTTTTCACCCACACCTCGGCTTTGGTGTCCTCGATGAGCGCTTCGAGATGCTCTTCGATCTGAGTGACCCGCAAGACTTCTTCGATCGTAGTCAGAGCGGCTTTGACCTTGTTCCAGCCGTCGGTGCGCAGGGTGCGCATACCGAGTTCAATCGCGCGCGCGGCGATCGTGGAGGCGGGTGCGCGGTTGAGGATGAGCGGCCGCAACGTTTCGTTCAGGATGAGCAATTCGTAGATGCCCATTCGCCCCTGGTAGCCCAGTTGCCGGCAGCCTTCGCAGCCGGCGCCACGGTAGAACTTCGCCGTTTCGATGTCTTCTTCGGGGTAGCCGATCCGGCGCAAATAGTTTTTCTCGACTTTTTGCTCCTCCTTGCACTGAGGGCAAATGGTCCGCACCAACCGTTGTGCCATGACGGCCTCGACTGAGGAGGCCACCAGGAAGGGCTCGATGCCCATGTCGATCAGCCGCGTGAATGCGCTCGGAGCGTCGTTGGTGTGCAGCGTGCTGAATACCAGGTGGCCGGTCAACGCGGCCCGGATCGCGATCTCGGCGGTTTCCAAGTCGCGGATTTCGCCGACCATGATGACATTGGGGTCCTGACGCAAAATGTGCCGTAAACCCATCGCGAAGGTGAGGCCGATCTCCGGCCGCACCGCGATTTGGTTGATGCCCTTGAGTTCGTATTCGACGGGCTCCTCAATCGTAATGATGCGTTTGTGGACCGAGTTGATGGTGCTTAGAAACGCGTAAAGGGACGTGGATTTGCCGGAACCGGTAGGACCGGTGACGAGGAAGATGCCGTGCGGTTTGACGATGATTTCCCGAATCGCCTGCTCTTCCAGGGGCGAAAACCCGAGCTTGTCCAGGCTGAGGAAAATCTTGCCCCGGGTCAGCAGCCGCAAAGAAACGCTCTCGCCGTAAACCGTGGGGACGGTGGATACGCGGATATCGATTTCTTCACCCTTGATACGGACGTTGATCCGGCCGTCCTGCGGCAGGCGTTTTTCGGAAATGTTCATGCCGGACATCACCTTGATGCGGGAGATGAGCGCCGCCTGAAACCGTTTGAGTTGCGGCGGCATGGGCGTCTGGTGGAGGATGCCATCGATGCGATACCGGATCCGCAATTCATCTTCGGCCGGCTCGAAATGGATGTCCGTCGCCCGATCTTTGTAGGCCTCCCAGATCACCTGGTTAACGAACTTGATAACGCTCGCTTCCTGATCCGTTTCGGTGATTTCCTTGTCCAGCGGCAGGTCCAGGTCCATGGGGGCTTCGTCCTGATCCAATTCCCCAAGTGTCTCAGCGCCGACGCCGTAAAAGTTCTTCAGCGCTTTTTCGATTTCAGCCTTGGTGGCCAGCGCGAACTGGACGGGGCCGCGCGCATCGAACCGCACCGCGTTAAGCATTCCCGCATCGAACGGATTGCTCACCGCAACCTGCAAGTTGCCGTCCTGCACTTGGGTCGGGAGGACCCCGTATTGAAAGGCGACTTTGGTGGAGATGCGATTGCGAGCTTCCGCCGGCACCTTGAGCTTCGGCAAATCCAGATAGGGCCAATTCAGGGCGTGGGCGAGTTTCTGCAAAAACACGTCTTCGGCCAGGCCGCACTCCCGGCAGATGAAGCCCAACAGCGACTCCTGCGAACCACTTCCAACAGCCACTTTCCAGGCACGGCTCCATTCGTCGAACTGCTCGGGGCTGCCCAAGCCCATGCGCGATAAAAACTCTTTCAGCGATACAAAAGCCATCTTAGAGACAATTACAGATAATCATCAGTCCTCTGATACACGCCAAACTATGAAAAGTTGCGGACAGGGTCAAAAGAATTACCGTTTCGCCGCAGTCTTGGGTCGGAGCGCCGATTTCTAATCGGCTTAAGCCAGCCGACGGCCTCCTGTAAGCCGAGTACAACTCGGCGCTCCGACCCAAGGCTGAGGGGGGGGTACGAATTACGGCCCGGAGGGTAATGGGGCCGCGTTGATTTGGCCCTTGCGCGCCCTCCGGTTATCAACGACCCTAAGATCATGCGGGCCAGTGCAAGCAGACCTGTGAGGAGGCGATGCGGCCCCGGATTCACCCTCATTGAACTGCTGGTTGTGATCGCCATCATCGCGATCCTGGCGTCGTTGCTGTTGCCGGCGCTGAACCGGGCCAAGGAGAAAGCCCAAGGAATGGCCTGCGTCAACAACCACCGGCAGTTGGGGATGGCCTGGCGCATGTACGCCGACGACAACCGGGATGTACTGGTTTATGCGAGCACGAGCGGGTGGGGCACCTGGCCGGACGAGTACGCCTGGTCCGGAGCGCACATGGATTTCGACGGCAATAACCGGGCCAACTGGGACACCACCTTCGACATGGAGAAACGCCCGCTTTGGGTTCATGCGGGAAAAAACGCGGGTTTGTACAAGTGCCCAGCCGACCACTCAACCGTAAAAGTGGATGGCGTGGCCAAGCCCCGCATCCTCTCGATGTCGATGAACCTGTATGTCGGAGGCTTCGCGCCGATTCCCGGCATTGATCCCCTACCCGAGGGGACTGACGGTCATTGGCCGTTTGCCGCGCCGTACCGGATCTACGCGAAGCTTTCGGCCTTCAACGGCAGTTCGTCGCCCGCACGCATATTTGTATTTCTTGACATGCGCGAGGACCGCGTCAACTGGAGCAATTTCATGATCGACATGAGCGGCTATCCGGATCGACCGGAATTGTACGCGTTCACCAGCGATCTTCCCGGGATGTATCACAATCGTTCGTGCGGTTTTTCGTTTGCCGACGGACATTCGGAAAACCATCGCTGGATCGACGGCCGTACCACACCGCCGTTGGTGCCGGGCGGCGACCCCCTGGGGGTCATGTCCACACCCTCCCCCGGCAATCCCGACGTCGCCTGGCTCCAAGACCACAGCACGCGACCGAAGTGACCCGCCTGCGCAGGGGGAGTCGTGCGCTGTCGGCGTTATCCCTTGACCTGGCGTGCCGAGGTCCGAAGAATCCGTCCATGATTAGCGAATACATCAGGAGCTTGCTGTTGGCCGCCATTCCCCGGAGATGCCCAGTGTTCACCGCAAGTATGTTGCTGGCAGGAATGGTTTATGGCTTGGGGCAGACCCCTGCGGTAATCACGGTCGCAGCGGAAAAGCCGGGCCATCAAATCAGCCCGATGTTGTACGGCATATTCTTTGAAGACATCAACTGCTCGGCGGATGGCGGCCTCTACGCTGAGATGGTGAGGAACCGGAACTTTTCAGATTCGGACAAGCCGGACTATTGGTCGGCGGTGTCCAGCGGCGGCGCGACGGTTAGCCTGGCGGTAGACGAGTCCCGGTCGGTAAGTGCGAAGAATCTGCGGTCGCTGAAAGTGCAGGTAACGGCGGGCGGCGGCGGGCGAGGCGGAGTGGCCAATGGCGGCTACTGGGGGATGGCGGTGAAGCAAGGGGAAAACTACACGCGGTCGCTGTTTGCGCGCGGCGAGCCAGGCTTTACGGGACCGCTCGTCGCCTCGCTGGAGGGCGAGGGGGGGACCATTTACGCGCAAGCGCGGATTGCCAAAGTTGACAGCGGTTGGCAGCCTCACAAGCTTTCATTGCGGACGAAGCAAACCGACCCGAAAGCGCGACTCGTGATCAGCAGCACCGGAGCCGGCACGTTTTGGTTAGACATGGTTTCACTGTTTCCGACGAAAACCTGGAAGAACCGAGCGAACGGTTTGCGGCCTGATCTGGCGGAAATGCTGGCGGGGCTAAAACCGGCTTTTGTTCGTTTTCCGGGTGGTTGCTGGGTGGAAGGCGAGACGATGAGCCAGGCCTATCGTTGGAAGCAGACGATTGGCGAGCTGGGCGAGAGGCGAACGCAACACAACATCTGGCAATACGAGGCGACGCATGGAGTCGGTTACCACGAATACCTTCAGCTTTGCGAGGATCTGCGAGCGGAACCGCTTTTCGTCATCAATTGCGGGATGTCGCACCGCGAGGTTGTGCCGATGGACAAGATGGACGAATTCGTGCAGGACGCGCTGGATGCGATTGAGTACGCGAACGGTCCGGCTACCAGCACATGGGGAGCAGTGCGGGCCAGACAAGGCCATCTGGCACCCTACAATCTGAAATACCTGGAGATCGGAAACGAAAACGGCGGCCCGCGCTACCACGAGCGATACGCGCTGTTCCACGACGCCATCAAAGCCAAATACCCCCAAATGCATTTGATCGCCAACGAGTGGGGCGGCCGGCCCGGCAACCGGTCCATCGAGATCATCGACGAGCATTACTACAACTCCCCGGAGTTCTTCATCAACAACTCCGGCAAGTACGATTCTTACGACCGGGCTGGCCGGAAAGTATATGTGGGGGAGTACGCGGTGACGCAGGGCTGCGGCCAGGGCAACCTGCGCGCCGCCGTCGGCGAAGCGGCGTTCATGACCGGCATGGAGCGCAATTCGGACGTGGTGGTTATGGCTTCTTACGCGCCGCTGTTTGCGAACGTGAACTACAAGAAGTGGAACCCCGACCTGATCAACTTCGACGGCACGCGCGTTTATGGACTGCCCAGCTATTATGTGCAGAAGCTGTTCAGCGAGAACCGGGGTGACCGAGTGCTCCCGGTGACGCTGGAGGTGCCGGAGGTGTCTCCCAAACCCAAGGCCGGCGCAATCGGTGTGGGCACCTGGCGGACAGAAGCGGAGTTCAAGGATATCAAAGTCACCCGCGGCGACGAGACTCTCTTCAGTTGTGATTTTGCCGACGGGACCAAAGGCTGGAGGCTGCACGGCGGCGATTGGACAGTCCAGGACGGAGTTTTGCGACAGAAGTCCCATGAGGACAACATCCGCGCCTTTGCGGGCGACAAGTCCTGGACGAACTACACCTACTCCCTCAAGGCGCGGAAGGTCAGCGGCGACGAAGGGTTTCTGATCCCGTTTCTGGTCCAGGACGAGAATGCGAAGGCGTGGTGGAACATCGGCGGCTGGGGCAACGTCCGGCATGCAATCGAGATGGAAGGCGTCATCGGGGACGAAGTGCAAGGCCGCGTCGAAACCGGCCGGTGGTACGACATCCGGATCGAAGTGCGGGGCGTGAACATCAAGTGCTATCTCAACGACAAGCTGGTGCACGACGTGACCTGTCCCCGGACCAAGAGCCTGTATGCGACTGCCAGCCGCGAAAAGAACGGAGGCGACCTGATCCTCAAGGTCGTCAATGCTTCGCCGGACGCGCAGGAGACAGAGATTAAGCTGACGGGGGCCCGCTTAGGCGGCACGGCAAAGCTGACGGTCCTGACCTCCAACGACCCCCAGGACGAGAACACTTTAGAGCAGCCAACCAGGGTTAGCCCTGTCGAAAAAACCGTATCGTGCGCGGGTTCGGGCCTGCGGCACAGTTTTCCGGGAAACTCGGTCACGATCCTCCGCGCCAGGGTGCGCTGAGGCGTTTCACCACTCCGGCTTGCCAGGTGACATTCCACGACGGCGCGCGGACTTTAGCCCGCAGCAACGCCCGGCCGACCGTTGCGTCTGGAATGCGGACGCCCCTTGCCAATGTAAGTTGCTGCGGAGTTCAGTCCGCGCGCCGGCGATGGCGGAGCGAGGTTGCGAAGACAGGCAGGTTGCAGCTTGCTAGCTGGCGTGCGGGGACGGAATTAAGGTTGCCTATTCTTGAGGTTAGGGTAAGCATCTATTGAGTGTCACCAAATTGTCACCATCGCGCCGCTCAAGCGCCATGTGCATGGCCGAGGCTGTGGATATGCCCCGCATCCTTTGAAGTGAGCCACTCGGCAGCCAACCCCAGCGTTACGGCATGGACGAGCTGAATGCCAGGATTGCGTTTCCTCTTGATATGGGCGACTGGGTCGAACCGGCGACCCTTTGTTTGTGGGTCGAGGAGGAGGTCAAGAAGCTCAACGGGGCTGCGCCAGCAGTGGACGTGCGCAAGAAAATGCTGGCGGTGCTTTCTTTTGCCTACGCGCGGGGCGTTTTTGATTCGGAGGAAATTCTCGACCTTTGCCGGTCCGACGCGTTGTATCGCTCCCTATGTGAGGGGGTCGATTTTTCCTGGGATGATTTGCAGAGCGTGCGGCACAAGGACCGGGGGCTGCTGGTCACCCTAACGGTCCGGTTGCTGACGCGCGCTGTCGTCGAGAAATTCAGCGTTGCCGCAGCCTCGCTCGATCCTGCGGTGAAACGGCGCTTACACGAAAGCGCGGTTGATCGGTTGGACAACGCCAGGAATATGGACCGGGGCGAGGAGGAGTGACCAGGGAAAATAGCAGGTAGCGGGCAGAAGATGGAGGGCGGAGGAGAGTAAGAGGGCGGTCACTCCTGATGTTACCCGATTTTAGCGGTGTTCGTGGCGTTCTGACAACGGTTCGTGACATATTCGTGGCCGTCGGAGAATCGTTGTGGTTTGGTTGGCGCAACAAAGAACGACGATGCAACGACGATACGACCTGGATTGGCTGCGGGTTTTTGCCTTTGGGCTACTGATGCTGTTTCACACCGGGATGATGTTCAGCACGTGGGATTGGCACGTCAAAAACATTGAGACCAGCGCCGCGTTTGACCAGGTCATGCGCTGGGTGCATGCGTGGCGCATGCCATTGTTGTTTTTCATCTCGGGCTCGGCCGTCTGGTTCGCGATGGACCGTTACTCGACCTGGAAGTTTTTTCTCGAGCGGCAGAAGCGGTTATTGTTGCCGCTGGTGTTCGGCATGCTGGTGGTGATCCCGCCGCAAGTCTATCTCGAGCGCCTCTATCACCATCAGCAATACGATTCATTCTGGGATTTTTATCCGACGATTTTCACGACTGGATCCTATCCCCAGGGGAACCTGTCGTGGCACCACCTCTGGTACGTTCCTTACATCTGGGCATTTTCGATGCTAATGCTCCCTGTGTTTGTGGCGGCGAGGTCACGGAAAGGACGTCAGTTCCTGGGCAAAGTCCTGGCCCGCCTGCAAAGCCCCTGGTTTCTGTACCTGGTTTTCATCCCCAGCGCGCTGGCCGAGGTCACCTTGCGGCCAATCTGGCCAGGCGACGCCAATAACCTGCTGTCCGACTGGGGGAACTTTACTCATAAACTCACATTCTTTGTCGCCGGTTTCGTGCTCGCTTCGGGAACAGGCGTGTATGATTCGCTGGCCGCACACCGGCGGAAGTTCCTCGGAGCAGGGATAGCGGCCGCCGCGACAATGATTCTGCTTTGGAATACGAGCTGGCCGGGGTCCAGGCTTAATCTGGCCGGTTACCGTTTATTGTCCACCTTCCACGTCTGGATGTGGCTCTTGACGCTCCTCGGATACGGCCGGAAGTATCTGAGTTTCAACCACGGGTTTCTGCGGTATGCGAACGAAGCCGTTTACCCGTTCTACCTACTCCACCAGACGATTATCATTATGCTGGCCTACCAGTTGGCGTACGTGAACTGGGGAATCCCGGTGAAGTTCCTGTTGGTAGCGAGCGGCACTTTTGGGATTTGTTGGGGGCTGTACGCGTTGGCGATCAAACCCTGGAACTTTCTCCGGGTGCTGTTTGGCATGAAATGGCGACAGCCTGGAACGAGCCGGACCGCCGCGACGGAGCGCGCGAGCTCGCGGCTGTCGGCGCAAGTCTCCACGATGCTGGTTCCTGTGCTGGTGGTGGGCGTGCTTGCAGGCTCCGGGTGTTCCCGCCAGCAGGGGCAACTTCTCTGTCGAACGCTGCAGACGCCCTCACTAGCCCGGAACGTCATGGGCATCGCCGACCGCCAGGAGATTGTGATTTACCTCCCGCCCTCTTACCGCAACTCGCAGCGGCGGTTCCCCGTTTTGTACTTTCTTCCGAATTTTAAATGCGACCTCTGGCGGTACACGGGGGGAACCTTTCAAGGTTTCCGGCTCAAGGAAGCCATGGACCGCCAGATCAAAGCCGGCGTGGCCAAAGAGATGATCATTGTGATGCCGAACGCGGTTCACTTTCTGGGTGGTAGCTGGTATCGCAATTCGCCGCTGACCGGCAACTGGGAAGATTTCATCGTGCGGGACCTCGTGACCTTCGCGGACGGGCAACTCCGGACCATTCCGGCAGCCAACGCGCGGGCCCTGGCCGGGCATGGCATGGGTGGGTACGGCGCGCTGGAGCTAGCCCTGAAACACCCTGACGTCTTTGGTTCCGTCTATGCCATGAGCCCGGCCGTGTTTGATGAAAAGGGACTCGAAAATCTGAGGGCGGTTAAGGAGCAAGCGGCCCGCGCGTGGCAGGGGAAAGTGGAGCAGTGGAAAAACCTCGATGAAGGGTCACGCCGAAAACAGTTTCGCGATTACGCGCAGGGCCGCCTGAACAGCCCCTCCGACAAGATGGCCATGGAAGGATTATTCATCTCTTATGCGGCCGCAGTCTCGCCTGACCTGCATTTGCCCTATCCGCACATCGAATTTCCGCGGCCAGACCAGACTCCCGACGCGAGCACGAATGTCCTGCCCCGTTTCGAGAACGGAATGGGCGGCTGGAAAGACAAACTCAAGACCTACCAGGCGGGCACCCGGCGGTTGAACGCAATTACGATTGAATTTGGCAGGCATGACGAGTATGCATGGATACGTCGCGGCGCCGAAAACCTCTCAGGCTTGATGCAAGCGGCAGGCATTCCGAACAAGCTGGTCGTGCACGAAGGCGGGCACGAATCTACCTTGGGCAAACGATTGGAAACCGCCATGCTTCCGGAGCTTTCGAGTTCTCTCCGACACGATCCATGAGCGAGCTTTATCCGATGCCGCAGCCGGGAACGACAGCGCTCGCTGTTCCTTTAGCGGGAGGCGCGAAGTTTGCGCCCGAACGTGCGCGGAGGCGCTGGATCGAACTTTCGGACCTGAACTGGCGGATTGTACTCTTGTTGTACACGCTGGGGGCGTTTATTTCCGCCGGCACAACCTACACCGCCGTGCTCGCGGAGGGCGGAAACCTGCCGTACTTCTATCCGCTGGTGTGGGAGCTCACCGGTTACTTCACCCATCTTGCGCTCCTGCCTTTGATCATCCTCGGTTTTGGGCGGTTTCCGATTCGGCGCACCAACTGGTTTTGGACGGTGCCGCTGCTAATGTTTTTCTCGGCCGCCCTGGGAGCGTCCCACACCTTAATGATGTTGCTGAGCCGGCGCGCGCCTGAATGTGGGAAGGAGCTACAAAGAGTGCTTGGTGCGGGCGATGGGCGAGTTGGGAGTGAACTGACAGCCCGCGCTGAATCCGGGTCCAAGGCCCCGCATCGGTTACGTGCACTCCGGCTGTGAAGGAACGATGCGCGCCTCAGCGCAGCCAGCCTTTTACGACGAACAGATACAGACAGGTCACCATCGTCATGCAAACCGCGAAGGTCACTTGAGGCAGCGTAAAGGGCCACGGGTTGTCCGCCAGGTTCATCCCGAACAGGCCGCCCACGACTGCTGGAATCAGCCCCAGGACACTGACCACTGCCAGCACGCGCATCACCCGGTTCATCTCGAATGAAACCACGTTCAGGTGAAGCTCGATCAGCGAAAGCACGCCTTCGCGGGTGTTGTTGACAGTCTCATACAGGTAGTCGGCTTTCTCGGCCAACTCGCCCAGGAACGCGATGTGGTCAGTGCCGTCGCCGGGGAACTTGACCCGCGAATCCGCCAAATCCTTCAACACACCCCGGAGACGCCACAAGTCCGATTGAGCAGCCGAGAGTTCTTTCTTCAAACGGAAGGTCTCCTCGAAGAACTGCGGCCGGCTTTCGCGGACGGGCAGTTCTTCCAGGGCGCGCAGCTTTTGCTCGAAATGGCCGACCAAATCTTCGTTAGTATCCAGGAGCACCTTAAGAAACTGGCACGTCATGCGCGTTGGAAATGGGAGAGAGGCCAACTCACTTTCCTGGACCTGGGCGATCTTCTCGAGTAGGTGTGTCGGGCGCCGCGAGAAAGTGACCACGCCTTTGTCAGTGGCAAAGAGCAGCACACCGTTCCGCTCGGTGGCCTCCGCCGGGGAAATTTCCGGCACCCAGACGAACAGTGAGATGAATCGGTCGGTCGTTTCGAGGTGGGGGTAGCTGGTGCCGAACAGATGCGAAGAGATGAAATCGGCGGGGATGCCTGTCGCCATTTCCAGTTCCGAGAGATTGTGCAGGCCCACGTTGGCCACACTGTACCATCCGGCCTGGGGCTGTTTGGCCCAGCGCACGAACTCATCCCAGGTCGTGAGCCGCGGAGCAACGCCGCCCAAGCCTGGCAACATCCGGATTTGGACCGGCGCGGGTTTCGGCGAAACCACGGCGGATTTCGCCTCGCGAACCATCACGCCGCTGGCGCGCATTCCCAGCGTCAGCACCCGCGCCAGACGGGTCAACCGCAGTACGGGCGAGGAACGCAAAAGGTCCGACGCGCCGGGAATCAAAGTGGCCAGCGGAACCAGAATCGTTGCCGCGTCAATGATCCTCCATGGATTCAAGATGAAGCGTCGCTTCGACTCCGCCCGGGCCAGCGCGAACGCATACTCCAACCCAAATAGCAGGATGATCACCCATTGGCCCGCTTCAAGCCACCGGTCCGCCGCTGCCGAGACTTTGAACAGCAGCGGGATTGCCGTCAGACCGCCCGCGACGATCGCCAGGAACCCTAAAAAGACTTCGCCCAGCAGGGCCTTCAACCACCGCTCCACGGCCCGATTCACCCCGCCATCCGTTCCCCAACCAGCCCGAGCCCCAGGCCCCGCAGGCAATCCTGGCTGCGGGAGGGTCGATTCCGTTGTACGGGAGCTTTCAGTCACAGGCGATGATTCCGTACGCATGAAAGAGTCTGGTCAGAAAACCGCTTCGTGCCAACCTCCATTCGTGAGCCCGGGACCCGGGCGCTGGAGGAGACCCATCGCGGGCGTTTTGGGCTGGTTGGATCGTTCTGAGCGCAAATCGCCGACCCGGCAGCCTGGCGGAAGACACCGGGCGGTCCCT